>CAZGBQ010000033.1:0-29195 GCA_964524045.1 uncultured Acidobacteriaceae bacterium
GAGCTGGACAGCTTCTGGACCTTGAACGCTACTACATCATTCTTCCCGACGGCATCGGGCACGGAAAATCCTCAAAACCCAGCGACGGCTTGCACGCGCATTTCCCGCAATACGATTACGACGACATGGTCGCCGCGCACTATCTTTTGCTCACCGAAGGGCTCGGCGTGAATCATCTGCGGCTCATCCTCGGCACCTCAATGGGCTGCATGCATTCATTCGTTTGGGGAGAGACATATCCCGATTTCATGGATGCGCTGATGCCGCTGGCCTGCCTGCCAGTGCAGATTGCCGGACGCAACCGCATCCTGCGAAAAATGGTCATGGACGCGATTCGAAACGATCCCGAATGGAAGGGCGGAGAGTACACCGCGGAGCCGCAACAGGCACTGCGCACAGCGGTCGACTTGTTGATGATTGCCGGCAGTGCGCCGCTCCACGCGCAGAAAATGTACCCCACGCGCGACGCTGCGGACAAATTTTTGGATGACTATTTCAAGGAACGCCTAGCGGGCATGGACGCCAACGACACGCTGTACCACTTCAACGCCTCACGGAATTACGATCCCTCGCCCCAGCTTGAAAAAATCGCCGCGCCGATGATGTACATCAACTCTGCCGACGACTTCATCAATCCACCCGAGCTGGGCATCGCCGAGCGCGAAATCAAGAAGGTGAAAAACGGCCGCTTCGTCCTGCTGCCCATGACGGACGAAACCCGCGGCCACGGCACTCACACCCGCGCCGCCATCTGGAAACAGTATCTAGCCGAATTGCTCCAGAAGTCGGTGCACTAATTCCGTTCCAACTTGGATTATCGGCAAACACCCATCACCGTGGTAGATTCACGCCCTATGAAACTTACTCGGAGGAAGATTCTGTGGGCTGGCGCGACTGCGGTGGCCCTGGGCGCGGGCGGCTACAAGCTGTTTCGCGGTTTCGAAGACGGCGCGAAAGACTCGCGGGAAATTCCCGCGCGATTGCGAGGAGCGGGGCTCGACGTCCACGTGCACGCCATGGGCGTCGGGACAGGCAACAGCGGCTGCTGGATGAGCGATGCCATGAGACGAAGCATCCAGGCGCGTGCTGGGCTGTGGACTCTGCGGCTGTCTATCCCCCAGCCGGACCTCGACCAGGCCTACATCGGTTATCTGATCCGTCGCATCCACACCGCAGGATTTCTGAAGCAGGTGGTGCTGCTGGCGCAAGATTGGGTGTACACCGAACAGAACGATCCGAGGTGCCGCGCGTTTTACCGCCGTCTCGTGCAGCACAAGATAGCGTTGCTACCCCACGTAGGCGATGAACAAGCAATGGTTGCAGGAGTACGGCGACCCGCGCACACTCGTCGCGCCGCTCGAGGAGGGCGTTACGGTGATTGCGGCGCACGTCGCATCGCTTGGCGAGCGCGATGGCCGGTCAAACTTCGACTTACTCGCGGAAATGTTTCCAAAGTGGCCGAACTTGTACGCGGATACCTCCGCCCTGACGCTCATCACGCGCTGGCGAATGTTGCTGCGTTTGGCCGAACGTACCGATCTACACGCGCGCCTGATCCACGGCAGCGATTTTCCGCTGCCCCCGCTTCCACGGTTTTCCTCGGGCGCGTGCCCATGCGCCGCTGGTGGAATGCCTGGAAGCGTGAGAATCCTTTCTGCCGCGACTTCGAGATTAAGCAGGGCCTTGGCTTGCCAGAGGAAATCTGGCTCCGTGGCTATAAAGTCCTCGCCCCGCGAATTCCAGCTGCCAGGGCCTGACAATCTGACGCCAATCCCGCCCAATTATTAGAGAAGACGGCTGGTGATCTGGTCTTAAGTTCGCGACGAGGGTGGCTTCGAACGACGCCAGACTTTCCACGTTTTCGAGATTAAAAGGGCGTTGCCTACTGCGAAAATCCCTGTAAGCACGTAAAAGACTATTCTGAGCGTGTGGTGCTGGCGTAGCACCATCTCAATCTCCAAATCCACGTTCGGATGAGGTTTGTATTCCTGGGTCGGGAGTATGCGATTCAGCATCCCAGAAACGGGATGGGGCCATCCGTAAGGAACGAAGCCTTCAAGCAAGATTAATTCAACCAACACCAGAGCCACCAAGAGGAATAAAAGGCCAGCTCTTTTCACTTCAAACCTCTACCCCGCTGCTTCCTGACTGGCGCGGATTTCCTGCCAGCGGCGCGGGCGCTTGTTGGCCTGCAGAACTTTTTTGCGCAAACGAATCGTCTTCGGCGTGATTTCCACGTATTCGTCGTCGGCGATGAATTCGATGGCCTGTTCGAGGCTCAGCTCGCGGTGAGGAATCAAGCGAATGGCTTCGTCCGCCGTCGACGAGCGCATGTTCGTGAGCTTCTTTTCCTTCGTGACGTTGACATCCATATCCTGCTCGCGCGTATTTTCGCCAACGATCATGCCTTCGTAAACATCCACCGTCGGACCGACGAATAGTTCGCCGCGCTCTTGCAAGTTCCACAGCGCAAAAGCGGTCGAAACTCCCGCGCGATCCGCGACCAGCGCGCCCGTCGGACGCAGCGCCATCTCGCCGCCGTATTCGGTCCAGCCGTCGAAAATCGAATGAATCAGGGCCGTGCCGCGCGTATCCGTCAGCAGTTGGCTGCGCAAGCCGATCAAGCCGCGCGAAGGAATCTTGAAGTCCATGCGCACGCGGCCCGAGCCGTGATTGCTCATCTTGGTCATCTCGCCGCGCCGGCTGCCCAGAGTTTCGAGGATTATCCCGATGTAATTCTCAGGAATGTCGATCACCAGCAGCTCGACCGGCTCGAGCTTCTTTCCATTTTCCGTGCGCGTCACAATTTCCGGCTTGCCCACCATTAATTCAAAACCTTCGCGCCGCATCGTCTCAATGAGAATGGCCAGTTGCAGCTCGCCCCGCCCCAGCACGCGAAACGATTCCGGCGTGTCCGTATCTTCCACGCGAATCGAGACGTTGGTGAGCAGCTCTTTTTGCAGGCGGTCGCGCAAGTCGCGCGAAGTGAGATAGCTGCCCTCTTTGCCCGAAAGCGGCCCGCTATTGACCGTGAAAATCATCGCCAGTGTGGGCTCGTCGATGAGCAATGGCTCGATCGGCGCGGGCGAAGCCAGGTCCGTGATACTCTCGCCGATTTGAATGTCTTCGACGCCGGCAATCGCCACAATGTCGCCGGCGGGGACCGCTTCCGCTTCGTCGCGCTCCAGCCCACGAAACGTGAACAGCTTTGTGATCCTGGTTGGCTCGATTTTTCCGTTCAGCTTGCTGACTCCTACTTCTTCGCCGCGGTTCAAAGTGCCGTTGAACACGCGGCCGATGGCGATGCGCCCGAGAAATTCGCTGTAATCCAGGTTCATCACCTGAATTTGCAGCACGCCCGCTGGATCGCCCGGCGGCGCCGGAATGTGCTTCACGATGGCTTCGAAAAGTGGCAAGAGGTCGGTTGAATTATCACCGAGTTTGTTGTGGGCCACGCCATCGCGCGCGTTGGTGTAAACGATCGGAAAATCCAGTTGGTCTTCCGTCGCATCGAGGTCGATGAACAGATCGTAGATTTCGTCGAGGACTTCATTGTGCCGGGCGTCGGCGCGATCAATTTTGTTCAGCACGATCACCGGCGGCAGCTTGGCCGCCAGCGCTTTTTGCAGCACGTAGCGCGTCTGCGGCAGCGGGCCTTCGCTGGCATCTACCAGCACGACCACGCCATCGACCATTCGCAGAGCGCGCTCGACTTCGCCGCCAAAGTCGCTGTGCCCCGGCGTATCGACGATGTTGATTTTCGTGTCGTGGAAAAAGAGCGCGGTGTTCTTCGCCAGAATGGTGATGCCCCGCTCGCGTTCCAGGTCGTTCGAGTCCATCACGCGCTCCACCACTTCCTCGTTGGCGCGGAAAATGCCGCTCTGCTTCAGCATGGCGTCCACCAGAGTGGTTTTGCCGTGGTCCACGTGCGCGATGATGGCGATATTGCGAATTTCTTGACTCATGTCATGCTTCTTCTTTCCTCGTGGCGCTCCAGCGCAATTCCTCTGAACACAAAAATAGCTGCTGAAACAACCAGCAGCCCGGACGAATCTCTTTCTTCGTACTGTCGGATCCCAGCGTGGGCAGGATCAACTTCTCAGGTGCGGTTTCGCTCTTCTCATTTTAGCAGACACGCGAGTATGCACCTAGTAGCAATGCTAAGGTTGCGATCCAGCAAGTAAGTTCGTCAGCCCACTGTGATAAGCTCCACGCAACTTTTGCATGTCCCCGTCTTGCTGAATGACAAATTTTCAGCCTCGAGGTCGCTCATGACTTTCATTCGTCGATGGCAGTTGATTACCGTTGGGGCGGGCCTCCTTCTTCTTGCCGCCGATGGAGGCGCGCAGCAAGAACGCCCCGACTACTCAGCGATGTTCGACAAGACCGAAGTCATGATTGCAGCGCGGGATGGAGTTAAGCTGCACACGCAAATCTACTCACCGAAGAACGCCTCCGAGGCATTGCCCATCATCTTCGAGCGCACACCGTATGGCCTGAGCGACGATGAGAAGGGCTACAGCCACAAGCTAGGCCGTTATGCCGAAATGATTCCCGAAGGCTACGTTTTTGTGTTCCAGGACATTCGCGGCCGCTATGGTTCCGAAGGAAAATTCGTTATGCAGCGCCCAGTGCGCAACCCGATAGATCCGAAGGCCATCGACGAGGGCACAGACACCTACGACACCATCGACTGGCTGGTCAAAAACGTTCCGCACAACAACGGCCGCGTTGGCTTGCTCGGAATCTCGTACGGCGGCTGGCTCACAGTGATGGGGATGCTCGAGCCGCATCCCGCGCTCAAAGCGGTCTCCGAGCAGGCTTCTCCGGCGGACATGTTTCTTGGCGACGATTTTCACCACAACGGCGCGTTCCGCCTGAGCTACGGGTTCGAGTATTCCACCATGATGGAAACTGACAAGACCAATTTCTCCTTTCAGTTTGACCGCTTCGACACCTACGATTGGTATTTGCGGCTAGGAGCGCTTTCGAACGCCAACAAGAATTACATTCATGGAATGCTTCCCACGTGGAACGATTTCGTCGCGCATCCCAACTACGACGCCTTCTGGAAGAAGCAAGCCATGCCGTACATCCTGACGCGGCCTACGGTGCCCAACCTAAACGTCGCAGGCTGGTGGGACCAGGAAGACTTCTACGGTCCCATGAAGATTTACGAAATCCTGGAAAAAGAAGACGGAAACCACATGAATTATCTCGTTGCCGGTCCGTGGAACCATGGTGGCTGGGGGCACGGCGCGGGAAGCTCTCTTGGCACCATTCCCTTTGGCAGCGATACTTCGCTGTATTTCCGGAGGAACATCGAGGCGCCGTGGTTTGCGTACTGGTTGAAAGACAAGGGCCACTTGCCGCTCAAAGAGGCGCTGCTGTTCCAGACTGGCAGCGACACTTGGACGAAATTCGATTCGTGGCCGCCACGGAATGGGAAAACGAAAAACCTCTATTTTCACGAGGCCGGCAAGCTATCGTTTGACCCTCCGGACGCCGCGCAGGCGTTCGACAGCTATGTGAGCGATCCGGCGCACGCGGTTCCTTATCGCAACCGCCCGATTGACATGACATATCCCGAAGACCATCCCGGAGGTTGGTATACGTGGCTAGTGCAAGACCAGCGGTTCGTGGGTGGCCGGCCGGACGTACTGACTTGGCAAACCGAGGAACTCAAAGAAGACGTCACGCTTGCCGGCCAAGTGACGGCGAAACTTTTCGCTTCGACAACGGGAAGCGACGCGGACTGGATCGCAAAGCTAATCGATGTGTATCCGGAGAAGGTTGAGGACAACTGGAAGTTGTCAGGCTACGAACTGATGATTGCCGATGAGGTATTTCGCGGGCGGTTTCGCAATTCCTTCGAAAAGCCAGCGCCAATCACGCCCGGTGCAGTGACGCCTTTCAAGATCGACTTGCATACGGCAAACCATGTGTTCAAAAAGGGGCACCGCATCATGGTCCAAGTGCAGAGCACCTGGTTCCCGGTCATCGACCGCAACCCGCAGAGATTTGTTCCCAATATTTTTGAGGCCAAAGAGTCGGACTTCCAGAAGGCTACGCACCGTATTTATCGCTCAAAGCAGTTTCCTTCAAGCATGGAAATCTCCGTCCTCGCAGCCAATCTTGGCCGCCAGTAAGCCAATTTGGGAGAACCCCCCCAGATCAGCTCCGTCCTGTCATAAAGAGACAAAAACTGTCTATGTATACCTGTTAGGTAGAAACGCAAGGCTGAAACTGGCTGGATTTCATCTAAAAGTTTTCTAAATTGTGCGTTTCTCGCATCACATAGCATACCAATTCTTGTACCCCTTCTCCGGTTTTCCAAAACCCCCGATTTATCCCTTTTTGAGGTGGAACTCGAATGCGAAATCGCGCGTATTTCTAGAAAACATCGAATTGGTTTCTGCGTCTATAGAAGATAAGGGTGATCGTCTATGCCGCCGGAAGTGATCGCAATGCGAGAACCGGATGAACCGACGATTTCCGGGCCAAGTCTGCTGTCCTCGGGCCGGTACGTGCATTTCGGGCCATTTCGGATTGATCAGCAGAGACAGGAAGTGACGCGGAACGGGACCCGGCTCAAGCTTCAGGGAAAAGTCTACCAGACGCTTCTGACGTTGTTGGAGAAGCCTGGCGAGGTTGTTACGCGGGAAGAGCTGCGCATGCGCCTCTGGCCCGCCGACACGCACGTCAATTACGACGCCAATGTAAACACCACAGTGAATAAACTGCGGATGGCGCTGGGCGATTCCTCCGATAAGCCACTCTACGTTGAGACCATCCCGCGAAAGGGATACTGCATTCTGGTCCAGCCGGAGGTTTCGAACAAAGCGGGCACTCTGCCTGCGCAAAACGAGTCCCCGGACGGTGCGGCGGAAGGAGTTGCTCCCGCCAAGCCAGCCTTTAACCTATCGAAGTCGGACCTCTGGGTAGTCCTCAGCGCCATCGGTCTGATTCTGACAGGGATGCTAATCGGTGCAGGAATCATGCGGCTTTGGATGAGTCATACGGGAACCTTGCCCAATCATTCCTTGGCGTTGATCCTCTCTCGCGTTCTCGAAAGGGCGCTTCTGTAGACCACCGCGCGGTCAGCTTTCCGAGCATCTCCCTTCCACAACCACTTATACTTCAGCCCTACCTATAGCCAGCAGGAAAGCCACGGGCGTGAGCATTCGTGGTCGGATTCTCGTGTAAACTGCTTCCCTCTCTCATGCTCACTGCCCTCACGCGCGCGGTCAGTCCGGCGCTGACTGAATGCGAGCTTTCTTTCATCGCTCGCAAGCCAATCGATCTTGCGAAAGCGCAAGGGCAGCATCGCTCTTACGAAAAACTGCTAGAGAAACTCGGAGCACGCGTTATTTCCCTTCCTGCCGAACCGGAGCTTCCCGATTCCATGTTTGTGGAAGATCCCGCGATTGTTCTCGATGAACTGGCGGTGATTCTGCCTCTAGGAACGGAAAGCCGCCGCAGGGAAGCTCCTTCACTTGCCGAGGCCCTCTCGAAATACAGAAAGCTGGAATACGTCCGGTTGCCCCGAATGCTGGAAGGCGGCGATGTCTTGCGCGTCGGCCGGAAGCTTTTTGTTGGTCTCACAAAGCGAAGCAATGCCGAAGGAGCCCAGCAGCTCGCAGAAATACTGCAGCCTCTCGAATACGAAGTGATCGCCGTGCCCGTCACCGGCTGTTTGCATCTGAAGTCCGCGGTCACCTATCTAGGCGGCAGCACGCTGCTTGCAAACCGGGAGTGGTTTGAGACGGCGCAAGTGGCGGGATACGAGTGGATTGATGTCGATCCTGCCGAACCGCATGCAGCCAATGCTTTGGCGCTCGGCGGAACGGTGATCTTTCCGGCTTCGTTCCCGCGCACCAGCTCGCGAATCGAGTCCCAAGGATTTCATGTCACGGCACTGGATATATCCGAGCTTCAGAAGGCAGAGTCCGGCCTCACGTGCTCCAGCTTATTGTTCGAAGATTTCTCGAGCGAGAGTTGAGATTTCGCCTGAGATTCCCGTGCCCGCGCGTGGGAAAATACCAGAAACCCTACGGATGAAAACTGAATTCCAGTGAAGCCGTGGTTTCCGTACTTGCGGGCGCGTACTTCCAATTCTTCAGTGTGTCCTGGACCGCGTTCACCAGCAGCGGGTGCCCCCCAATGATTCTTACGTCCTTGACCTGGCCGTCAGGCGCAATGGTAATTTGCACCTTCACAACTCCGCTCAGGCGAAGTCGCTTCGCGATCTCTGGATAAATTGGAGTGGGATTGCTGACCAGCTTGCGGTTTTCCTGAGCAAGCAGATTTGACGCCGAAAAACTGAATCCCAGCAACACTAAAATCTGCATTCGTCTCTTCAACATTTCGTTCGTTCCTTCATCTCCTATTTGCACGATTTCATGATTTCATACGGAGCATGTCCCCGCGGGTTAGGGAGCTCCCGGCTATTTGTTGCAATGACCGTGCCTACATTCTCAGAATATCTGGGGCGGGTTGCAGAGTGTCTTTTACAAAGGACAGTTGTGATCCGGAGAAAACTGTTCGTTCGTACAGCCGGGCGATATTAGGCCGAAGAGCAAAGGAGGCTATTGGAAACCGTGCGTCGCCTCCTCTCAGACAGCGCCTCGAAGGCGAGCTAAAGCTTAAGTGCGATAGCTGGCATTGATGCGGACATACTCCGCAGTGAAGTCACAGGTCCAGTAGCGAGCCGTCGCGTCGCCTGTGTGCAGGTCCACAATCAGCGGAACGTGGTGGGCAAGAAGCTTGTTGCTGGCAGTGCGCTCGTTGAAATCCAGCGGCTGGCCCTTGCGAAGTACAGGGATACCGGCCATTTTGATGTCCACGAGCGCAGGATCGAACTTCACGCCCGAGCGGCCAGCAGCGGCAAAAATACGGCCCCAGTTGGGATCGCCGCCGGCGAACGCTGTTTTTACCAGCGGCGAAGTCGCAATAGTTTCTGCAATGCGCCGCGCGGCGGCCTCGTTCTTCGCGTGCCGCACTTCAATTTCGATTACCCGCTGCGCGCCTTCACCGTCAGCCACGATTTGCAGAGCGAGTGACTGGCACACTTCTTCGAGCGCTCCGGTGAACGCGCGATGCGCCTTGCTGCCCTTCTCAATCAAAGGGACGCCAGCCTCACCGTTGGCCAAAACAAGCAGCGTATCGTTGGTCGATGTGTCGCCATCCACGCTGATGGCATTGAACGTCCGTTTCGTGACCTCGCTTAACGTCTTTTGCAGCAACGTGGGGGAGATCGCAGCGTCCGTCGCTACGAACGCGAGCATGGTCGCCATATTCGGATGAATCATTCCCGCGCCCTTGGCGCAGCCGACCAGATGAATCCGCTTTCCGGCCATTTTGAACGAGGCTGCCGCGGTCTTAGGGCGCGTATCCGTGGTGCAGATGGCCAGTGACAATTCCGCGAACGAGCGTGCGGAAGGCCGGCGGTTTCGCGCCAGTGAGGGCAGTGCGCGAACAATCTTCTCTACCGGCAATTGCACTCCGATCACCCCGGTGGAACACACAAAAACTTCCTCCGGCGGCACGCGCAAGCGCCGCGCTGTTTCCTCGACCATGCGCAGCGAGGCCGCGTCGCCCTGCGGGCCCGTCGCGCAATTGGCGTTCCCGGCGTTCACTACCAGCGCGCGCACCCGTCCCTTCGAGATCTGCAAATGCTTTTTCGACAACGTGACGGGCGCTGCCACTACCAGGTTTTGCGTGAATACCGCCGCCGCCGATGCGGGAACGTCGCTCGCAAAAATTGCCAGGTCGAGCGCGCCGGTTTTTTTCAAGCCACACGCGGTCGCAGCGAAGCGGAATCCGCGCGGCAGTGCGGCTTCGGAGAGTGCATGCTTCATGTCGATGGCTTTGCGGTTGCCGTTCCACTCAGGCGATTCGCGATCGCCAGTGGAAATACCAATGTCCTTGGCATTAGCGCGGCGCGCCCGGAAGGGACCTCCGGTCCTCCGCAACGAGCGCGAAGGTTCCTAATTGACTTGCAGTTTGCACACTCATGGTTTGGCTCCTGTTTTGCTAGCTTTCTTGTTGAGACGTGCTTCCAAATCGGCGATCGCGGCGCGAACGCTTTCGGGGGAAGTGCCACCAGAGGCGTTTTTGGCGGCCAGTGCCTCATCCAAACTAAGACTCTTCGCAAAGTCAGCTTCAAACGCTGGTGAGATTGTTTTCAAGGCGTCGAGCGGCAGCGCGGTCCATTGCACATTGCGCCTTTCGGCTTCGCGCAGGGCCTTGCCGACGATGTCGTGCGCTTGGCGGAACGAAATGCCTTTGCGAACCAGGTAATCCGCTGCCTCGGTCGCGAGCAGGGCGGGATTGGATGCCGCAGCTCGCAAGCGTTCCGCATTGAATTTTGTGCAAGCTAGAGCTCCCGTGGCCACTGCGAGCATATCCGATACTTGATCGTGCGCGGCGAAGAGCGCTTCCTTGTCTTCTTGCAGGTCACGCTGATAGCTGGTAGGCAGGCCTTTCAGGGTCGTGAGCAAAGTGACCAGCGCCCCCGTGATGCGGCCAGCCTTGCCCCGGGTGAGTTCCCATGCGTCGGGGTTCTTCTTCTGTGGCATCAACGAGCTGCCGGTGGAGTATTCGTCGGGAAGAACTACATACGAAAATTCCTGCGATGCAAAAATCACTAAATCCTCGGCAAGGCGCGAGAGATGAGTGGAGATTCCCGTAAGTGCGAAAAGATAGTCGAGCGCAAAGTCGCGATCGCTCACGGCGTCGAGGCTGTTCGCCGTGATGCGGGAAAAGCCAAGTGCGCACGCGATGGCATTGCGGTCGATGCCGAAGGAATTTCCCGCGAGCGCACCAGAACCCATCGGACACGCATCGGCGCTCGCCGCAGCATGTTGCAGGCGCGTGATGTCGCGCGTAAACGCTTCCGCATGGGCAAGCAAGAAATGCGAAAGGAGGATCGGTTGCGCATGCTGCAGATGCGTCATACCGGCCATAGGCACGCTGATGTTGGCTTTTGCCTGTACCAGGCATGAGTTCAGCAGGGCTTCCAGTCCGCGCTGCATTTCAGCAGCCGCATCGATGACGAACAGGCGAAAATCCGTGACGATGAGTTCGTTGCGGCTGCGCCCCGTGTGCAGCTTGTGACCGAGGTCGCCAAGTTCACGAACGAGTTCGCGCTCGACGAAATGGTGAACGTCTTCCGCGCCTTCGCCCGCTTTCTCAAGCCACGAGACATCCGACTTCGCCCGTTTTTCCAGGCCATCGAGCCCGGCGAGCAATTGGTTCAACTCGTCGGAGGTAATGATGCCGATTGGCACGAGCGCTTTGGCCCAGGCACGGTCAACTGCGATTTCGTAGGGCAGAAGCCTTCGGTCGAATGCAAAGGAGCGCTGGAATGCTTCGAAGCGCGCGTTGGGCTCGTGCTCGAAGCGTCCTCCCCATAAGCGGTCGTCCTTACGTTCGGCGGTCATTGGTTACACGTTGCCAAGACGGATCAAGGTTTGTTGCCCTCGGCTTTCGTTTTGGGACGGACCGTGACCGGCAGCGCGAAAAGATTGATGAAGCCTTCGGCGTCCTTCGGGTTATAGCGGCCCATGGTGAAACTGGCCAGATCCGCGCGATAGAGGGAGAAAGGAGAAACGCGTTTGGTAACGTTGAGGGTGCCTTTCCACAATTTCAAACCGACGGCCCCCGTAACGCGCTGCTGCGCCACCGTGAAAAATCCGTCAAGAGCTTCGTGCAACGGCGAGAACCATAGGCCGTAGTAAACGAGTTCGGCGTAGCGATTCGAAAGCGCCTGCTGAAAGTGCGCGGTCTCGCGGTCCACGGTAAGGCGCTCGAGTTCCTGGTGCGCTTTGACGAGGAGCGTACCGCCCGGAGTTTCGTATGCGCCGCGGGATTTCATGCCGACAAGGCGGTTTTCAACGAGGTCGGTGCGGCCAATGCCGTGCTTTGCGGCAACCTCATTCAGGGTGTTGAGAAGACCGACAGGCCCAAGCTTCGTCCCGTTGACGGAAACTGGCGTACCGGATTCGAATCCTATTTCCACTTCTTCGGCCTTGTCTGGAGCTTTCTCCGGAGAAACTACCCACTGCCACATGGCTTCGTTGGGGGCGTTGGCGGGGTCTTCGAGCTCGCCGCCCTCGTGGCTGAGGTGCCATATGTTGCGGTCACGGCTGTAGATATTTTTCTTGCTCTGCTCGACGGGAATATTGTGCTTGTCCGCATAAGCGATGGCGTCTTCGCGAGAGTCGATGTCCCACTCGCGCCAGGGAGCGATGATCTGCAAACTCGGCGCAATGGCCTTGTAGGCTAGCTCGAAACGCACCTGATCGTTGCCTTTGCCCGTGCAGCCGTGGGAAAGGCCGTCGGCGCCGAGCCTGAGCGCCAGCTCCGCCTGGCGCTTGCCGAGCACCGGCCGCGCCATCGACGTGCCGAGCAAATAGGTGTGTTCGTAAATGGCCCCCGCGCGAATCGTCGGCCAAATGTAATCGCGGATGAATTCTTCGCACAGGTCTTCGACGTATGCCGTGGAAGCGCCAGTGGCCAGCGCTTTCTTGCGCGCAGCTTCCAGATCTTCCTGCTGGCCCACATCGCCAATCATGGCGATGACTTCGCAGCTGTAATTCTCCTTGAGCCAGGGAATGATGATGGAGGTATCCAGCCCTCCAGAGTACGCAAGCACGACTTTCTTCGGTTTATGTTTTTGCAGATTCACGATTCCTCTCTTGCAATTAGTGATTGCCAAGTCCGGCGCAGCATGCTGCGCCCCTACGAAGAGAATTTAGATACGAGAGCGAAGTAACGACGATCATCGAAAGATCAGAACAGAGTATGCAGGATGGCTTTCTGCACGTACATGCGATTTTCGGATTGGTTGAGAACGACGGATTGCGGACCGTCGAGTACTTCCGGCGTAACTTCAAAGCCGCGGTGCGCCGGAAGGCAGTGCATGAACACGGCCTCGGGTGAAGCGAGCGCCATCAGCTCGGTATTTACCTGATAGGGCTGGAAAACCCTGGTGCGGATATCTTCTTCCGCTTCAAAGCCCATGCTGGTCCAGGAATCGGTGTAAACGGCCATGGCGCCCGTCACCGCTTCCCGCGGGTCGTCCATGAGTTCGATTTTGGCCTTCGTCTCGCGAGCCACACGCTTGCTATCGGCCACCACCTCCGGTGCAGGAGCGTAGTCCGGAGGCGTGGCGACGCGGAAATGAACGCCGAGCCGCGCAGCCAGATACATCAAGGAGTGACAGACGTTATTGCCATCGCCTATGTAGGCCAGCTTGAAGCTGCGCAGGGCGCCGAAGCGTTCTTCGAGGGTGAAGAAGTCAGCCAGCGCCTGGCAAGGATGGAACTTGTCAGAAAGCGCGTTAATCACCGGAATGCTCGCATTCGCCGCCATTTCCTCGAGCACTTTTTGCGAATAGACGCGCGCGACGATTCCGTGCACCCAGCGGTCGAGATTGCGCGCGACATCGGCGATCGATTCACGCTTCCCGAGAGAGGCAGAGGCCTGCGTGTGATCGAGAAAAACTACGGCCCCGCCCATGCTTTGGATGCCTACGTCGAAGGTGACACGCGTACGGAGGGAGGGTTTCTCGAAAATCAGGGCGATGAATTTGCCGTGCAGCGTGGACGCGTAGCGGACGGGGCGCGCCTTGATGTCCGCGGAGAGATGCAGGAGCTCGCGCGTGTGCGCGGGACTCCATTCGGCTCCGGTGAGGAGATCGTTCGATAAAGAAATAGGGGCAACGAGCGTTGTGGCGGTCATTTCGATTTATCCTCTTGCAGCGGTATGCGCCGCGCCTTGAGAAACTGCAGATTCTGCGGAATCCGCCGCGGCGGCCTTCCCCGAATCCGGAGCGGCGGAGACTTGTCTAGGAGTATTTGTGAGAACGAGTTCGAAGAGCTTAAGAAATTCGCGGACCTGCCCGCGAGTGATGATAAAAGGGGGAAGGAGACGAAGGGTGAAGTCGTGCGTGCAGTTGATCAGCAATCCGCGCTGCATGGCTTCGGTGACGAAGGGCCCGCCTTCGATTGATAGCTCGATTCCAATCATCAAACCTTCCGCCCGGATTTCGCGGACGAAGTCGAATTTTGCGGCAAGCTTCGTAAGCCCTTCGCGCAGTTCTTCGCCGCGTAAGCGAGTATTTTCGAGCAGTCTCCGGTCTTTGACGATTTTCAGAAATTCCAGCGCGACGGCGCATGCGAGCGGCCCTCCACCGAACGTGGTGCCATGCATGCCAGGTGAGACGTGTGAAGCAACGGCTTCGGTCGTAAGAATGGCTCCGAGCGGAAGGCCGGCGGCGAGCGGCTTGGCAATCAAAGCAATGTCTGGCTTGGAAGAAAACCTTTGGTAGGCAAAGGGGCGTCCCGTGCGGCCAAGCCCACACTGAATTTCGTCGGCAATCAGCAAAGCGCTGTGCTGTGTTGCGAGAGCGCGGGCGCGATTCCAGAAGGCTTCGCTGACAGGATAAATGCCGCCTTCTCCCTGGACCGTCTCGATCAGGATGCCGCAGACGGTGTCGTCGAATTTCGCTTCGAGGTCAGCAACGTCGTTGAAACGAACGAAATCGACACCGGGAACGACGGGCGCGAAGGGCAAGCGATATTTTTCGGTGGCCGTGACGCTGATGGCGCCAAACGTACGGCCATGAAAGGAATTTTCAAGCGCGAGGAAGCGGTGCTTTTTAGCGGGAGCGCCGTCGGGCTCAGCGGCGCTGCGGCCCACAAGCCGGGCGAGCTTCATCGCCCCGTCAATCGCTTCAGTGCCGCTATTGGTGAAGAACACGCGGTCCAGCCCGGACCATTCCGCAAGCTTGCGCGCCAACGGACCTTGGAACGCGTTGTGATAGAGATTCGACAGGTGAATCGCGCGCGTGGCTTCGCGACGAATCACTTTGACGATGCGCGGATGCGCGTGGCCAAGCGCATTGACGGCGATGCTGCCAAGAAAATCGAGGTACTTCTTGCCCGTGGAGTCGAACACGTAAGCGCCGCGTCCATGGGTCATAATCACGGGCTGGCGTTTGTACGTCGGTAGAAGAAACTTTTCCGCGTCGAGCAAGCGCGAGTCCGGCTTTGTGCTGTGGGTCTCTAACTTTGCCGCTTTGCGCGCCGAATGCTCAACGGATCGCTTTCTGGATGAATTTGCCATCATGCCGCCGAGAATGCCGTTTGTGCGGTGGAAATAGGCTGTCGGAGAACGCGCGTGCCAGGGACAGCCGCATCTTCCTCGGCATGCGAGGCAAGCAGCAAGGCCTCCGGCGCCGTGCCGCCCACGATGCGCACTTCGCGCACGCCGCCTTCGATGGCCCGCTTGGCGGCTTCCAGTTTGAGGACCATGCCACCGGAAACAACGCGGCACTGGACGAGACGCTCGATTTCACCGCAAATGACCACGGATAAAACTCTCTCACCATCGAGCACGCCTGCGACGTCGGTGAGATAGATCAACTGGTCCGCGCTGAGAAATTCCGCGCAAGCTGCGGCCATGTGATCCGCGTTGATGTTGTACAGCTCGTTGTCCGTACCAATGCCGAGGCACGGCGCCACAGGCAAGATCCCCTCGCGCCAGAGCGACTCGATGAAGGGCAGATTCAGCCCCGTGAGATAACCAACGTAGCCGAGGCTGCCTTCCACTTCGTTGTGCACAATAGGCTCGGCAAGGAAGCAGCGCGAGTCCGCGGCGGAAATTCCGACAGCGGGCTGGCCTTCGGCAGAAATCGCTGCCGCAAGTCTCTTGTTGAGCAGGCCGGCAAAGACCATGACGGCCGCATCGCGCGTTTCGCGGTCGGTGACGCGCAGGCCGCCAACAAACTTGCTTTCAATGGCCATGCGCTTCAGCGTGGCCGTGAAGAGCCGGCCGCCTCCGTGCACGACCAGAATTTCGTGGCCCTCCTGTGCTAGGACTGCAACTTGGCGCGCAAGCGTGCGCACCGTGGCGTCGTCCTCAAGCAACGCACCTGCGAACTTGATTACGGTTCTCATAGAAGTGAGGTCTGCTCCTCGATACCCAGCATGTGATTCAAATTCTGCACCGCCTGTCCTGCTGCGCCCTTTCCGAGATTGTCGAGACAAGAGACGAGGATCAAGCGGCGGCCTGAAGAGTCCAGCGCGAAGCCAATGTCGCAGAAGTTGGTATGCGCGACATGCTGCAGTTCCGGAAGCGTACCAGCGGCCCAGATGCGCACCATGGGCCGTCCCGCGTAGAACTTGCGAAAAAGAGCTTCGACGTCAGCCGCAGCCTGCGGCTCATCGAGCGTGACGTAAATGGTGGAAAGAATGCCGCGGGCGAGCGGTAACAAGTGCGTTGTGAAAATGACCTGAGATTCGCTCAACCCGGTATGCTCCAGGATTTCCGGGGTGTGGCGGTGCGTAAACAGGGCGTACGCTTTGAAATTTTCATCCACTTCGACGAAGTGCAGGTCGCGCCGTGGGTCTTTTCCTGCACCGCTGGCGCCGGATTTGCAATCGCAAACGACCGCAGACTCGGCAGCAATCCAGCCGGATTTCGTGAGCGGCCAGAGCGCCAGAATGACGCTGGTGGCGTAGCAGCCGGGATTGGCCACCAGGCGGGCGGAAGCGATTTCTTCAGAATAAAGTTCTGGAATGCCGTAAACCGCTTCGCTGAGCCATTCTGCATGTGGCGCGGGCATTTCATACCAGGAAGTGAAAGTGTCCGCGCCGCGAAATCGGAATGCGCCACTCAGGTCCACCACGCGCAGTCCCCCTTGTAGCAGAGGCGGCGCCAATTCCGCCGAAACCTCATGCGGGGTCGCCAGAAAAGCGGTTCCGGCCTTGCTTGCGGCAATGGCTTCGACCGAGAGGGAACGAAGTGGAGCTTCGCCCCAACCGCGAAACTGCGGGAAAATCTCTGCCAGGCACTTCGCCCCATTCGTATCCCGCACGTAGAACACAGGAGTCTGGAGCGCAGAGTGGCGCAGCAGGATGCTGGCCAGCTCCAGCCCGGTATAGCCAGAGACACCGACAACTGCGATTTGACGTGGATCTCTCATTTCACCAGGTCTTCGATCTTCTTCTGGAGCGCTTCCCGAGTCTTCTTGTTGGAGGTGATGATCAAGACGGTATCGTCGCCGGCGATGGTCCCTGCGACTTCCGCGAATTTCGCCGCATCAACGGCGGCGGCGAGGGGTTGCGCCCCGCTCGGCGGCGTCTTCAAAACAAGAAGATTCTCGGCCGGGCGGATGTCGAGCAGGAATTCAGCCAGCGCATGCGACAGCGGAGGCAAGGGTGCCGCTTCTTCCGGCAACGCAGAAGACTGCTTGTATCCTTCATGTGTTTTGACGAGATGCAGTTCCTGCAAGTCGCGCGAAAGCGTGGCCTGCGTCACCCGCAATCTCTGTGCGGCAAGGCGGCGGCGCAAATCCTCCTGATTGGCGATGCGCTGATCGGTAACCAGGCGGAGGATCTGCCCTTGGCGGAATGTTTTTCCGGCAGCCATCGGTTGCTTTTAAGCGCCTCTGCATATTTATACAAGGGTGTGCATACTTCTGTCAATGCCATTTCGACTTTTTCTAGAAGATGCTCCTGCCGGCGCCCGGTTCGTTGAGAGGGCGCGGTCATGTTTGATTCAGCGCAGCCTCGAGATGCGCACTGGATTTTCGGGGCGGGGAATGCTACTTATCGTGCTGCACCACAGGACTCATGGGAACACCTTGCCAAATCGCGGGATGCAAGAACGACTCGCCCCCGACGCTCGCCGAACAGAAGCTCTGTGTATTCCATTTTACGCTGGCCGTGGAAACGAGCTGCGGAGAGATGCGGCGGGAGACTGCACTGGGCAATACGCCCCCGGAACGCCAGCGCGAAATCATGCGCTTTATCACCGAGCACGGCGAGCGGCTGGCTCGAGTGGCCACCAGCGGGTTGCACCTGACCGATGATTTGAAGGCGCGAATCCTCAGCACTTTTCTTACGCTGATGAATCTGCGTGAAAACCTGGACCGTTCCAATATGAGGAGTTCTTTCGGGCGATCCGGACACCCTCGCTAATCTTCGAAATCGAGCAAAACTGAGGATCAAGTCCCAAGGTAGCGGGCGTAAAGCGAACGCGCCACTGCGGGGTCTTTGCTTCCTTTGAGAATGGCGCGCCCATCGGCGAAAACGGTCATCTCGTAGGGAGCCACGCGGAAACGAATCAAGAAATCGTTCTGGCGAACATCCTGGACGACCGGCCGCAGACGAAACGCGAGGGTCGGAAGGTCAAGCGCGCGGCCGCGCTCATGGATTTGCACGGAATCCCGGCCGCACAGGGTGATTTGGGGTTGGGCCCCGCCATCGAGATAGGTGAAGTCTCGCTTCACACAAGCGCGGCATTGGGGATTACGGGCCGCGCGAATCGATTGCGTGTGGCTGCTCCATACATCGCAGGACAGCAGGCTGCCACGAAGCGCCTCACTTCGGCCAGCCAGAATCTTGAGTGCTTCGGCCACTTGCCACGAGGCGATGAGATTCACGATCGGCCCCAGCACGCCGACCGTATCGCACGTCTCCTCCAAAGCGCGTGTCGAATCCGCGCGTTCGACCAAGCAGGCGAGGCATGCTGTTAGGCCCGGGCGGATGGTCATCGTCAAGCCATAACTAGACACAGCCGCCGCGTAAATCCACGGCAAACCGGTCTTCACCGCGAAATCATTGATCAGGAATCTCGTTTCAAAGTTATCGGTCCCATCGAGGATAAGGTCACAGCCCGAAAGCAACTCCTCCGCATTCTCAGAGCTAACATCGGCAACCAAACCCCTGACTTCGACACTCGAATTGATGGAAAGAAGTTTGCGCTCGGCGGCGACGGCTTTTGGAAGGGCTTCTCGGGCGTCGGATTCATCGAAGAGCGTCTGACGCTGAAGGTTGGACGGTTCGACGAAGTCCCGGTCAATAATTGTTACACTGCCGGCACCAGCACGAACGAGCAGGTTAGCTGCCGCCGCCCCAATGGCCCCGCAGCCCACCACTGTGACGCGAGCGGCAAGTAAGCGGTGCTGGCCTTCGGGTCCGATCCCAGCGAAGAGCATCTGTCGCGAATACTTTTCCTGGAGAAAGTCGCTCACGGACCGTGCAGTTCCTGGCAGGAAACAAGACGAGCCTGCTCAGGTACATCATAGCGCCAAACGACAAAGGGAAGGCAACGCCGCTGTGCTACGCTTCGTCTGAGCCTTAGAAAGGATGAGATTGAGCTGGGCAAGCAGGATGGGAGGAACGATCGCGCTCGCGCTGCTCACCGCAGTGGCTTCCGCACATTCGCAAGCGCCTTCCCAACAGGAAACTCCTTCCGGCAAGCCCGCCGCAGAGCAGGAGAAGTTGATGGAAGCCCGCATGGTTCGGGAAGATGGCAAAGTGCTATCCAGCGCGCCAGCAAGCCTCGGCCTGGAAATCGGCAAGCCATTGGATCGAGCGAAAATCGCGGAGAGTTTGCGCGCTCTTTATCGCACGGGAGATTATGCTGACCTGAAAGCCGTCGTAACGCCCGTGGCGGAGGGAGTGCGGCTGGACTTCGTAGTTCAGGAGAGTTTGTTCTTCAACCAGGTACGGATGGAAGGCTTGGTGGCGCCTCCGACCGAATCCTCCGCGGCCGCCGCGATGCAAATTGGTCTTGGTCAAACGTACAGAAAAACTGTCCTGGACGAGGCCGTCGAGCGGCTCCGCGACACGCTCCACGAGGAAGGCCTGTACCAGGCAGAAGTCTCGGCGGAAACGGTGCCCCATACAGAGTCTCATCAGATGGACATCCTGGTGCATGTGAAGCCGGGTGCGCGGGCGCGAGTGGAAAGCATTCAGCTGAAGAACGACACGGCGTACCACGATGCCGACCTTCTCTCGCGGTTCAAGATGAAGGTCGGCCAACCCATCACTTCAGCCCGATTGCAGCGCGGTACAGAACGTCTCCAGAAATTTCTAGCGAAAAAAGGTCATCTGAGCGCGCGAGTCACCGTGAAACGCGGCGACTACAATGCAGCCAAAAAATCCATTCCTATTTCACTGGAAGTCGAGCAAGGGCCGCGCGTGGAACTCTCCGTCAATGGCGCGAAGTTTTCCCAGGGAGAGCTGAAGAAATTGATACCCATCTACCAGGAAGGCGCGGTGGATGCCGACCTGCTGGAGGAAGGGAAACGAAATATTCGAGAGCGCCTGGAGCGGCAAGGATACTTTGACGCCGACGTAAGCTACAAGATCGACATGCGGGACGTGAATACCGGAGGCTTGAAGGGCACACAGGAAACGATTGCTTACACCGTGGAACGCGGCGACAAACACAAACTTGTCGGAATTGAGATCTCAGGCAACAAATATTTCAACACAGAACTGCTCGAGAGCCGGCTTCAGGTCTTCCGCGGGGCCTTCGGTTCGCCTGGACGATTCAGTCGGCGGTTGGTGGATACAGACGCGCAATCGATGCAAAACCTGTATCGGGCAAACGGCTTTCTGGACGCGAGAGTTGTGCAGCACGTCGAAGATAATTACAAGGCCAAAGAAGGAAATTTGTTTATTCGCTTTGTAGTGGAAGAAGGAAAGCAAACACGGGTGGACTCCCTGGCCATCGAAGGAATTCATGCGTTCAAGGAGCAGGAGTTATTGGGAGTGATTGGTTCAACCCCTGGACAGCCCTATTCGGAGTTCACGGTAACCACCGACCGCGACAACATATTGGCGCTCTATTTTAACGAAGGATTCCCGGATGCCACTTTTTCGGCGACTGTCGAGCGCGTCCCTACGAATGCTGCGGAGGCGAATGGATCAACTAGTTCTCAGAACGGTTCTGTTTCGCGGACAGGAAAAAAAGAAGAGCAGAAGAAGGAATCAAAGCCGGCGATTGAGCAGGCTGACGCTATGCGGCTGGTGTATCACATTCAGGAGGGTCCGCAAACGCGGGTGAGGAACGTTCTCATTAGCGGATTCCAACACACACGCCCCGGAGTGATTCGGCGGGAAGTCCGTATAAGGGTGAATGAGCCTCTTCGTCAGGGGGACGTCGTAGAGTCTCAGCGGCGTCTGTATAACCTCGGAATCTTCAACCGCGTGACGATCGAGCCGCAGAATCCGACCGGGACCGATGTGGACAAGGACATTGCGGTTCTTGTGGAGGAAGCGAAACGCTACACGCTCGCCTATGGTGGCGGCTTCGAGGTGCAGCGCCTGGCCAGCACGACCAATCCGACGAGCGGACAAGTCAAGGCATCGCCGCGAGGCATCCTAGAAATTAGCAAAGTAAATTTGACTGGGCGTGCCGACACGCTTTCCTTCAAACTGCGCGGGAGCACGTTACAGGGGCGCGCTTTGCTGGGATATTCCACGCCGAACACTTTCGGCAACTCCCATCTCAGTTTTCAGTCGACAGCCTTCGCGGAAAAAACTCGCGACATCAACACCTTCACCGAACAGCGCTACGAAGGCTCCGTGCAGTTGACCGATCAAGCGACGCCTCTGACTACCCTTCTGATCCGCTACGCTTTCCGCCAGGTCCGCGTTACGGACGTGAAAATTCTCAGCCAGGAGATACCGCTGTTTAACCAGCCCACTCTCGTGTCGCAGTTCAGCGCTACTTGGGTGCGCGACTCGCGGAACAATCCGGCGGACGCCTCGAAAGGCAGCTTCAATAGCGCGGATTTTGGCATAGCCGACACGTACATCGGCTCGAGCGCAAGTTTCCTCCGATTCTTCTTCCAGAATTCGACGTATCACCCGATCAAGCGCAGGTTCAGTTTCGCGCGCTCGTTGCGCTTTGGCATCCTCTCGCCTTACCGCGAAACGGTCTCGCTGAGCTTTCCCGCACCGACCTGCCCGACAGGATCAACGACTTGCACGCTTCCAACAGTAATCCCGCTCCCCGAGCGCTTCTTTGCAGGTGGCGGCACGTCTTTGCGCGGCTTCGCGCTCAATCAGGCTGGGCCGCGCGACTCCGTGACTGGATTTCCAGTGGGCGGCCAGGCCATGCTCGTTCTTAACCAAGAATTTCGCTTCCCCATGCGCTTGCCGTTCATTGGAACTTCCCTGGGCGGCGCGCTTTTCTATGATGGCGGCAACGTGTATAGCCGGCTGACGCGCATCTCCTTTCGAACCACGCTGCCAGCTCCTACGATTGCGGCTAGCCCCGGCAATGTGCCGATGTGCGTGACGAATTGCTCCAATGAATTGAACTATTTCTCGCACACCGCTGGCTTGGGTTTCCGCTATAGAACACCGGTTGGACCGATTCGCATTGACCTTGGCTATCAGCTCAATCGTCCTTTATTTGTGATTCCCATTCCATGCCCGGCCAATACTCCCACGTGCACTGCCGGCTCGCTGGGACAGCAGCGCACGCGCCTGCCGGGGTTTCAAATCTTTTTCAATCTTGGATCGACTTTCTGATGCGCTGCCTTGTGATTTTCGCTCTTCTTCCTGTTGCGACCATCCTGGCCGCTCCTGCAGCTCCGCCCGCTACGCAGGAGGTTGTTGATCGCATCGTTGCTCGCGTCGAAAACGATGTCATCCTGCTGAGCGACGTTCGCTCGCTTAGCCGGTACCAGCAGCTCCTCGACGGCAAATCGGAAACGGACGCTCAGATTCTTGACCGCCTGATTGACCAATGGATCGTTCGAACGGAGGCGGACGTCTCGCACTCATCCCAGCCCTCTCAGGCAGACATTGAGCGCATTTTGGCACGACTGCGAAGCTCCTTCGCGTCACCGCAGGAGTATGAAGCAAGATTGAAACTGGTCGGCCTCAGCGATCAGGACGTGCGGGCGATGGTTTCTTCGCAGCTGTACCTTAGCAATTATCTCGACTCCCGTTTTCGACCGGGCGTGCAAATTGACCCGAAAGCAATTGAAGAGTTCTATAAAAAGTCCATCGTGCCGCGCGCGAAAGCCCGCGGGCAAGAACCGCCCTCTCTTGATGCGTCGCGCGATGCCATTGAAGAAGCCCTCGTCGAGAACGGCATCAACGAGCAAGCGGATCAATGGCTCAAAGAAAGCCGGCAACGGCTGCACATCGAGAAACTTTCTCAGGAGGGAGCGAATTGACTCCCAGGAGCCGCCACCCGATTTGGAGCTGGATCATTCACACGCCGTGGGTGCTGGCCCTGCTTGCAATTCTAGGTGTGGTGCTCTTTTTTGGCAGCGGCGCGGGAAATCCGCTGCTGCAACGTGCCGTGATTAGCCGCTTGGAAAGAGCGACAGGTGGCAAAGTGGAATTGCGGGCCATGTCCATTCGGTGGCTTTCCCTGCGCGTAACCATCAACGGTCTCGTGATTCACGGACATGAGCCCGCGGGCACTGAGCCCCTGCTCACCGCGAGCGAAGTTCGTGCTGGTCTTCGGATTGATTCCTTTTGGAGAAGGCGGATTGCACTTGACGAGCTTCTCATTCAGCAGCCCCACGTCCATATTCTGGTCGGGAAGAACGGAGCCACCAACGTGCCGTCGCCTCCGCGACCTTCGGCCAATCGCCACTGGAGTGATACGTTGTTTGAGTTGCGCGTCCGGCGCGTCCTTCTAGCCGATGGGTGGATTCTCTACAACGAAGTACGAACGCCGCTTACGTTACATGGAGGGGATCTGCAGTTTTCTCTCAACGCGAGCGGTCCGCCCGAACATCCCATGTACTCCGGCAATCTCGAATGGCAAACAGTGGAATTCAGCTCAAAGCGATACGCGCCGATGCCCGTTGGTTTGTCCGCGAAATTCACCTTATCGCGGGAGGGTTTCACTCTTGAACAAGGTGTCTTGCTGGCAGGGCATTCCCGTCTGGATGCGCAGGCAGAGATAAACGGCTTCGCCGATCCCAAGTGGAGTTTCCGCTACCGCGGATGGCTCGAGCTCGGCGATATCCGCGAGGCGAAGCGCGATACTTTCATCCCCTTTGGCCACATCGATCTTCGCGGCGAAGGCCAGTTCGCGCAGGGCAAGTACAAGGGAAACGGGAGCTATGCCGCACAAGATGTCGCACTGACGTTCGAGGACTTTCATTGCGGAGGCCTGACCAGTCGCGGCAGCTATCACTTCGACAATGCAGGTTTCGAGATTCCCGATTTCCTCGCCGGCGCGTTCGACGGGCGCGTAACCGGTCGCATCACCGCGTCTCTCGACAGTTGGGAGTTCCGGGCTGTGACGCACCTCGAGGGCGTGAAATTGGCGCCGGTCCTGCCCTGCATCGAACACCGCGATTTCCCTATCGACGAATTGCACTGGGATGCACGCGTCGCGGCGGATACCGTGGAAACGTGGACGCGTAATTTCAAACACTTCGAAATCACAGGAAAGTCCGCGTGGGACAACCCTGCGCAACTCGCAGAGCGCCATCAACCCGTGCGTGGCGCCTGGCAATTCCGCTATCTCTTCGATCCGGACAAACTCTTTATCCAAGCCGGTGAATTCGAAACGCCCTCCTCTCGCGGGACCCTCGACGGTCTTCTTGCTCCACGCAATTCCCTGGTGAACCTGAACTTTGAAACGCGCGCGCTTGAGACGTACAAGGATTTCATCGACGCCTTGCGAGGAGCTGCGCCTCGTTCCCTCGAAGCAGCCAAGCCAATCTCAGGAATGGCGCGATGGGACGGTAGGATCCTCGGGCCATCCTCGGGCCTAACCTTTCAAGGCCATGTGCGCGGAGAAGGGGCTCGCTACGATGGAATCTTTCTGGATTTTCTCGAGGGAGACATACTCTATTCCCCGTCGCAGTTGACACTGGCACATGGACATGCACGCAGCGGCGATACCGAAGGCGACATAGAAGGAAATCTCGCACTGACGCGCCGCAATTTCCTTCCGCAAAACGCCTGGACCGCCGAAGTTAATCTCGAAAAGGCTCCCGCGGAAAGTGTCCTGCGAATTCTGGGACTCAAATATCCCATCCGCGGCTCATTGACCGGACAATTTCATGGACGCGGCACGCGCCAGGAACCGGCCATTTCCGGTCTGTTCGATCTCGCCGAGGGGAATGTGTACGGCCTTTCCTTCAACCGCCTTCGCGGTCAACTGAATGTCCTTCCTGGCGAGGTGCGCGTTTCGGATGCGGAACTGCGGATTTTTCCACCTGGAAAAGAAAGTGGACGCGGGGCCGGAATCATTACTGGCTCCGCCGCCTACCGCTTCGCGGACGAGACCGTCTCGGCGGACTTGGTAGGAGCGGCCCTTCCGCTCGAGAATTTTGAAAAACTGCAATCGCGGCGCCTTCCTGTAGCCGGGCAATTGACTTTCCGGCTGAATGCAAAAGGACCGTTCGCGTCGCCTACCAGTGAAGGCACGTTCCGCGTCGTCGACCTCAAGGTCGGGCAGGAAATTATCGGCAGCTTCAACGGCAATCTCAAGTCGGACGGCGCGACCGCGCACGTCGAATTAGGCTCGTCGATGGCCTCCGGAGAGCTATCCGGCGGCTGCACCCTTGTGCTCAGCGAGCCTTATTCCATAAACGGCAAAGTGACCATCAAGAACATTAATTTGGATCCGTTTCTGCTGACGGCTTTGCATTTGGAAAAATTCAGCGGCCACGCGGACGCCGATGGCGATATCGCGGTAAGCGGGTCGCTGAAGCGTCCGGAAAGCATCCTGGTGGACGCGAATTTCTCGCGCCTGGCCATGAATTACGCCAACCTGCATCTGGAAAATTCGGGCAACGTTCATTTGAAGTCCACGCGCGATTCCGTGGCGGTTGAGCCGGTCACTTTTCGCGGTCCGGACACCAACCTGCAGATTGGTGGTTCGGTCCAGATGGCCGGCCGCCGCGCACTGGGATTGCATTTGAATGGCGCGCTCGACCTCCGGCTCCTCAGCGGCTACATGCCGGACGTGGATGTGCGCGGTCCGGCGCAAATCAACGCGTCGTTTGAAGGGACCCTGGATCGCCCGCGCATCACGGGACGCGTGCACATCGAAAATGCTTCGGCGCGGGCTGTGGACTTTCCTACGGGGCTCAGCGCCCTGCAAGGCGATCTGGTCTTCGACGCATCGCGCTTGTACTTTGAAAATGTAAGCGCCGAGGCAGGCGGAGGGGCCATGCACTTTTCCGGAAACGTGTATTACGCGGATAGCCCCGCCCGCTACGACATCAGCGTTCGATCCGACCGCGTCCGCATCCGTTATCCCCAGGGGATGAGCTGGCTCGCCGGCGGCTCGCTGCGGCTCTCTGGTACGCAATTCTCCAGCGTGCTTTCCGGCCGCGTATCGATCGAGCGCGTCACTTTGACGGAAGGGTTGCAGGTGGCTGGGATGCTGGTGTCGGTGAAAGAAGGAATCAGCGGTCCTTCGACGACCTCCACGTTCTTGCGCAATTTGCAATTCGATGTTGAGGCGCTCTCCGCGCCCGACGCGCGCATGGAATGGCCCGGCGCGGAACTCCATGCCGATGCCAACCTGCGCGTCCGCGGAACCTGGGAGCATCCCATCCTGCTTGGGCACATTCATATTCTCTCTGGCAATTTGTATTTCGCGGGCAACCGCTATCGCGTCTCGCGCGGCGATTTGAACTTCGCAAATCCTTTCCGCCTGGATCCCATTCTCAACGTCGAAGCAACGACCACGATTCAGCAGTACGAGATCACCCTGAATTTCAACGGCCCGGCCAGCAAACTCACGCTGGCGTATCGCTCGGACCCTCCTTTGCCGACGAACGATATCGTTACGCTCCTTGCCTTAGGGCAAACCACTGCGGAGGCGGCCACGCGGAGCGGCGGCACTTCGCAGAGCGGTACGACGGGAGCTTCCGCAATTCTCTCGGAAGCAATCTCCAGCCAAGTCGGCGGGCGGCTCGAGCGGCTCTTTGGCATCACCCGTTTTCGCGTCGATCCCGGCCTGGCGGAAGTCGGCTCGACCGGTTCGGAGCAGAACGCTGCGGCGCGCGTGACCGTCGAGCAGCAGATTGCGCGCAACCTTACAATCACCTACGTCTCCAATGTGAGCTCCACGCAGCAGCAAGTCATTCAGGTGGAATACAACGTGGACCGCAACGTCTCTATCGTCGGGCTCCGCGATCAGAATGGCACCTTCGGCATCGACATCAAGATCAAAAAGCGCTTTTAAAAGAAGTGGCGAGTGACGAGTGGCGAGGAGAGATCCTTCGACTCGCTGCGCTCGCTCAGGACGTCCATCCTTATCGGATGGTCGCTTAAAGTGATACTTGAAGAGTCTTGGGTTGCATGTACCCCCACCCCTCCGTTGAGACGAAAAGAGTGCGCAAATGATTGATTCCGAATGGGTTGCGAATGCTCCGTTGCGCGAAAGAGTGCGCAAACGATTGATGGTGAAGAGATTAGTCTGAATTCTCTCGTCTGCGGAAAGTGAAAGAGCGCGCAAGTTGTTGAAAAGAAAGGCAGAAGTTATAGGTTGGAGGTCAGAAGTTAAACAGGTAACTGAGACGAAGCCGGGAGGATTTTGGGAAGGGTCCGGACAGCGATAGGAGATGGTAGTCACTTAGGGACGTTACCACAGGATAAACGATTTGTCAAGGGCAACGTAAGCCTTCTGGATTCTTTAAGTTAGAGGCTGGAGGTTGGAAGGAATCAACATTGTTCGGCCTGTTTGGGCCGAGCTTGCCTGCAACACGCAGGCCTTGGTCGTTCGACACCGACCAAGTCTAAGAGCTCGGGATCGATTCTTCACTGTCGGAAATGGCGCAAGAGCTGAACCCACATCCCAAAGAGCGAGATGAGGAGCAACAGGCCCCCGAAGACGCGAAGTATGTACGCATGCCGCTGGGCATCGGGTTCAGCTGAAAGCTTACGAGGCGACACCTTATCCAGCATGGCTAGCGGTTTACCGAGAAAGCCTAGCCCGAGGACAAAGAAAAAGAGCAGGAGAACCAGCGCCCCCCAACTCACACCGTGATGGGAGGAGTGGATTCGTTGGTTAAACTCTTCAGGAGATCGCAGATAGACCGATAGGGGAGGACCGATGATCATAAGCAATGCGAAGAGCGTGCCCCCGAGTCCCAGTGCTCGCCATCGTAGTGCCTTCGGGTCCCAAGAAGGGCCAGGCCTAGCCCAGAGGTCTATGCGGGCCATGCGATCAATCAAAGCGAAATACGTGCCAGGCGATATGAGCAGACAGAGACCGACCGCCAAGAACGCTAACGCCACAAGAAGATAGCCTATGACAAACAACAAGACCGCGCTCACATAAGCAGATTGTTTATCGCCCAATTCAATGCTTGCTTTAAGACACCGCTCTTGCACCCGGTAACCGAGAAGCCTGCCGCGCCCCCCCCACGTTCCAAAGGTCGGGCCCCATAGGCCGCGCAACCCGCCAACCCCAGCCTTTTCGCCCACTACGGGTGTCCCACGCGCCTAACGAAGAAATGATAGACCAAATAGAGCGCCAGCAAATACACGGCTGCAATTACGGAAAAGCGGTGAACATCCTTTTCTTTCTTCGCCACCAAATCCAAAGCAGTAAAGTCATGATGATCGCATTCGGTATTGCGATCACCAATTGGAGCCATAGCGGCCAATTCTCGAAGTTGTTCATGGGACTATCGTTGGAACAAAGCCCAGCACTGATTTCACAGCGCAGCCTACGTGCGAGAGTATGTCCGCCCCCGGAAGCCAGTATGGCGACAGGCGCCGCGATCTTGCCCAAGATGGTACCACCGGTGGCGACCACTCCCGATAACTCTAAAGTTGGCGGGTGGGGCAGAGAATTCGTCCCGGAGAAATCTGTGCGGCATAACGCACGCGGGGAGTATATCATTCGGGCACGAACCTTCGTAGGATAGAGGTGCGGCACGCAAAATTCATGCCCGCTCTATCGTCTTCGCCACGCGCCTGCAAAAGCGAGGGAAAGAGAGATTTCATTGCGCACAGAACGCGCAATGGGGCAGAGGTCTCACCCAGTCTGCGGACTGGGTTCGAAATGACGGCAGGTATAACGAAGGCGAGCGGGAAAAAGCAGATCCCTCACCACCGTTCGCGACGACGTTACGCCCGCTTACCGCGGGCAAGCGCGCGACCGGGTTCCCTTCGCTACGCTCCCCTCGAAAGACTCGAGGCAAGCAGGGCAGGGGGGTGACACGCTGGAACAAGAGAAGTGTTACTGTGGGTCCTGCTGTTGCGCCATCTGCTGCTTCGCTTGTTGGGCGCGGCGCTGCTGCCAGCGACCTTGGCCCTGCCCTTGTCCGAGGCGGGCAGACTGCCCAACTTCTGGATTTTGCTGCTTTGCTTCCAGCAATGCTTCTCTCGCGGCTTTTCCGCTGGCGGCGCGCACGGCGGCGGTGGCTTCACGGTTGATCTTGG
>CAZGBQ010000034.1:0-2825 GCA_964524045.1 uncultured Acidobacteriaceae bacterium
CGCTCGTCTGTGGATTCAGGAGGTGCTTGCAGGAACTGCTTGCCACTTAGAACGGCTTCACTTCCACATGCACTTTCTTGATGACTTCCGCCTTGGGCAGAGTCACTTCAAGCACGCCATTCTTCAGGATGGCTTTGACCTCTTCCGGACGAATCTCGATCGGGAACTTCACGGCGCGATAGATCTGGTTCATCTTTTCCTTGTACCCGAGTGGGATTTCCTTCTTCTCTTCTTTGTACTCCTTCTTGGCCGTGAGGATCAGCCTCCAGGGCTCGACATGGAGGTCCAGCTCCTTCTCGGTGTAGCCGGGAACTTCCGCGCGCACCAACAGCGCTTCCTCGGTCTCATAGAGTTTCAGATTCACCGGGCGGAACACTTCGGGCTCCGGCTTGAGCCAGTTCTCGATCTCGCGCGTGAAGAAGCGCGGGGTTGAGCCGAGCAGTTCGAACGGACGCCGGGCGATCATGTCGAAAAACTCCTGCATCGGCGTGGTGAACTCCTCGAACTCCTCGAAGGGAACCGCAAGTGGCTTGTAGCCCTTGTTCTCAATGATTGACTCTTTCATAGAATCCTCCGCTGGGGGGATTCTCGCTAGGAGGAATGAGTGCGCCGGTCACATGGGCATGGTGATGCAGAACACTTCTTCTCAGTTTGTATGACACTGGGCAACGCGTGGGAGGCGTCAACACTTTTTCCTCTTCGGAATCCCCGCCGTTTGCAAGCAATCGAGCAGCCACCCGCAAGACGTTCTTGCGCAAGACATAAGTCGTTTCCATTGAGCGCAAGCTCGCAAGAAAGCATCATGACTTGCGTGAATTCGCGCTCGCTCGTTGAGAGAATTCGCGCAGAAGCAGAACTGAATGGTGTAAGCGCGCAGGCTAACCCATTGGCATAGAGTCAAAGAACCTGGAGCGAGTCATGCGATGAAAATTGTGATCCGAGTCCGGTGGGAATCGCAAATTGCGATAGAGAGAAAGCGACTGGAGCATGATATTTTGTTGACGGCTCAACGTAGAATTAGAGGAAGCCAACGGACGGATCCAAGCCCTCAAAATGCGAATTGCCAAATTTTTTCGAGTGGCCGCCTTGGTGTGCGGCCCTTTGCTGGGCGCCGTTGGCGCAAGCGCTGAAGATATCAAGAGCATCCATCCTGAGGGCTACGTCACGGATCTCGCTGGAGTCATCGGGACAAATAAGAAGGCAAGTCTCGAAGCGTTGTGTACGGAACTTGAGCAGAAAACAGGAGCGCAGCTCGCGGTCGTGACGGTCCGCTCACTGGATGGAGAAAGCGTCGAGACTTATGCGGTCGACCTCTTCAAACAACTTGGGATCGGCGCGAAGAAGGATAATCGCGGAGTTCTGTTGCTCCTGGCGCCGAACGACCGCAAGTACCGCATCGAGGTGGGCTACGGGCTCGAGCCGGTGATCAACGATGCGCGTGCCGGAGACGCGGGGCGCGCGATGGTGCCATTCTTGCGGCAAGGCGATTATGGCGGCGCCGTGGAAATTGGCGCATGGCAGTTGGCGAAGTACATTGCCGATGATTCGAACGTCACGCTGAGCGGCCAGCCACCTGCGAGGCGAATCCGGCGCAGCGACGGCGGGAGGCGCAGTGGCTTCCCGCTTTTCTGGATTGTCGTAGGAATAATTCTTTTATTTTCGTTCCTGGGGCGCTCCTCGGGTCGCCGTGGAGGTGGATCAGGTGGAAGCGGCCTATTGTGGTTCCTGCTTGGGATGGCAGCCAGTAACGCGGGCCGGGGATCCCGGGGCGATTGGGGCAGCGGGTGGGGTGGCGGCGGATTTGGCGGCTCGGGCGGAGGAGGGGGAGGGTTCGGAGGCTTTGGAGGCGGGAGCAGCGGGGGCGGCGGCGCATCGGGCAGTTGGTAAGACCGAGGGCGAGGAATGAGGCAGAAATGCTTTCGAAAGATGCAAAACTGGCGGAATTGGTGAAGCGACTTAAAGAATTTGCGGCTACGAATCTGGACTCCGTTCTTTTGTTTGGCTCGGCGGCGCGCGGCGATTTTCGCGAACAGCACTCTGATCTGAATGTCGTGTGCAATCTGCACTCACTGGGCGTAGAAGAGCTCGGGCGGCTGGCAGGAACGGTGAAATGGTGGTGCGTCGAGCAAAAGGAACCGGCGCCGCTGTTTTTCACGCGGGAGGAATTGAGGGAAGCTGCGGACGTTTTTGCAATCGAGATTCTGGACATGAAACAAGGGCGCCGCGTGCTATTCGGGGAAGATGTGGTTGCGGGGATCGATGTGCCCATGAACTTGCACAGGGTACAGATTGAACACGATCTGAGGACGATTTTATTGAAGCTGCGGCAGCATTACCTTCGGGCGCCGGGAAACGCAAGCGAGCTGGCGCCGGTGCTGCGAAAATCTTTTTCTGGCGTGCTGACGCTGCTTCGCCATACTGTGATTGCTTTCGGGGAAGCTGCGCCGGTGCACGCACATGAAATGGTCTCGCGCGCCGCTGCACTGACGGGCGCCGACAAGTCGGCTTTCGAGGCTATGCTGAAACTTCGAGACAGCGGCGAGTTTCACGGAGATATTGTCCCGGCGTATGGCGCGTACCTAAAAGCGCTTGAAAAGGTTTTGCACGCGCTCGACCATCACTTTCCGAAGCGGGAGTGGCAGCGCGTGAAGAAAGCAGGCAGCTGAAATCGATGGATGCGAGGTGCATATGAAGGGCTTGTTGATAGTCGTGGTAATTCTCCTAGTGATCGCGCTGATTTTCGGAAGCTCGTTTATTGGCCGCAGAAATCAGATGGCCATCAAGAAGGAAGCGGTGAACGCGGCGTGGGCGCAAGTGGATGTGGT
>CAZGBQ010000034.1:2925-28654 GCA_964524045.1 uncultured Acidobacteriaceae bacterium
GGCCGTGAGAAATGCCGACTATAAGCCAAGACGCGCGCGGATTTCGGAGACGATTTCTTCAGGGGCGAGTGAGGCGTCGATCGTCAGGGCATCCGCCGGCTCTTCCAGATCGGCGAGTTGACTGGCGAGGAGTTGTTCGGTCATGTAGTGGCCTTTGCGGGAGCTGAGGCGTTGCAACAACAAATTGTAGCTGCCCTTCAGATAGACGAGTTTCACGTTTTGATCATTCGAATGGATCCCCAGCAAATCGCGGTAGCTGCGTTTTAGCGCGGAGCAAGCCAGAACAACATTGGGGCCTTGCGCCAGCCATCGCTGCATTGCGTCGCGAATCGCACGTAGCCAGGGGATGCGGTCTTCATCGGTCAAAGCAATGCCGCGAGACATTTTTTCGATGTTCGCGGGTGAATGAAAATCATCGCCATCGGCAAAACTCCACGAGAGTTTCTCTGCCAGCAGTTTCCCGACGGTGGACTTTCCGGATCCCGCGGAACCCATGAGGAGCACGATCACGACGGAAGGCTCAGCGGTCTACGGACGCGCGAGGAATTCGTTCAACAACATGTGGAAATGGTGGACACCGTTTTCACGCTTCACAGAGTAGCGCCCGCGGTCGTAGGTCGAGGAACGCAAGCCTTTTTGGACGTTTTCGCAGAGGCCGATGTCTTCCTGCTGCACTTCGTCGCTGAACGCCACGGAGCGCTGGATGCGTTCCCGTGCTTTTCCGCAACTCACATCATGGAAAAACCATTCAAAGATAGTGAGAGTCTTCTCGGTCGAGAGCGGGACGATTACGTTCGTTGAGATGTTGTCCGGATAGATGTTGAGCATCAAGTTGGGAAACATCCAGAAATAGAGCGCATCCTGCAGACCAGTTCCCGGAGCGTAGAGACGACCGCCCGCATCTTCCGGCTTCATCGCACGAATGGGAGCGAATTGCTGCGAGTAGTAGCGGAATGTGTCCGTGCGGTATTGCGCGTAATCAATTTCCTTCATCAAGCCGGGATGCGCGATGGGAATGTGGTAGCCCTCGAGATAGTTATCGACGTACACCTTCCAGTTGCAGTCGATGAGGTAGTCGCGGCGCTCGGCGAACTCCATACCTTCGAATTGAAAGCCACTAGCCTGCTCGGGGATCTGTCCGAGGTAAGCGGCGAGTGGCTCAGCGCGGAGATCAAAATTTACAAAAATGAATTGGCCCCAGGTTTCGCAGCGCAGCGGCACCATGCCCATGGTGCTGCGGTCAAAAAACTCGACGCCATCCACATCGGGAGTGCCGATCAGTCGGCCATCGAGCGTGTAGGTCCAACCGTGGTACTGGCAGCGCAGCACGTTTTTGCAGCCGCTGCCGAGGGCGATCGGCCCGGCGCGATGGCGGCACACGTTGCTGAAAGCGCGCAACTCGCCTTGCTTGTCGCGCACAACGATCACAGGCTCGCTGGCGACGTCCACGGTGAAAAAGCTCTCCGGATCGGAGATGGTGCGCCTGCTGCCGGCTACCTCGCCACAAGATTGGCTCAGCGTTCCGACGAGTTGCCAGGTACGCCGAAAAATGCGCTGCTTTTCGATGTCAAGGACTGCAGGGTCGGTATAAAAACGTGAGGCAAGCGTGTGCGCGCATTCGATTTGCTCGTGCATGTCGAGATGGAGAGGTTTTGTGGTCATCGTCGTTGAGATTCTCTAGAGTCAAAAGTCTAAGGCTGTGGATCGGCTGAGATCCTGCGCTTCGCTCAGAATGACAAGCACATTGCGGTGAGGCAAATTTCTCCGCTCCAACAGTGGACTCGCCGCTTTAGAACTTGCGAGTTTCCTGACGCGACCAGCGTTCGACCACGATTTTCGATTCGGTGAAAAACTCCACCGCGTCGCGCCCCTGGCCGTGCAAGATGCCAAAGAAACTCTCTTTCCAGCCGCTAAACGGGAAATAAGCCATGGGTGCGGCGACGCCGATGTTGATGCCGATATTCCCCGCAGGGGCTTCGTAACGGAACCTGCGCGCGGCTGAACCGCTGGTCGTAAAGAGCGAGGCCTGATTTCCATACGGGCTGCGCCGGAGAAACTCCATCGCTTCGTCAACCGAATCGGCGTGAATCAGGCTGAGGACAGGGCCAAAGATTTCCGTGTGCGCAAGCTGGCTGGTAGAGGGAAGGCCGTCCAGAATGGTGGGCGTCAGAAAATTCCCCGCCTCATACTTGGGAATTTTCGTATTACGGCCATCGAGAACTGGTTTCGCGCCTTCTCCCACGCCCGCGTTAATCAGCCCCTCGATGCGCTGCTTGCTTTCTTTGGTGATGACCGGCCCCATCTGCACGCCAGGTTCGAGGCCATTGCCGACACGAATCGCAGAAGCGGCATGCGCGATGGAGTCGCGAAACGTCCTCTGGGCCTCGCCAATGGTCACCGCCACGGAAACTGCCAGGCAGCGTTGTCCCGCGCAGCCAAAAGCGCTGTCGCTGATGATTTGTGTCGCCAACTCCATGTCCGCGTCGGGAAGAACAATGACGTGATTCTTGGCGCCGCCCTGGCACTGCATGCGCTTACCACTGGCCGCGGAGCGAGTGTAGACATGCTTCGCCACCGGCGTGGAGCCAACAAAGCTGATCGCGCGCACTTGCGGATGGTCGCAAAGCGCGTTGACGACGTCGCGTCCGCCGTTGACAAGATTTACGACACCCTTTGGCAGGCCAGTTTTCTCGAGAAGTTCGAACGCGCGGCGCATGGAAAGAGGCACGCGCTCGGAAGGCTTTAGGATAAACGCGTTTCCGCAGGCAATCGCGTAGGGGAGAAACCAGTAGGAGACCATCGCGGGGAAGTTGAAAGGCACGATAGCAGCGACAACCCCGAGCGGCTGGCGAATCTGCATTTCGTCGACGCCGGGCGTCACGTCTTCGAGGTTGTAGCCTTGCATCATCATGGGGATGCCGCAGGCGACTTCCACGTTTTCGATGCTTCGCCGCATTTCCGCTTTAGCTTCGGCGAAGGTCTTGCCATTTTCGATGGTGATAATGCGCGACAGCTCGTCGAGATTTTCTTCAAGCAGGTTCTTCAGCTTGAACAAATATTGAACGCGCTCGCCGGGAGGCGTGCGACGCCAGGCAGGGAATGCTGCTGCGGCGGCCTGAACGGCAGCTTCCACTTCGGCGGCAGCAGAAAGCGGTGTGCGAGCCAAAAGTTCGCCGGTCGCGGGGTTGGTTACATCGGCAAACTCGGAAGCGGTGGCCCGCCGCCACGCGCCGTTGACGTAGTTTTCCAGCTCAAGAACTTGTGTTGTTACGGCACTGCTCATACTCACTCCTTGGCCTCGGTCTGATCGGGGAGATATCCGGCAAGGCCCATCTGTGAGGAATCGCGCGTCGTTCTAGCTTACCAAAGAACGGCCAGAAGGGAGGCAAATCGCGCCCCAGGAGCGTAGAACTCACTTTTCGGCGGCTGCGAGGGCTTCATACGCCGCGCCCAGCAGCGGAGCCGATTCGTTCAGTACGATCGACACGGGGATATTGCCAAGCAACCCTTCAAATTTCCATTTGTCTTTGAAAGCCTCAATGAACGTGCCATCTCTCATTTTTTCCAGAATTTTGACGGCAATGCCGCCGGCAACGTACACCCCGCCAATGGCAAGAACTTTCAGCGCCAGATTCCCCGCTTCGGCCCCATAGATAGCGGTCCATAGGTTGACAGCGTCTAAGCACACCTGACAGGACTTGTCCGAAGCCCGGCGCGTAATTTCCGGAGCGGGATCGGCGTCGGGATCTTCAAAGGATGCATGCATCACCTTCGGCGCCAGGAACTCGTGAAGAGTGCGGAATCCCCGGCCCGAAAGAATCAGCTCCCAACTGACTTGCGGGTAGCGGCGCCGCATGAAGCGCAGCAATTCGATTTGCTGCTCCGTGTGGGGAGCATAGTCAGCGTGCCCGCCTTCCGAAGGCACGACGCGGTAGCGGCTCGAGTCCCACACCAGAATGGACTCGCCCAATCCGGTCCCCGCTGCGATCAGGGCGCGCGTTCCGCCAGGCTCGGGCTTTCCCGGATTCAGAATGCAGAAATCATCCGGCGCAAGATGTTCGAGGCTGCAACCCCAGGCACCGAGATCATTCAACAGAACCACGTGCGGAACACCAAGTTCCTCGACGAGCGTCACGGTTTCCACGAACCACGGGAGATTTGTGGCCCGGACGCGGCCATTGATGACGGGACCGGCAATGCCAAATCCGGCAGCGCGAATTCTTTCGCCTCCAAGATGCTCTGCGGCCTGGCGGGAAAACTCCTTGACGATCAAATCGAATTGCGCAAACTCCTTGCTCGCAAAGCGGTGGCGAAAGACCGGCGTGAGCTTGCCGCCCTTTTCGGAAAACAACGCCAGGTTACATTTGGTGCCGCCGACATCACCCGCAAGAATCACCAACTCCTCCTTGGGCGCCTGCTTGAATTCGTGCTGAGAAATGCCTCGACTACGGGTTGTACCAGCGCCGGCCGTCGCGCTCGAGCAGAAGGTCGGATTCCCGAGGGCCCCAGCTCCCTGCGGGATACTGTGGCACGGTGGCAGTGCGCGCGGCGCTCCACACGTCGAGGATAGGATCGACCAGGGACCACGCCGCTTCAACGCTGTCGCCGCGGTCGAAAAGCGTGGCGTCACCGCGGACGCAATCATTCAGCAACGTAGCGTAGGCGCTGCGCGTGGACTCGCCAAAACCTTCGCGATAGCTAAAATCCATGGTCACGTTGCCGATGCTCATCTCTGTCCCCGGCCGCTTGGCGCCGAAGCTGATAGAGATTCCTTCATCGGGCTGAATGTTCAGCACCAGGCGATTCGGCTCTACCTCGCGTTCACGGAAGACGATATGGGGAGCGCTGCGAAATTGAATCATGATTTCCGTGCTGCGCTTCGCAAGGCGCTTCCCGGTGCGGATATAAAACGGGACGCCCGCCCATCGCCAATTGTCGATCAGCAGTTTCCCCGAAACGAAGGTTTCGGTTTTTGAAGCAGAATTTACGCCAGGCTCTTCGCGGTAGCCAGCCACGGGCTTGTCGCTGAGTTTACCGGGCGCATACTGTCCGCGGACGACCGACTGGGCCACCATTTCCAGATTGAACGGCCGGATCGACTGTAAGACTTTCAGCTTTTCGTTGCGCACCGCGGTAGCGTCGAACGCGGCAGGCGGCTCCACCGCCACGAGCGAAGTAAGCTGCAAGACATGGCTCTGGATCATGTCGCGTAGCGCGCCGGCCGTTTCGTAAAAACCGCCGCGCCGCTCCACGCCCAGAGTTTCGGAAGCCGTGATCTGCACGTGGTCCACATAGTTGCGGTTCCACAGCGGCTCGAAAATTCCGTTGCCAAACCGCAGCACGAGCAGATTCTGGACCGTATCTTTTCCGAGATAGTGATCGATGCGATAGACCTGCTTCTCGTCAAACACGCTGAGAACCGTCTGATTCAGCGCTTTCGCGGTTGCCAAGTCACGGCCAAACGGCTTCTCGATGATGATGCGCGTCCAGGAGTTCGGGAACGCCGGCCGGGCAATGCAGGCACGCCCCAACTGTTGAACGATGTCGGGATAGACTTCTGGCGGCGTGGAAAGATAAAACAGACGGTTGCCGCCTAGATTCTTGGCTGCCTCCAACTCGGTCAGGCGCTTGCAGAGCTGGGCATAGGATTCCGGATTTGCATAATCGCCTGCGCAATAAAAAAGATTCGAGGCAAATTCGTTCCACGTTTGGGGGTCAATTGGCCCAACTTCGGAAATCGTTTTTGCGGCTTCGCCCAAAGCTGCGCGGAAAGAGTCCTCGGTCATTGCGGTGCGCGCAAAGCCAACGATGGCGTAACGAGGGCCGAGGGCGCTATGGGTGGCCAGATCGTACATCGCCGGGATGACCTTGCGCTTTGCAAGGTCGCCGGAAGCGCCGAACAGAACCACCGTGCAAGGTTCCGCGACTCCCCCGTAGACGGAACCAGAACGATCCGTATCCCCAGCCATCGTGACCCCCACGGATATGCGCGCGATTCAGCAGTTGACGCGACGTTCCACTATACCTCAACCCCATATTTTGCAAGCTCGGAACGAAGTTGCTCCGCGGCCTGATGGTGGATCGTGCTCATCCCAAGCCTTCGAGGACTCTCCAAATTCAATGGCCGGTCGTCAATGAAGAGGCATTCCTCGGGCTGGCGCTGCGAGACTTCCAGGGCAATGCGAAAAATCGTTTCCTCGGGCTTTCGCGAGTGCAAGTAACAAGAACTGAAGAAGACCAAGAAATTTTTTCGCAGATGAAAAGCTTCGATGCGGTGCTGGTTGAGCTCAAGCGGCTCGTTATTGATGGCGCCGACGAAGTATTTTTGCGAGTTTGCTACTTTGTCGAGAATCGCCCGCGTTTCCGGATACTCCTTGGACTGCGCGAACATGAAGGCCGTGAATTCCTCGCGCGTGAACGGGCGGGCGCGATAGAACAAAGTACGGTCGAGATAGTCATTCAAAGTGATTTGCCCGGTGTCGAACGCAGGGAAAGAGAGCTCATGCCGGTCCTGGAACTCTTCCAGATCGAACCGAAACGCAGCGGCAGCTGCTTTGCGGGATTCGCGATCCCAGCCGTTGGTTAGCACGACGCCGCCAATATCCCAAAAGAGCGTGGTGATTTTTTGCAAGGCGGATGACCTCCTGCTTTTTTCGCGAGCCATCGTATTACGAGCCTCGGTTCTGCGGCAAACGAACCCCAAGTTGCCGTGAAGCAGCTAGGATTTTGCCGCAAGTTGCAGTAAGGTGAAAAAGGAACACTTATTCGAGGAGACCGCATGGCCAATGAATCCTGCGACCCGGCGCCGGCACCGAGCGAAGCCGTCAAGCCTGGAACACGCATGGTGCACTGCGTGAAATTTGGGAAGGAATTGCCGGGGCTGGACCGCATCCCGTGGCAGGGGGAGTTGGGGAAACGGGTCTACGAAAATGTTTCGAAAGACGCGTGGAAGCTGTGGCTGGAATACTCGAAGATGGTCATGAACGAGTACCGGCTGAATCCGCTGGATCCCAATTCGCAGAAAATCATGGGCGAGCAGATGGAACAGTTCTTTTTCGGCGAAGGGGCGAAATTGCCGGAGGGATACGTTCCGCCCAAGGCCAAAGGCTGATTAGCCGCCAGGGGGAAGGCGCTGGGTCACTGGGTGCTCGACAGGCAAGCGCGGCGAAATGCGAAACTCCAGTTTTTTGTGAGCCGTTCGAATAGCTTGCTCCACATCCTCTGCGCTTTTTCCGCTTGCAAAGAGAAACCCCAAATAGCTGGAACCTTCGGGCCAAGCCGCGATGTAATCGTGCAGCCGCGCCGTGATGATCAGCCCGGTGATTCCAGGAGTCGCGCGAGCTGCCTCCTCTCCTGAGACACTTTCCAGAACTCCGCTTTGGGGAACTGGAATCATCATTACGCCAGAGGCTGACGATTCGCGCGGGGTGTTGCTCCCCGGCAAATCGAGGGCATGAAGAAGGAGAAGTTCCTCGAGTCCGAAGAGATCCTCGTTCGTGTTGCTTGCGCGAAAGCGCAAGGCCCGCGCGCAAAGGCCGCCGATGGGACGCGCGGCGGCTTCAATGGGCCACACTCCCTCGTCATTGATTCGAAACTCAGCATGAATGGGTCCATGAGTGAGGCCGAGCGCCCGCGCTGCATCTCTCGCGCACCGTTCGATTTCGTTTTGGGTTGTTTCTGGAAGCCGCGAAGGCGTGACGTAAATCGTCTCTTCGAAGTAGGGGCCTTCGAGCGGATCAGGTTTATCGAAGATCGCGAGGATCCGCAAGTTGCCATCGGTAAGAAGACCTTCGACGGCCACTTCCCTGCCCGGGATATAGCCTTCTACGATCATGTGATCGAGATTCGGCTCGCGCGTGGCGCGAGTTTCCGGCGATTCCAACAACCGGCAAAGGCGCGCAGCAGCCAGTAGAAATTGTTCGCGATTGTTGGCGCGGATCACGCCCTGGCTCGCGGAAAGCGAGAGCGGCTTCAGAACGCAGGGAAATGGAACATCGGCAAGCGCAGGTTCGGGTGTCGGATTGACTGGGAAACTCCGAAACCAGGGCACGCGCAGGGCAGCGCCGCGAAATACCTCGCGCATCCGCAATTTGTTGCGGCACGCCTCGACGGCGGCGGTATGGTTGTATGGAATTCCCAAGCCTCGCGCAGCATGGGCTGCAGCCGCGGCGGGGCGATCTCCTAACGCCAACACCCCGGACACTTCCTTGCCGCGGAGGGCTTCGATTGCGGTGTACGCGGCATTTTCCGGAGACTCAAAATGTACGGCGATGGCTTGATCGCCCCAGGGATCTTCGAGCTGGTGGCAGCGATCGGTGACGTAGACGAGCTGAACGCCAAGTTTGCGCGCCGCGTCCTCGAAGCTGCGGGTCTGATAGCCGAGTTTCGCGGTGAAAAGCAGCAGGCGCTTGGCCGTGTTGTCCGCTGCAGGAGACAAGGGTTCTCGATTCAAACGAACGATTCCGTTTGCGGCAAAGCCTCTTTGGCTTGGGCAAACGGGACCAACTGGTCCCGCGTTGGCTCGGCTCAACAGTACCAAGGCTCATTGAGGTACGGGATTGCCGCGCGCGGTACAAGGACAGGCTGCGGCGAGAACTCTGCCTCCGCACCTGCTGCTTCGTGTGCGGCCTTCCAGATGTGCTCAAAGATCGTGCGCCGAGACCGTTTTAGCTTTTCACCCGTGGCAACGAGCTGCTCCAGCTCTTCGCCAAGCGCGTCCACGCTCGGATCCGGGCTCCTCCAGGGATAGACCAATGCAGATGGATCAAACGGAGCAACGAGGCGGCTTACTTCCTCAAGCTCCAGCAGACGAGACCCAGCTGGAATCAGGAGCCTAATCGCAAGCTGGATCGGCGCAACATTTTCGACCAAGTCGTTTTCGCGCAAGACGCGCAGCAAGTCGAGGTAGCTGTCCAGAGTCGTCCAGGGAGTGAAGGGCACAAATGTTGGGTGCAAGACCAAGCCCAGCTCGCGAAAGATCCGGTGGACTTCCAGAAAATCTGCCCGAGTGTGGCCTTTGTCGAGGCGGCGCAGCACCTCGTCGTCCGCCGATTCCACCGCGCTAGTGACAAAAAGGCACCCCGTATCGCGCAGCATCGCAAGATGCTTCTTGCGCTTGAGCAAATGCTCGATTTTGACCGTCACGTCGTAGGTTAGCTGTGGAAACTCCTGATGCAGGGCATCCACAATCGCCACGGCATGACCGACGCCGTTGAAAAAATCTGGGTCGCCGAACGTAATGTGTTGCGCTCCCGCCGCCACCTGTTGCCGGATATCTTCGAGCACGACTTCGCGATCGACGACCCGGAAGACTCCCTTGTAAACAGGCACGACCGGGCAGTGACGGCAAAGGTGCTTGCATCCCCGGCTTGCTTCTGTGTAGCCCGCGACACGATGCCCACCGCCCGGTAGAAGCACATGGGCATATTTCGAGAGTGGCGGAAGACCGTGGCGGTCAGGGGGAATGAATCTCTGCCGAGCTGGCGAGATCAGCGGCTCTGGTTGGGCCAAGCCGTCCATACCAGTGCCGTTCTCGTCCTGTCCGAGTCTCTCGGCAAGATGCACCAGCGCTTCTTCAAACTCGCCACCGAGAATGGTCGAGACGCCCAGCGCGCGCAAATAGTCGACGTTCATCGGCGCATACAAGCCGTAACAACACAGATGGGCACCGGGATTCAGTCCGAGCAGCGTCGGGATGAGCTGCGCCGCCAGTCGCGTTGCCGTGTGCATGGGCAGGTAGACGGCAACCAGCGCAGCCGCGCGAATTGCAGCTTCATGAAGCGGCTGCCTTGCCAAATCAAGCAGCGTGACCTGGTGGCCGCGCCTGCGGAGCCAGGCTCCGGGCGAGGCCAGCCCAAACGGCTGGCGCCCCAACTCATACGTCGATAACAAAACGATATTCAACTCCTTACCAGTATAGCCGCACGGCGGTTGCAAGGGATTTCGGTTATCATGGAAGGCTGCCTTTCACAGCGAAAGGATCGTTAGGATGGCCATCAACGCGGGCAATTCGTTCCGCACGCGGGACAAACTGAACGTCGGCGCCCAGACCTTTGAAATTCACCGCCTCGAGTTTCTTGAAAAAGAAGGCGTCGCGGATCTTGCGAAACTTCCCTTCTCCCTGCGTATTCTTCTCGAAAACCTGCTTCGCTGCGAGGACGGCCGCTTTGTACACCCGGAAGACATTCAGGCGCTCGCGGGCTGGCGCCCGGGCGCTCCCGAAAAAGAGATTGCCTTCATGCCCGCGCGCGTGCTGCTCCAGGACTTTACCGGCGTGCCTGCAATCGTCGATCTGGCCACCATGCGCGAAGCCGTAGTTAAAATGGGCGGCAGTCCCAAACGCATCAATCCACTCTTTCCGGCAGAGCTGGTTATCGATCATTCCGTGCAGGTAGACAAGTTTGCCAGCATCAACGCGTTCGGATTGAACGCGGACCTCGAATTTCAGCGCAACGTCGAGCGCTACGCCTTCCTACGCTGGGGACAGACGGCGTTTCAGAATTTCAAGGTGGTTCCTCCTGACACCGGCATCTGCCACCAGGTAAACCTCGAGTATCTCGCGCGCGTCGTTTGCGCGATGCCATTCGGTAATCGTTTCGAAGCGTATCCCGATTCGGTCGTAGGGACCGACTCACATACCACGATGGTCAATGCGCTCGGCGTCTTTGGCTGGGGAGTCGGCGGCATCGAAGCCGAAGCGGGCATGCTCGGCCAGCCTTCTTCGATGCTGATTCCGGAAGTTATCGGCTTCCGTCTGCATGGACGTTTGCGGGAAGGCGCGACTGCCACCGATCTGGTGCTGACGGTCACGGAGATGCTTCGCAAGAAGGGGGTCGTCGGGAAGTTTGTGGAGTTTTACGGCTCCGGCCTTTCCAGTTTGAGCGTCCCCGATCGCGCGACGATCGCCAACATGGCGCCGGAATATGGCGCGACAATGGGCTTTTTCCCAGTAGATGCGGAAACGCTTGCGTATTTGCAATTCACCGCGCGTCCCTCGGAGCAAATCGCGCTCGTGGAAGCCTATTGCAAAGAGCAGATGCTTTTCCGTACCGACGAAACGCCGACTCCACTCTTCAATGACACCCTGGAGCTGGATCTTGGAAGCGTGGAAGCGGCCGTCGCGGGACCGAAGCGGCCCCAGGACCGCGTACCGCTGCGGCAGGCAAAATCTTCGTTCACGAAAGTCGTGGAAGGAACGCCGGTCAAGATCGTTCCTGTGCGAAACAACGGCGACGCGTTTAATCTTTCGAGTGGCTCCGTGGTGATCGCGGCCATTACTAGCTGCACGAACACTTCAAATCCTTCGCTCATGATCGGCGCGGGCCTACTTGCGAAAAAGGCCGTCGAGCGTGGCTTGCACGTTCAGCCTTGGGTGAAGACAAGCCTTGCTCCCGGCTCGAAGGTGGTCACCGATTACTTGCAAGCGGCAAACCTCACTCAATATTTGGAAAAGCTAAATTTCCACCTCGTCGGCTATGGCTGCACGACTTGCATCGGGAACAGCGGGCCGCTACCCGAGGCAATCGGCGCGGCGATTAAGGACAACAATTTGATCGCCGTGGCGGTGCTCAGCGGCAATCGCAACTTCGAGGGGCGCATTCATCCGCTCGTGCGCGCTAATTACCTTGCTTCGCCGCCGCTCGTGGTTGCTTACGCCCTCGCAGGCCGCATGGATGTCGACATTACAACCGAGCCCCTGGGCAGCGATTCTGCCGGCAAGCCGGTCTACTTGAAAGAAATCTGGCCGACGCCACAGGAAATCGAATCCACGGTTCGCGTGGCCGTTTCATCTTCGCAATTCACGAAGGAATACGGCGAGGTCTTCGAAGGGGATGCGCACTGGAAATCCATGCCCATCCCGAAAGGCGACGTCTACAAATGGGATCCGAAATCTACGTACATCAAGATGCCGACGTACTTCGAGAACATGTCGAAGACTCCTCCCGCGCTCACTGACATTCGCGGCGCCCGCGTGCTGGCGATTCTTGGCGATAGCGTCACCACGGATCACATTTCTCCCGCCGGCTCCATCCCGGCCGATTCGCCAGCCGGCAAATATCTGATCGCCAACGGCGTTAAGCCGCATGAATTCAACTCCTACGGCGCGCGCCGCGGCAATCATGAAGTCATGATGCGCGGCACGTTCGCCAACATCCGCCTGCGCAACCAGCTTGCTCCGGGCACTGAAGGCGGCTGGACTCTCTTCCAGCCGGGCGGCGAAAGAATGACGATTTATGACGCCGCTGTGAAGTACCGCGAAGCCGGGGTGCCGCTGGTGGTTCTCGCTGGAAAGGAATACGGATCGGGTTCTTCGCGCGATTGGGCCGCAAAAGGCACGCGTTTGCTCGGCGTCCGCGCGGTCATTGCGGAAAGTTATGAGCGCATTCACCGCAGCAATTTGGTCGGCATGGGGGTACTTCCGCTCGAATTCAAGGCCGGCGAGAACCGCGAGTCACTTGGCTTGACGGGTCATGAGATCTTCGAGACAGATGGCGTGGCCTCGCTCTCGCCAAAAAAATCCATCACCGTCCGCGCAAAATCCGAAGACGGAGAGACAAGAACGCTCGTGGCCGTAGCGCGCGTCGACACGCCCGAAGAAGTTTCCTACTATCAACACGGCGGCATCTTGCAGTACGTCCTGCGACAGATGCTGTAACACTCCGCTCAATCGAGGTTTCGAATGCTCAAGCAAATCCCTGCCTTTGCTTTATTGCTGGCCTGCTGCGCGTTGATTTCTTCCGCGCAGCAGCCTCCAGCACCGCCGCAAGTCTCCGTCGTTCGCGCCGGCAGGCTCCTGGATGTGGACTCCGGTCATCTCCTGACAAATCAGGCGATCGTCATTCGCGGCGGCAAAATCGAAGCCGTCGGTGAGCACGTCACGGTTCCGCCAGGAGCGACGGTCATCGACCTTTCGAAATACACCGTTCTTCCCGGCCTGATCGATTGCCACACGCATCTCGCAGACCTGCCCTTTGAAGAACCTCTGCTGGTGCTGCAGAAATCCGCCGCCGAGACGGCCTACGCCGTCATCCCCAACGCGCGGGTGACGCTTCTTGCAGGTTTCACGACGGTGCGCGATGTCGGCGTCTATCGCGCTTTCAACGATGTGGCGCTTCGCGACGCCATCGCTCAGGGCAATGTTATAGGTCCACGAATGTTCGTTGCCGGCGCTTACATTACTATCAGCCTAGGCGCGGGCGCCATGACCGGCCTCGCCCCAGACATGCAACTTCCCTGGGACCTTCGCTTTGGCGAGGCCAATAGCCCCTGGGAAGTGCGGCAGAAGGTTCGCGAGCTAGCGCATCGCGGCGCGGATCACATCAAGATTCTCTCAACCGGAGCGGTGCTAACTCATGGAAGCAATCCCAAGTCGGTCGAGTTCACTCCCGCGGAGTTGCAGGCGGCCGTCGACGAAGCCCACAGCTTTGGACTTCGTGTTGCGGCTCACGCTCATGCCGCCGAGGGCATCAAGAACGCCATCCGCGCCGGCGTCGCTTCCATCGAACACGCCACCCTTATCGACGACGAAGGCATCGCGCTCGCGAAGCAACACGGCACTTATCTCGACATGGACATTTACGATGAAGAATGCATTCAGGGGGAAGGCAAGAAAAACGGAACGCCAGCGGATTTTTTAGAGCACGACCGCGGCCTGGGTGAACTTCATCGCCAGAACTTCACCAAGGCCGTGCGGGCTGGAGTGAAGATGTCCTACGGCACGGATGCCGGCGTCTGCCCTCACGGTATCAACGCGCGACAATTTGCCTTCATGGTTGAGTACGGGATGACGTCTCTGCAAGCAATCCAATCCGCCACGGTGAGCGCCGCGGACCTTCTCGGCAAGTCCAACTTGCTTGGCTCGATCCAGCCGGGAAAATACGCGGACATCGTCGCCGTTTCCGGCAATCCGCTCGAAGACGTCCGCCTCCTCGAAAACGTGAAATTCGTGATGAAAGAGGGCAAGGTTTACAAGCAGGAACAGTAACCTGGTCTCACTTCGATTCAGGAGATGCACATGAATCTTCGGAAATGGGTTGTAGTTGCAGTGACGGGGGGGTTGGCAGCAGCGCAGGCAATGGCGCAGGATCCTGCCAAGCCCCAGGTTGTCGCTATCAAGGCAGGCAGGGTGGCCGATCCGGAGACCGGCAAGACAGCCGTGAACCAAATCATCCTGGTCGTGGGACAGAAGATCCGGGAGATCGGTGGGAACATAGGGATTCCGGCGGGCGCAAAAGTGATGGACCTCTCGAAAGCCACGGTGCTGCCAGGGCTGTTCGACGCGCACGCACACCTGTGTCTGACGGTCATTCCGAAGCGCGACGCGGGCAATTACTTCTACACCACGCTACAGGACCCCACGGCATACCGCGCGATTCAAGGAGTGGCTAACGGGCAAGCCATGCTGCAGTCGGGATTCACTACCGTGCGCGACATCGGCAATGCGGGGAATTACGCGGATACGGCGCTACGATTAGCCATTGAACAAGGATGGGTGCAAGGACCGACCATCGTCAACGCGGGCGTCATCATTTCCGTGTACGGAGGTCAGTTTCACTTGCAGCCGGAAAAGAAAGATCTCGCCACGCCGGAGTATCTCTTCGCAGACACGCGCGACGAAATGCGCAAAGCAATCCGGCAAAACATCCAGTTCGGGGCGAAAGTGATCAAGATCGTTGTGGACGACCAGAAGTATATCTACTCTGTAGAAGACATCCGGTTCATGAAAGATGAAGCGCACGCCTCCGGGCTGAAGCTCGCGGCGCATTGCTGGACGCGCGCGGGAGCGCATAACGCTGCAGAGGCCGGCGTCGATTCCATCGAGCATGGCTTCAAGATGACGGATGAGGATTTGGAGCTGGCAAAAAAGAATGACGTGACGCTGGTAGGCACGGAATTCACGGAGCGCATGATCAACGCAACGGGAGGAGGCGAAAGCAAAGAGCACGAAATTTGGGTGGACCGGCTCAAACGCGCGCACAAGATCGGAGTGAAACTAGCCTTTGGGACTGACGTGGACGTTGCATTGCCCGGCGAAACACGAGGAACTCTCTCCATCGAGTACATTGACAGTTGGGTGGAGGCAGGTGTTCCGGCAGCGGACATCCTTCGGGCAATGACCGTGAATGCGGCTCGCTTGCTGGACGTGGACAAGGAGCGCGGGTTCCTAAAACCAGGAATGGCCGCAGACATCATCGCCACCCCGGAGAATCCACTGGAAAATATTCAAACGCTCAAAAAGGTGTCGTTCGTGATGAAGGACGGCACGATCATCAAGCAATAGAAACGTGCCGGCTCCAGGTAGCACACCCCGTCATGAATGGAACGGTTTGATGCCGGCGCGGATTAGTCCCTGAGTGTTCTGAAACGATTACGGATGCGCAAGAATACGAGAATACCCGCAGCAATAGAAACCGAGCTCGCAATTTGAGCATTCGACATACCGAGGAGCGACCGCGGGTTAATGCGGATGAACTCAATGAGGAACCGCGCAACGCCGGTCAGAATGAGGTATAGACAAAAAACCTTCCCAGGCGCTTCTCCGCGCAGGGTTTTCTTCCCCATCTGCCATAGAACTGCGGCGATCAGCAACCAAATCAGGAATTCATAGATCGGCGTGGGGTGCACGCGCTCCGTCGTCGGCACGACGCCGTTGGGAAAGCTCATTCCCCACGGCAGATTCGTCGGCACACCGTAATCTCCGTCTCCCGAAAGCAAACATCCAATCCTCCCGATTGCGTAGCCCGCCGCGGCAGCAGGCGAGCACATGTCCATAAACTCCAGCATGGGTATTCCAAACAACCGCGCCAAATACACCAGGGCGAGCAATCCGCCAATGAGCCCACCGAACCAGGCAAACCCAAACCGGCTGATTAATTCGGTTCGCCAGGTTTGCGGGTCCTGCAACGCGTGATAGATTTTCGCGCCCAGCAAACCCGCGATGCCCGCGATGCCAATGATCAGAAAACCCTCGTCGTTGTGAGACTGCCGGACGAACCGCCGCAGGAAGCCTTCGTCGCCGCTCTCCTTCGGCCGAAATGCATCAAGATACTGGCGGCGCCGGTTAAAATCTGCTTCCAAAATGTACGCTGCGACCAGGAGGCCAATCGCGACCATCAATCCGAAGGTCGGAATTGTGATCGGTCCGAGATAAAGGAAAGGAATCATCGTCAACGAAGCATTTCGCGCTCGAAGTATACACTGAGCCGCTTCAGCTCCTCTTCCAGTGCAGCACTGCTCCCAACACAACCCAAATCCCAAACACAGTCCATTCCGCCAGCGAAAAGTGCCCCGGAAATACTGGCAACACCTTCATCAGCATAAGGAGCAACGAGACGAGAATCCCTAGTCCCGCCAACACGCGCATCCGCACGCGGCTCTCCACCATCCAGAACGAAAGGCACGTCGCAAACCAACCCAGCGCCGAGGCCATTGAGCCCACTTCCGTCACCGGCACGAGTAATGCATCGCCCAGCAGTAGTCCGGCAAGCGTTCCCACGAAGATTCCCAACACTGCCACCGAAGGCGTCAGGAATTTGGAATGCACTGCTCCAAACACCGCCGGAATCGTTTGCCTTCTTCCAAACGCGAACAGCAACCGACTGGCCGCGACAAAATTCCCGTTGAAACACTGAAACAGCCCAAACATCGCCATGACCAGAATCAAGCGCACAGGCCAGCGCGCGCCCAGCGCCTGTTCGAATGCGATGGCCGTCGCGAACCGCTTGCCGATCAATCCTTGCCACGGCGCGACGTACGCCACCGCCGCCACGGCCAAAACGTAGAAGCCTGCACCTACTAGCAGAGCCATCACGATGGCGCGAAAAAATCCTGTCGAACGAAACTCTGTCTGCGATTCCTCCGCCGCTTTCGGCACCGATTCGAATCCCGTCATGAAGTACGGCACGATTTGCAGTGTCAGCAAAATCGACACTAGCGGAGCGCCACGAAACGCTGGCTCGAAATTCGCGATTCTTCCATGCGTCCCGCTGATTCCGACCAGCACAACAAACACCAGTAGGACCGTCGCTGTGGTCCATTTCTGAAAACTTGCGCTCAGCCGGATTCCCCGGTAGTTCAGCACGCATAGGAACACGGTGAGCACAATTCCCAACAGCAGTCGCGGCAGAGACACAGGCTGTCCAGCCACGCGGTAAAGTTCCATCGAATTGAGCGACGGAAAAATATATGCCGCGAGGTTTCCCACGGCCACCGCTTCCCACGGGCACACGATGAAATAGGCCAGGAGCATCATCCATCCCGTGAAATAACTCACAATGGGAGGAAACACTTGCGCGGTATAGGCCGCTTCGCCCGCCGCATCCGGAAGCCGCTTCACCCATTCGCCGTACACAAAGCCGACCGGCAGCAGCAAAATCCCGCCCAGCAAAAATCCCAGCATCGCCCCGAGCGGCCCGCCGCGCCCCAGCCAGTCGTGCATCAATACAAGCCACCCGACCCCGACCATTGTGCCGAAGGCGAGCGCGAAGTAATCGGTCAACCGCAGTTTCCGCGCGAGTGTGGTCATTAGAGGACGCAGAGCAGCTCGAATAGCAGATTTGCAGCAAGCAGAGAGGTGATTTCGCCGTTGTCATAAGGTGGCGAGACCTCCACAAGATCGCATCCGACGATGTTTAATCCGCGCAACGCGCGAACCAGCCCCAGAATCTGCACGCTTGTAAATCCGCCTACTTGGGGCGTCCCCGTTCCCGGAGCATACGCGGGATCCACGGCGTCAATATCGAGGGTGACGTACACCGCTTTTCGCCGGAACGCTCGCAGGTGGCTCCCCACAATGGCCATGCCTTTCTTGTGGAACTCTTCCGCGGTCACCATCCTCACCTTGTGGGCGCGGGCAAAATCAAAATCCTCTTCGCTGTAAACCTGGCCGCGGAGGCCTACCTGTAGGACTCCTCCTTCCTGCAACAACCCTTCTTCAAACGCCCGGCGGAACGGCGTGCCATGAGAATACTTGCTGCCGAAGTACTCGTCCCACAAATCGTTGTGCGCATCAAATTGGATCAGCGAAACAGGTCCGTGCTTCTTTGCTACCGCGCGCAAGATCGGCAGGCTGATAGAGTGGTCTCCGCCCACACAAACGCAACGCGCACCAGCTTTGAGCAGAAGTGAAATTCCCGTTTCAATGCGGCCAAACGTGTCCTCGATAGAGAGAGGATTTACGGGAAGATCCCCAAAATCGGCAATGCGATATTTGGAAAAGGGATTCACATTCAACGCGGGATTCCAGGGACGAATGATCGCCGACTGCGCGCGAATGTGGCGTGGCCCAAACCTCGGGCCGGGACGATAGGTCGTGCCACCGTCAAAGGGAACGCCCACGAGCGCAACCTCGAGTTCTTCAGGGTTCGTAATGTGCGGAAGCCTCATGAACGTAGGGACGCCGGTGAAGCGGGCATATTCCAGCGCGTCAACAGGCTCAGGGTGGGGCAAACGAAACTTCCGGGGAGATTGCGCCATGGCGCGGCATCTTAGTCTTGCGGAATGACTGGCGTCAACGCAGCGAGATCCGTCGAGGAGGAGGGACAACACTGCACACTAGGCTGCCGATTGGCCAGCAACTTAGATCGCACGAGCGCCCCGATTCCATACACTGGTCGCATTTATGCCACCTGTTTTGACCAACCATTCATCCGCGGATAACACAGAGAGTCTAGAAAAAGACGCTGGGTGCTCGCCATCTACGACGCTCGAGGGACGTGTTGCCGTTGAGCCGGCGCCCAACTTGCAGTCAGACCGCACATCCTCGACGAAGGAGAAACTTCATGCCTTTTCGCTTCGCTAGGGCCATGGCCATCATGGCCTCTGCTGCCCTGATTCTGACGCCGGTGTGTCCCGCGCCTGCGCAAGCCCAGAGCGGCTCAACAGCAACACCTATCAAGCACGTCGTGGTGATCTTCCAGGAAAACGTCTCGTTCGACCATTATTTCGGCACTTATCCGCACGCTTTCAATCTACCCGGCGAAACTCCCTTTCATGCCAAAGCAAGTACGCCGGAGTCCAACAGGCTTCTCTCTTCCGGGTTGATCTTCAACAACCCAAACAAGGCAAACCCGTTTCGCATTCCACCGAGCGTGCCGGTAACTTGCGACGAGGACCACAACTATGGCGATGAACAGGCTGCCGCCGATGGCGGTCTTATGGACAAGTTCGTAGAAAAACTGAGCTGCAACGACAAGGTGCTCGGTCCCGCCAGCACCATGGGCTACTACGACGGCAACACCGTGACAGCCATGTGGAATTACGCGCAGCACTTCGCCATGAGCGATAATTCCTGGGGCACGACCTTTGGTCCGTCCACGCCCGGCGCGCTGAACTTGACTGTGGGAAACACCTTCCCTGCAACTCTGGCGCCTACGCGGCCCAACGGCAAGCCCTCCAGCGCGGCCGGTAACATCGCGAACGGCGCAACCACAGGCGCTGTAATTGGCGATCCACGGCCACTCCTCGATGATTGCGTGTTCACCAATCCCAAACTTCAAAACACAAATCAAATCAGCTTGTCCGGGCAAAATGTGGGCGACTTGCTCAACGCCAAGGGAATCACCTGGGGATGGTTCCAGGGTGGTTTCGCGCCCACGGGAGTGGACGCGCTGGGGCGCGCCGTTTGCGGCCAGCACCATGTCGGTCTGGCGGGAGACGATGCGGTCACGACCGTGGGGGACTATATTCCTTACCACGAACCCTTTATGTACTTCCCGCAAACGACGAACCAGCATCACACGCGGCCAAGCAGCACCAGGCTGATCGGCACGTCGAACGACGGAGCAAATCACCAGTACGACCTGATCGATTTTTTCGCCGCCTTGAACGCAGGTAATCTCCCCGCCGTCAGCTACGTGAAGGCAGGCGCTTTTCAAGATCGCCATGCCGCGTATTCCGATCCTATCGACGAACAGATCTTCGTCGTCGGCATCATCAATGCCCTCACGCAAAGCCAGTTCTGGAATAGCACCGCGGTGATTATCGCTTGGGACGATTCCGATGGCTGGTACGACCACCAGATGGGAACGATCGTGACCCAGTCGAATGTCTCCGACGACCAGCTCCTAGGCCCCGGTAATTGCGGCTCGCCAAAGGCTAACGACGTTAGCGGCGGAACCCAGAATGGACGGTGCGGTTTTGGACCGCGCTTGCCTTTGCTCGTAGTTTCTCCCTGGGCCAAGCCGAACTTCATCGACGACTCGATCACCGATCAGTCTTCCATTTTGCGGTTCATTGAAGACAACTGGAATCTCGGCCGCATCGGCAATGGTTCGACGGATGCCATCGCGGGCTCGTTGAATAACATGTTCAACTTCAATGCTCAGCAGTTGCTCCCCCCGCTGCTACTGGATCCGGCTACTGGCGTCGTTGCGAATCAGAATAACCAGCAGTAACCCGGCGCACCGGCGTGGACGAAGCCACGTCCGCATGCCAAACAAGAAGGCCCGCCGCAGTCCATTTTGCGGCGGGCTTTTGTTTTTGAGCGGACAACCAAACCCCGAGTCCCGACATCCCTTCACTCGTTCTCCTCGGTGCAAGGAGAGGCTCGTGCGTTGGCTTGTGGCGTTGCTAGCGTTGGGATTTTTGTTTTCAGATGGCCTCACAGCCTTGGCCCAAAACACCTCCGACACGTCTGTAGCTTCAGCCGAGCTGCAAAATAAGGCCCCTGTCATTGATTCGATTGAGTTCCTAGGCTTGCGGCATATCTCTTCTTTGGCGGTAAAAGCCCAGCTTTCGCTACTTCAAGGAGATCGGTTGGACACGGCAAAACTCGAGCGCGACGTTCGATCGCTTGCCAAGCTCGGTTGGTTCTCGGAGATTCGCGTGGAAGAAACTCCGTGCGTTGCATTCGATGCCCAAAGATTCGGAGGGCAGGAAAGGCTTGCGCTGGCTTTCTATTTCAAAGAAGAGCCTATTCTTACGCGCGTCGAGTATGCCGGCTCACAGCTGCTCTCCCCCAATCAAATTGAAAAACTGCTGGAAGAAAAGAAACTCTTGCCGCCACTCGGCAAACCCGCGGACTCCGCCGCGCTTCATCGCATCGCCCTGGCGATTCAGTCCACTCTAATCGACTCAGGGCACCCCGAGGCTTCCGTCCAAATCCGGCGTCGCGTAGTCAACGAAAACGCCACGCTAACCGTTCGTTTTGAGATTAGCGATGGTCCTCTCCTGGTTGTTCGCCGAGTTCGTTTCGAAGGCGCTCCCGGTCTTTCGGAAAAAGTATTGCGTGCTCAAATGCAAAGCATCGCGCCATGGAAGCGGTTCGCTTCGTTTCGAGGCAAAAACGCTTACTCCAGAGAAGCGTTCGAAGAAGATCGACAGCGAATCTTGACCTACTATCTCGACCACGGTTATCCGGAAGCGCGCGTCGGCAGCGCCAAAGTCGTCAAAACCGCAGAGCAATCCTGGAGGCCGTTTCCTTTTCCACGTCGCTCGACGCGCTCGGGGCTCTCCCTCTCCATTCCGCTGCAGGCGGGTCCGTTCTACCGTTTCGAATTCATCGAGCCAAGTGAAACCTTGCAGCGTGCTGTCGAAAAACTAAGCGGCAAGTCTGCCCCGCCTCCCGCATCCAAACAAGGACAAGCCTTCTCCCACCAAGAAGTGGACCAGCTTCGCCGCTTTTATTCCGCGCGCCTCCTGCCTCGCGATTCGAAGTCAAATGGTCCCTTCCCAACTGTAGAAGCTAACCCCATCTTCGACCCCGAAAAACATTCCGTGCGCCTCAAACTCAATCTCAGCGATTTCCCTCCCTACCTTGTGCACCGTCTTGAGTTCCGCGGCTTGCACAAATTCAGTGACCGCTACGTGCGCCGCCGAATTCCTTTGAGCGAAGGCCAACCGCTCGACGAACGTGCTCTGGAAATCGGCCTGACGAAACTCGCGCGCACAGGTTATTTCAAGCCGATGCGTAAAGAGAATGTTCACATTCAACTCGACGACTCCCGCCGCACGGCGGACATCCAGATTCGCTTCGAAGAAATTGGCCAGCAGCGCGCTTCCCTTGTCGGTGGCCGCGCGCAATTCGGCAGCACCATTGGACTCGCGTACACCGTCTTCGATTTGCTCAACGGCGAAGAGCTGCTTTCCGCAAAACTCGAAGGCGGCCCGGAAAGCCTCGACCTGGTCCTCGGTATTGCCAAAGAAGGCTTCTTCGGCACACGCGGTTCGCTCGCGCTTTCGCTGTTTGACAATGTTCTTCGCCCGCGCTTCACGCACGGCGTCCAGGGACCGTTCCTCACCTCTCACAGCGAAGGCATCAATGTTCCGTGGATCTACGCGATCAACAACACCGATTCCCTGGGCGTCACTTACACGCTGTCGAAGACAACGAATGACGAACCTCTTGGCGCCGTGCCCGGCACGATAGGCTTGCCGCCCATCAATCTGCGCACGCGCATTTCCAGCCGCTCGCTCGGGACCGCTTGGGTTCACGACACCGGCAACAAGCGCCTGCGCTTTTCCGACTCCGCTTCCGGCGGCATTCTCGGCGGAGACGAAAACCTGGTCCGTGCTTCCGGCGAAGCGGCGCGCATTTTTCGTGATCCCTTTTTCTCGCCTGCGAACGCCTGGGCGTTTCGAACTACCTTCAGCGCCGGGGGAAGCTATCGCGGCAATATGCCCTACTCCTCCCGCTTTTTTTCCGGCGATGAATTTGTTCGCGGTCTGCAACCTGGCGAGCTCGGCCCGCTCGGGCTGACGGAAAGGAACTCAGCCTCCGGCGCTTCGATGCTTGTTCCTTCGTATGCCGGAGCGAATTTGATCACAGCCGCGAATGCGGAATATCGCATTCCGCTTCATAGCGGCGTCGAAGCTACCAGCTTCTTCGATCTTGGCTCAGGCAGACTTCTCCCAAATTGGCTTGGCCCAACTCGTCCTGCGCTTCTCAGCGCCACGAACGGCGCGCTCCACGGCTCGACAGGCGTCGAGCTACGCTGGACCATCCCTGGCGTGCAGGTTCCGCTCCGCTCCTATTACGCAATCAACGTGCTTCGCCTAGACCGCGCGATTCCGCTCTCCGGCAAATCCACCTTGCATGCCCACAATCGCTTCGCCGCATTCGGCTGGGGACTCGGGTCGCTGTTCTGAGCCGTGCCTGTACCACGAATCCTGTCCGCCCGCCTACGTTTTATCTTATCGTTTTACCGCCCCTTCAATAGTGCTATCCTCACCTGGTTCCCCGCCGAATCGCGTTGCAAATCAAAGCGGTTTCGCGCACATCGAAATCTCCCTGAGGAGGTTCTTATGCCCTCCAGCGCCCCTCACAACCCTCCCTTTCGCGCAGACCACGTCGGCAGTTTATTGCGGCCTCCACAACTCAAGGAGGCACGCCAGCAGCGTGCAGCCGGCAAGATCAGCGACGCTGCCTTGCGCGAGGTCGAAGACACGCTCATCCGCCGCGCAGTGGCGCAGCAGGAAGAAGCCGGCTTGCGCTCCATCACCGACGGTGAGTTTCGCCGCGAGGACTTCTATACCGACTTTTACGTCCGCGGATTGGGGGGCGTGGAAGTGCGCACGGAAAGCACCGTCGCCTTTTTCGTGGACCACGAGGGCCGCAAGATTCCAGTGCCCTGGACTCAGGTCGTTTCCCGCTTGCAATGGCGCAAACCCATTTATGCGGATCACTTTCAGTTTCTTAGCGCGCTCACCACTTTCACTCCAAAGGTGACCGTGCCCTCGCCCATTATTCTGCACTTCACCTGCGGCAGTACTGCCATTCGCCAAAACGCCTATCCCGATCTAGATCTTTTCTGGAGCGATATCATCGACGCTTATCAACAGGAGATGAACTCTTTGTACGCAGCCAGCTGCCGCTATCTGCAGGTCGATGACCCGCCTATGGCTACGCTCTGCGATCCGAAGTTTCAGGGCATGATGAAAGCTCGCGGCGATGATCCTGACCATTGTCTACAGAAGCTGTATCCCGAAATGATCAACCGCGCTTTCGCCAATCGTCCGTCTGGACTTCACCTGGCCATGCACCTCTGCCGTGGTAACAATCAAAGCGGCTGGTTCGGCGAGGGCGGCTACGATCCCATTGCAGAAGCTCTCTTTAACACCATCAACGTGGATTCCTATTTCCTGGAATACGAAACCACGCGCGCCGGCACCTTTGAGCCGCTGCGCTTCCTGCCCAAAAACAAGACCGTGGTCCTCGGCCTGGTATCCAGCAAGCTTCCGCAACTCGAGTCCAAGGACCTCCTTAAACGCCGCATTGACGAAGCCGCCAAGTTCGTGGACTTGGACCAGCTTTGCCTAAGCCCGCAGTGTGGTTTCGCCAGCTCCTCGGAGGGCAATCGCCTCTCCGAAGAAGACCAATTTGCCAAGCTGCGCCTTGTCGCCGAAGTCGCACGCGAGGTGTGGGGCGAGGGAACTGGCTCTTCTCCGCAACACGCTGCGGCCACCGGCAACTGACACCTCACGCTGCTCGCCGAAAAGGGCCACCCTAGTGGCTGGTCTTTAGACCCGCGCTTTTTTCCACGGGGCTGTACTACACTGCCTGCGCCATGAAACACGACAAATTGTTGAAAGAAGCTTCCCGCATCATCGAGCCATACTGCATCACCAACGGCGAAGAATTCCGCCTCAAGCATCACGATCCTTCAGACACCAACGGCATTAAGGACAAGCGCGCCGCGCAAAGCCTTCTCAAAGACGGTATCAGTTGCCTTAGCCGCATGCAGGAAAAACTCTACGCGCAGGACCGCTGGGCTCTTTTGCTCATCTTTCAGGCAATGGACGCCGCCGGCAAAGACGGAGCCATCAAGCACGTCATGTCCGGCGTGAATCCTCAGGGCTGCAATGTCTACGCCTTCAAGTCGCCGAGCAGTGAAGAACTCAACCACGACTATCTCTGGCGCAACCACAAATGCATTCCCGAGCGCGGCAAGATTGGCATCTTTAATCGTTCCTATTACGAAGAAGTTCTGGTCGTGCGCGTTCACCCGACGTTTCTGCGCGCGCAAAAGCTTCCGGACAGCCGCGTGACCAAGCACATCTGGGAGGAACGCTACGAGGATATCAACGCCTTCGAACGCTATTTGACGCGGAACGGCGTCGTCATCCGCAAGTTTTTTCTCCACGTTTCCAAGGAAGAGCAAAAAAGGCGCTTTCTCGAGCGTCTGGAAGACTCGAAGAAGAACTGGAAATTTTCCATGGCCGACGTGCAGGAACGCAGCTTCTGGAAGGATTATCAGGAGGCCTACGAAGAAATGATTCGGCAGACCGCCACAAAACATGCTCCCTGGTACGTCGTTCCCGCCGACAACAAGTGGTTTACGCGCCTGGTGGTCGCCGGCGCCATTCTCCAGGCGCTCAACGAGCTCGATCTCGCCTTCCCCGACGTGGAAAAAACCAAGCGCAAGGAGCTGCAGGCCGTCCGGGTATCCCTAATTGCGCTAAAGGACTGATTCTGACTCCGTGTTCTATTCTGACTCCGACGCGCAGCATCCTGGTCTTTGATTTCGTTTTGGTGCGTCATTGGCGCTCGTTACAACCCCTCCACGCGATGGACGAGACGCAACGAGACGCCTCTGTGGCTCCCCAAGCAGCGCACTATCGTCTTCGCCGACGCCCTGACCGCGCCAGGCGGCGAGCTGCGCGTCTGGAAGTCGCCTTCCTACGAGAAACGCGCATTGCCGGCGCTGCGCGCTCTGCTGGAGCTTCCCTTCGAGCATGTGATCGTCTCGCACGGCGAGCCAGTCCACTCCCGGGCCGAATACGAGCGCGCCCT
>CAZGBQ010000035.1:0-25116 GCA_964524045.1 uncultured Acidobacteriaceae bacterium
TGGCGCTGGGCATGAAGTTCGACGAGCACGGCCGCATCATTTGGCCGCCGCTTCCAAGCCAAACCGCCGCGCCCACATCGGAAGATACTGTCGGGCTGTAGGGTTAGGTGATTTTGTAGGGGCGCAGCATGCTGCGGCCCCAGCCAACAGCCGCACGCTGGGTAGCTCTTGTAGCGGCGAGTTTGCCTCGCCGCTGAAAAACTGATTACTGAACACGGGGAACGGGAACGACACGATGCGACATCTCAATTCAGGATCGAAACTCGGCAAACAACCCGCCCACCGCCGCGCCGTGCTGCGTGGCTTGGTGACCAATCTGCTCGAACACGGGCGCATTACGACCACGCTGACGCGCGCCAAGGCCGCGCGTCCTGTGGCCGAAAAGATGATCACCCTCGGCAAGCGCGACACGCTCCAGTCGCGGCGCCAGGCAGCTTCGTATCTCCTGCTGCCCGCCGTCACGCAGAAGCTTTTCAGCGAGATCGCGCCGAAATTTGCGGACCGCGCCGGCGGTTACACCCGCATCATTCACGCCGGCAACCGCGTCGGCGACAACGCTAAAGTGGCCATACTCGAAATCGTCGGCTACGAATACAAAGAAAAGGAAAAGAAGGAAAAGCCCAAAAAGGAAGAACCCGCCGAAGCTAAGGCATAGTGCGCGCCTGGGCTTCGCTGTTAGCCCGAGCGCAGCAAGGCATTTGATTTACTCAGCCCGCCCCACGAACTTCCGTGGAGCGGGCTTTTTCGTACGAATAGTTGCATTGCTAAGATCTCACCTCCTCTCCGTCCTCAGTGCAGTTTTTCGATGCCTGTGTCGGGAACTCCTTGCACGTGGCAGGTGCCATTTGCTGGCGCGGTCGTTGCAAGTCCTTTAAATCTGGCGTATTTTCCCTCCAAAGCCCCGGAAGTTCCGTTGCTTTCGCCTTCCGCAGTGTCTCAGGGCTAAAAGCGCAAACACCGACGAAGTCAGGCGAATCAACCGGGAAGCAAGACCAGAGTCAATCGGGTCAAGGCTTGGAATTGCACTGGTAAGGAGGGGCAATGCGACTAGTCAATTTGTTAGCCATCACAGTTCTCAGTGGAATGTCCGCGACGAATTTGATGGGCCAGGGCGGAGCTTCCCAAGCGCTCTCCGGAGATCAGGTCGTGGAGCGGGTTTCCCCTTGCGCGGTGTCTATTCTGGTCGGCAAAGGTGACGGCCAGGTTGCGGGCGTCGCTTCTGGCGTGATTATTCGAGGCGACGGCGTAATCCTCACGGCCAACCATGTTGTGCGGGGGATGCGTGAGGTGCAGGTGCGGCTGAAGAGCGGCGAAGTCTACGACCAGGTTGAATTGATTGCATCCGATGAACGTCGCGACGTTGCTGCACTGCGTGTCCCCGCTACGGGGCTTCCCGTTCTGCCCGCTGGCAACTCCGCTAACGCGGCATCCGGGGCAACGGTTTTCGTCGTATCGAACGCTGTCGGCTTGCCCTGGACGGCATCCTCCGGCATCTTGAGCGCCACCCGAATGGCCGACGATGTGCCGGGCGCAGGTAGTGGCTACCGGATTTTGCAATTCACCGCTCCATTGGCGCCTGGATCCAGCGGGGGCGTTCTTGTGGATGCCGAGGCTAGGATACTGGGAATCGTGGTCGGTTCATTCAGTGTGGGCCAGAACGTCAACTTCGCTGTACCCATCGACAGCATCGCCGGGCTCGCCAACGTGTCTGGCGGCACGCGCTTTGACTCTGGCGCGCGTCTGCAACCTTTTGGTGGAAAAGCCGCGCCTGTTGCAGCTGCTCCTTCCAACCCTCCTGCGCCATCAGTGGCTTCTCCTGCACTGACCTTGCCTCGCCCAGAACAGCGGCAGATTCATACCATGTCCGTGCATTCCAAAACGATCTATCTGCGCCGCGAGCGGTTACAAGACGATATTCAAAAGATCGCCATGTTCCCGCAACTTGGAGTGCGCTTCGCTGATTATGGGCAAACTGCCGATGTTGCGATCACCGTCGACCGGCCGGTTATGACTTTTGATTGGACCTACACGCTCGTGTACCAGCCGAAGGCGTTGACGCTCGCTTCAGGAACGATTGAAGGAACTGATGAATTCGATGCGGGTCCCAAGCTAGCCGCCGCCATTGTGGAACAGCTGGCAGCCGCCGTGATGCTGCCGCGAGGTGAGCTAAACAGGCCTACCGGGACATCGACAATAAGCAGAACTGAGGCCCGCAGCGAAGCAAGCGAGGCCGATGAAATTGTGCGCACCGCTCAATCGATCTTCGTGGAGTCGCACACCATCTGGATGAAGGGGAACTTGCTGCAGGATGCGCTTTACGTTCGCCCCGAGATACGAGAGTGGGGCATCCGCATCGTGGATGATCGCAATGGAGCCGACGTCTATATTGACGTCACCAGGCCGTTTCTTACCTATGACTGGATTTTCAAAATGATCAGCCCGAAATCGGGTATGGTCCTGGGCACGGGGAAAGTTACCGCCATTGATGGCCCGGCAGCGGCGCAGCGGCTGGCGATCGACATCGTCAATCGCATTCGCACGGCTCGTCCGGCTCCTGCACCAGCGACACCTTGATGTAGAAGTACGGTGCTACGCGCTACGCCATCTTGGCGGTGTGCCGTTTGACTTTATGAATGTCGGTCTCTAACATCGCCAGCGAATAGCAGGCTGCTCTTTGGTTATGATCCCGGAACACATTTCGCACTTTCGTATTCTCGTGAGACTGGGCGGCGGAGGAATGGGTGTCGTCTATAAGGCCGAGGACATCAGACTCGGCCGCCATGTAGCGTTAAAATTCCTCCCTGAAGAGTTGTCCCGCGACCATCAAGCGGTGGACCGGTTTCGACGCGAAGCGCGCGCTGCCTCAGCTCTGAATCATCCACACATCTGTACCATCCACGACATCGATGAGCATGAAGGGCAAGTTTTCATCGTTATGGAGCTCCTCGAAGGTCAGACGCTTAAGTACCATATCTTTCGAAAACCTTGCGAGGCGCTTTGGCTGTTGAATGTGGGCCTTCAGGTTTCGGACGCGTTGGAAGCTGCGCATGCTAAGGGCATCGTTCATCGGGATATCAAACCCGCCAATATTTTTGTGACTGCCCGTGGTGATACGAAGGTTCTCGATTTTGGTCTGGCCAAACTGGTCCATCCATCCCCATCAAGAGTGAGCGCTGGCGTGTCAGCGGCAGAGACGGTATCCCTGTCAAGTTCCGCGGGACTGCTCATCGGCACGGTCGGTTACATGGCCCCTGAGCAGCTCGAAAGCGAGCCCGTAGACCTGCGCACCGATATCTATGCGCTTGGTCTCGTGCTGTATGAGATGGCCACCGGCCGCAATCCGTTTCTGGGCCAGTCCACCTCCTCCACCATCGCTAACATTCTGAAGGAACAAGCACCTGCAGTTGTGCGGTACAATCCCGTTGCTCCCGCGGAACTGGATCGCATCCTGCAGAAATGCCTGCGTAAGCGCAAGGAGGAACGCTACTCATCTGCTCGAGACGTTGCGCTGGACTTGGCCGCTTTGCGCCGGACCCTGGAATCAGGGGAGCACCGCTCGGCTGCGCTTCCTCAACAGTATGCGCCGCCGCTTTCCTTGTCTCGCTGGATGGCCCGTGCCCTGCTCGCATTCATTCAACTCGGTTACCTGGCGATGTATGCGCTCGTTCTTTACAAGTTTCATGACTTGTTCCGGGTCAGCCACGAGCTGTACAGGTCCGCAACCTTGGGCGGAGTTCTGCTGATTGTTGCCATGCTCGGCGCTCCTTTGCGTCTCTATTTGCTTACCGCTCTGATTTTTGATTACCCGGACCTCGGGCAAAAGTTCCGTTTGTTGTTTCCCGCTGTTTTACTGCTGGACCTCGCCTGGGGTGCCACTCCTATGCTTTTCCTTGGCCAACTCCAGCTAGCTGTCCTGCTATGCGCTGCTGCGCTTGCCTTTCTCCCGTTTTCGCAGCGTCTCCTCCTTTACACCGCCTACGCTCACAGGGGCGGAAGGTCCTCAGGGATACAGATGCAGAGATACAAGTAACTTGGTTCGAAATGCTAACCAGCCGAATCAAGGGAAGAGCTATCGGTGTGATTCGAAGTGCGCCGCCGGAACCACAGCCAAATGACAACAAGAGCGATGAATGCACCAAAGGAATCGAGAAGGGAATCGTAGACCGAGGGCCCGCGACTAGGCACAAAGGCCTGGTGAATTTCATCCAGAACGGAGTAGCCGGCGGCAATGAAGAAGGCGCTGAATCCCCACATCCAGGTCCAACCCTTTCCACGGCCTCGCACTCCGCGGTAAAGCAGCACACAAAACACGAAATACTCAGTGAAGTGTCCAGACTTTCGGATCAAAAAATGAAGGAACGCAAACTGGCCCATGGTGAGGCTTGGCCTTAGCCAACGCAGAATCCGTTCAAAAAACGACGCGGTGTGCTCCGTGGAAAATGTGTCGGTGGACATCATGAAAATCACGCCGGCCCACAACAGCGCCGGCCACCAGGCCCACAGCCACACCAGAAGGCGCGGCGCCGGAGTCTTTGCACGGATTTCATTCAGGGTTGGTGCCGGGCGCGGGTTGCGCCACGGCTGAGGGTCTGCCACAGGGGAATCAGCTCCTTCGATACGACGGTCCAGCTTACTCAATTTTTCGCCATGCTCAGTTGCGGCCGCAGAGACAGGTGATGCACAAAAAGCGGCACCAGGGCTGCCACACTCCACAGGGCGTCTTATTCCATCCGATAGTTTGGCGCTTCCTTCGTGATGATGACGTCGTGGACGTGACTTTCGCGCAGCCCCGCCGCGGTAACGCGAATGAACTGGCTCTTTTCTCGAAATTCTTTCAGCGTGCCGGCGCCGACATAACCCATGCCGCTCCGCAACCCGCCAACAAGTTGGTCTGTCAGCGCGCCAAGCGAGCCTTTGTACGGCACGCGCCCTTCCACGCCTTCGGGCACGGACTTGCCGCGCTCCGCGCCCTCCTGCGCGTAGCGGTCTGCCGAGCCCGCTTCCATCGCTCCAGTCGATCCCATCCCGCGGTAGGACTTGAACGTACGGCCCTGATACAGAATCGTTTCGCCCGGCGATTCTTCAGTTCCTGCGAACAAACTTCCAATCATCACGCACGATGCGCCAGCGGCCAAGGCTTTCGCGACATCGCCCGAGTATTTGATTCCACCGTCGGCGATGATCGCCACGTCGGTTCCCTCCGCGGCCTTTGCGGCTTCCATGATCGCCGTCAACTGCGGCACGCCCGCACCGGTGACCACGCGCGTCGTGCAAATCGATCCCGGCCCGATGCCGACCTTCAAACCATCCACGCCCAGCGAAATCAGTTCTTTAGCCCCTTCGTACGTCGCTACGTTTCCCGCCACGACCTGCATCTCCGTTAATCGCTGGCGAATCGCCTTGATCGCTTCCATCACGCGGTAGGAATGCCCATGCGCGGTGTCGATTGCCAGCACGTCCACGCTGGCCTTGGATAGTTCCACAGAGCGCTCCAGAAAATCACCCGTTGCACCAACCGCCGCGCCTACGCGCAGGCGCCCATGCGTATCCTTCGCCGCTTGCGGATACTCCAGTTTTTTCTGGATGTCTTTTACCGTGATCAGTCCTTTCAAGTTGTAGTCCTGATCCACCACTAGCAGCTTCTCGATGCGGTGCTTCTGGAGGATGCGTTCCGCTTCTTCGAGCGTCGTACCCACCGGCACGGTCACCAGGTTCTCCTTCGTCATCACCGAACTGACCAGTTGCGAGTGGTTTTTCTCGAAGCGCAGATCCCGGTTGGTCAAAATTCCCGTCAGCCGCGAGCCTCGCGTCACGGGTAGTCCGGAAATCTTGTACTTGTTCATGATTTCCAGCGCTTGGCGGATTGTGATGTCCGGCGAAATCGTGACTGGATCGACGATCATCCCGCTTTCCGACCGTTTCACGCGGTCCACTTCTTCGGCTTGCTTTTCGATGGACATGCTGCGGTGCACGATTCCGATGCCCCCCTGGCGCGCGATGGCAATGGCCAGCCGCGATTCCGTGACCGTATCCATAGCAGCGGACGCCAGAGGCACATTTAAGATCAGTTTCCGCGAGAAGTTCGTGGTCGTGTCCACTTCGGTCGGCAGCACCGTTGAGCGCCCGGGCAAAAGCAGCACATCGTCAAATGTGAGACCTTCAGTAATCGGACTGTCGTTCATTCCTGCCTCGTATTGAAGGATTGGCCGCCCTGAATAGCCGCCCCTAAAGCAGCGCAGCCCAGCGGGCGCCCGCTGGGCTGATAAGCGAACTCATCAAATCGAAAAAATGCTTCACGGTGAATCTTTTATTCTAGGGGCAGCGCGATTCCCGGTCAAGTTAAGCGTGCTTCCGTCTGGTATTCTCGGTGCGCGCGAATTTTTGTGATGGATAGGATGATCCCGGAATTTGAATCGCACCCACTGCTGAAAAACGGACACGCGATGACCATCGCGGCGGCCCTGGTGCCGCGGCGCTTCGACCTTCCGCCTGCGGAATCACGGCAGTTTCGCGTGGATGAAGAAACTTCTCTGCTGGGTCACTGCCATTGGCAGCCCGGAAAAAGGAAAGACGCGCCCGTGCTTGTCATTGTGCATGGGCTCGAGGGTTCTAGCGATTCGAACTACGCGCGCGGAATCGCCGAAAAGGCCTTCCACCGTGGCTTCCATGTGGTCCGCATGAACCAGCGCAATTGCGGCCCCTCGGAGCAATTGACGCCTACGCTCTATAACTCCGCGATGAGCGGGGATTATCGAGCCGTTCTCGAGGAACTGGCGAACGCCGATGGCTTTGAACAAGTCTTCTTTGCCGGCTACTCGATGGGCGGGAATCTGGTTACGAAAATGGCGGGGGAGTATGGCACGAATGCGCCGCGCGCGTTGCGTGGCGTTTGCACGGTATGCCCGGCGATTGACCTGGCGGCGTGCTCGGCGGCGCTCGAACGCCGCGAGAATTTTATCTACCAGCGCCGGTTTGTGACGGGGTTGCTCTCGCGTTACGCGCGAAAGCGGAAACTGTTTCCGCAGCGATACCCTGGAGAGCCGCCAAAGCGCATTCGGACGGTGCGGGAGTTCGACGAGGCTGTGATAGCGCCGCATTTTGGATATCGCGACGCGGACGATTACTACGATCAGGCGAGCGCGAAGCGCGTTGTCGTTGACGTGCGAGTGCCGGTGCTCATGATCACGGCGCAGGACGACCCATTTGTGCCTTATGCTTCTTTCTTCGCCGCTAGAATCAGCGAGAATCCGGCGATTCGCTTCCTCGCACAGCGTCACGGCGGCCATTGCGGCTTCATCTCGAGACACTCCGGCACCGAACGTTTTTGGGCGGAGCAGCGCATCGTGGAGTTCTGCGAAGAAATCCGGGCGGGGCGCTAGCCGAATGGTTTCTCGAGCGATACGGCGAAGCCCGGCGTCAGCAACTGTGCCGGGCCCTCAGCGGTGATGGCCATATCATCTTCACAGCGCAGGCCGAATTCGCCAGGCACGTATATTCCCGGCTCATTCGAAAAGGTCATGCCTGGTTCCAATACGGTCTTGCTTCCGCGCACGAGATACGGATGCTCGTGGCCGTCCAGCCCAATGCCATGCCCCACGCGATGCGTGAAAAACTTGTAGTCCGGCCCGTAACCGGCGTCGGTAACGATCTTGCGCGCAGCATCGTCAACCGTCCCCGAAAGCCGCCCAGCGCGCGCAGCGTCGAGCGCGGCGTCTTGCGCTTTGCGCACGCTTTCAAAGCACCGCGCCACCTTCTCCGAAGGTTTGCCCAGGACTCCCGTGCGCGTTACATCAGATTGGTAGCCTTCCACAGCGCAACCGCCGTCAATGAGAATGACATCGCCTTCTTTCAGTTTTTGCGGCTTAATGGTGCCGTGAGGCAGCGCCGCGGAAGCTCCGAGCAATACTAAAGCACCGCCGCGCAAGCCCATTTTCGAAAAGCCGCCCTCCACAAGCTTGCTGATTTCTTCCTGCGACATCCCTTCTTTGACCGAGGCAAACACGGCGCGGAAAACGTCGAACGTCGCCTCGCATGCCAGCCGCATCAGATCGAGTTCATGCGCGGACTTGCGTCCGCGGCACGCGATTGTAACCGGGTCGGCGGAAACGCACTCGAATCCCGAGGCGGCAGCACGCAGATGGTCGTAAAACGTGAATGCCGCGGTTTCCTCGACGCCGATTCTGCCCGTTCGAATGCCGCGGTCTGCGAGCGCGGCGGCAGCGATTTTCGTGGGACTTTGATCTTCCTGCCAGATGCGAACTTCCGCGGGAAACTGCAATTTCTCGCGCATCCGCCCCTCTTCAAATGCCGGCACGACGACGATCGGATCTCCGGTCCTCGGAAACACCAACGCCAGAAGGCGTTCGCTCATTCCCCATCGGATTCCCGTGAAGTAATACAGAGAAGTCCCCGGAGCGATGAATAGGGCGTCGTATTTTGGCGCCGACTCGCTCATTTGCTTTTGCGCATGCTGGAGCCTTTCGCGATATTCCTCGGTGGTAATCGGGTGTACCCGCGAGCCAAGCGGCTTGAGACGCGAAAATGCTTCAGGAAGAGAGTCGCCGTCGGGGCCACGGGCGGGGACCACACCCGGCGACAATCCTGCTAAAGAGGTGACCCCAGCGCTCTTCAAGAACTCGCGGCGCGAGCGTGAAAATAAGTTGCTCAGATCTTCTTTAGGCATAGCAGCGAAGAGATTTATCTGTGACCATGCGCCTTGTCAAGGCACGTCGCACGCGCAAAACGTATCGGGGGAGCTCGAGAGCTCCCCCGATTAAAGATGCGTATTTTCGTCGATGTGATTAGAAGCTGAGCCGCAGCGCGAATTGTCCAAAGCGCCGTTCGTCGGCCGGATTGCCGGTCACGATGGAAGAGCCGGCCAGAGCGCCGAGTCCTCCTTTTTTGCCGGTGACGATGAACGAGCTGGTGGACCCGGTCGCGTCGTTCACATAGCCGTTCACGTACATGTTGTGATGGTTGAAAATGTCGAACATTTCCGCGCGGAATTCAAGAGAAACGCGCTCGGTCACAGCAAACGATTTGCCGATCGCAAAGTCGGCGTTCCATGCCCCCGGTCCCTTGAACGCGTTTCTGCCGGTCATGTTGGATGGGAACGGTCCAAACGTCTCCACGCAATTGCCAGGCACTGGGCCCAACGCAGTGTCCTGAAGCATCCAGGCGGCATTGCAGGTTTCGTTCGCGCCCGGAAGAGTCAGGAGATTAAACTCATTGGGATTCCCCGATGGCGCTGAAGTGTCTACGGAGAAGCTGCTGATTGCTCCATTCGGCGTGTAGCGGGGGATTCCCGAAGGCACGCCGCTGTTGGCACCAAGCGTGTTTGTGCTGTCCACGATGGAGAAAGGTACTCCCGAACGGACCGTAAACACCGGAATGGCGCTCCAGCCTCCCAGAACTTGCCGTTTCCAACCACGCCCGCCCTTGAAGAACGGTTCCTGCCAAATGGCGCTGACCACCATGCGATGCCGGATATCGAAGTCCGAGCTCCCGTAGTCCAGCCGCGGATTGCGGGGATCCAAGTAGCCCAGGTTACCGACGCCATTCGAACCAGTAGCGCTTTCGGAGAAGGTCGAGCTGAGATCGTCCAGCGAATGGGAATACGTGTAGTTGGCTACCAGAATTAGCCCCGAATGTCCGAAGTTCTGGCTTTGCAGCCGCACGTTCATCGAGTTGTAGTGCGAGAAGCCGTTGCTTCCGCGCGTGTTGATGGAGCTCCACTGCGGGTTGACGCGCGTGAAGCAGCTAACGGTGCCCCCGCCCGGACACGTCGAGGTGTCACCCAGGTACGCCTGGCCGCCGCCCAGCATGTTGTAATTTGAGATGTCGTACAAGTGGACGCCGTGCGCGCCGTTGTAATCCACCGACAGAATGGTGTTCTTCGCCAGCTCGTGCTCGACGGACAAGCTCCACATCTGTGTCTGAGCGGTCCTGATATTCTGGTCCACATGGCGCGGGCTGCTGGGCGGTAGCGGTACTTGCAGACCGGCGGCGCCGGCAAATGGCCCCAGGTTGTTGACTGTTACCTGCCCTGCGTTTGCGCCCGTCAATTGTACGCTCGCATAGTTGGGCGGATTCTGGATCATGTTGAAGGTGATGTTTCCAAAGTTGCGTTCATAGCTGATGCCGTAGCCGCCCCGAAGGCTGGTCTTCCCGTTTCCAAGCAGGTCGTAGGCAAAACCGACGCGCGGGCCAATATCGCCGTAACGCGGACTCCACAGTTCTTTGATTGGACTGTTGGGCGACAGTAGCATCTGCGCGTTGCGCAACCGCTCGAAGATGTTTGCACCCGAGCCGTAGTAAAGATTCGAATCGAACTGCGGATTGTCGTTGTGCTGCACCCCGTAATACTCGTAGCGCACGCCATAGTTGATCAGCAGACGCGGCGTGATCTTCCAACCGTCCTGCGCGTAGAGGGCGAAGTCGCGGTACCGGTAGCTGCGCTTGAAGCTTGGCGAGCCTACTGGCAGCGTTAACGTGCAAGCCGGCGTCTGGACAATGGCCCCCGTTGCATCCCGAGAACAGGGGAAGTGTCCCTGAGGATTGATGGCCGCCTGGAAGAGGACCAAGTTCCCGTTAATCAGATTGTCCAGGCCGTCTTTCGAGTTGGTTCCCAGCTTTTCGATAGCTTGGCCATAAGCTCCATAGCCGCGATTCATCTGTTGGTAGGTCACCTGGCCGCCGAAACGCATGGTGTGCCTGTTTCTCACCCAACTCAGGTCTTCGTTGCCCTGGATAGTGTTTTCGGGTCCGCCGTACGGCAAACCGCCGCTGCCCGTTTGATTGTCGTAAAACCCAGGCAACTGCACGGCGTGTCCGGCGAGTGTGGCGCTGTTGAAGAGGAACAGAATAGGAGTGTTCTGCAGCGCCGTATTGTAGCTCTGACTGTTATCCACACGATTGAAGCTGAGTTTCGTGCTGCTGAGCAAGGTCGGTGTGAAGTTGTGCGTCGCATTCATTAGAAACGCGCGGCCGTATTCTTCGGAGCCCACGTTGTATTGCGCATAGGGGCTGCCGAATGCGGCTCCGGAAAAATCGACTTCATCGGTCCAATTCACGCGGAAATAGATTTGTGTGCTGTTATTGAGGTTGTAGTCCAGGCGGCCAAAGAGATTGTGCGTGTTTTGTGGTGACCCACCTCCCGCATCTTGGGGAACCTTGAAATTTACCAGCCCAAAAATCGGAACCCCTGCCCCAACAGCATTGTCAAAAGCTCCGCCGGCATTGTAGCTACCGGTGATGTCCGCCTTCGTGATTGTGGATACGAAGGGCGCGGTAGTTGCGCCATACTTCGTGAAAAAGTCCTGCACGTTTGTCGCAGTTAGTGCCAGCAACTGCGGGGTTGGCACAAGGGATAGGCTGCTTGCGCTGCTGCGCACACGAGTGAACTCCGAGCTCTGGAAAAAAAACAGCTTGTTCCTGATGATCGGCCCGCCCACTCCGTACCCGAACTGATTGCGTACGTATTGGCCCTTGGGGACACCGTTCGAATCGTTGTCAAACGTGTTTGCCGTGTAGGCCGAGAGCCGGTTGTATTCCCAAGCCGAGCCGTGGAAATTATTGGTTCCCCCCTTCGTCAACACATTTACGACGCCACCGGAAGCTCGGCCGTATTGCGCTTCGAAGTTGTTGGTGACAATCCGGTATTCTTGCACCACGTCGGGCGAAACGGTCTGCCCAACGGTCGCGGTGAACAAATCCACGTTCTCCGCGCCGTCCAGCAGGATCTCCGAACCGGAACTGCGCTGCCCATTGATCACATAACCGACCCCGCGCGTACCGGTGGTTTGGTCGCTGGCGCTTCCCATGCGGTCCCCAGAGCTTACGTTCCCTGCGGTGCTTACAAAGTCGTACACGTTGCGGTTCAAGCTCGGCAGTTGTGCGATCTGCGTCGGAGAAATGACTTCCGCAATTTCCTGTGTTTCCGTGTTGACCGTCGCGCCGCCACCGGCCACCACTTCCACAGTCGTTGCTTGGCCGGAAACAGAAAGCTGAGCATCAACGCTGGTTTGGCCCCCTACTGTGAGTTCAGCGCGCGCTTTGAAGGATGCGAACCCAGTACTTGTTATTGTGATTTCATAAATTCCCGGAGCCAGTCCAGGCATGATGTACTGGCCGTTCTCGGCGGTCTGTACGGTCCGCTCCGCAGAGGTCGCTGCGTTCTTTGCCGTGACGGTGGCTCCGGCAACGACTGCTCCGGATGTGTCATGTACGGTTCCGGAAATGGTTCCCGATTCCACCTGAGCAAGCGCCGGCGTACTGCAGGGTCCGGCCGCTAACGCCAGCAAAGCTACGCAAAGAAAAAGGCGCGCCGAAACGTTTCGATAACTTTGACACACACACGTACTCGAGTCTCTCTCACGATCCATGTGCTCCCCCTCACCTCGAATGAACGAAATTGCGATTTGCGTAAGAGCTCAGGCCGCACAAGAAGGGCTGAACTGGAACGACCTGAGCCAAACTTGCGATGGGAGGAAGCAGTTTGCTCGCCATTGGCGAGAGACACTTATGCTTCGTTTTTTCTGCAACTTACAAGCAAAATTGGCCTGCCGAAAATCTAAACTTCGATACTTATGGAGCCTTTATCATTTTTAGATTCAGGTTTGCGTAGAGGCGCCTCGACGACAATTCCGCGAGTTATTCCACCGGCGACCGGATTTAGCGGCCGTCGCGCAGTTCTTCGTAGCACTGTGATAAGCTCTGCCGTTGTGCGGGACAAATCTACATTTGCGGATTTCTGGCCTGAATATGTCCAGGCTCACAGCCAGGCGGGAACGCGAGCCATCCATCTAGTAGGAACGCTCGCGGGATGGTTGATTCTAATTCTCGCTGTTGCGTTTCGGCACTGGTGGTGGATCGCGGCGGCGCTTGCCGTTTCCTACGGCCTGGCGTGGATCTCCCACTTCTTCGTGGAGCACAACCGGCCTGCCAGTTTCGAACATCCCCTTTGGTCGTGGTGGGCGGACCAAAAGATGGTGGCTCTCTTACTCAGTGGGAAATGGAGCGACAATGCCGGTTGAACGCGGCTTTGAGCTGGCCTGTGCGTCTGCTGTTTTGCACATATGTGCACAGATTTCCACAGTCGAATCTCCAGAAAACACTTGCCAACTTGAAACGCGAAGTTTACTCTCACTCGCAGATTGAGCCGGGAAGCGTAAAAAACTTTGCGGCACAATTGAAAGAGGGCGCAGCGGCCGCAAGGCAGTTGCGCCCTCAATGTTTTGCGCCTCGTTTTTGGCCTCGCGGAGATTTGAGCTCGGGGCCTCAGGTCCGCATTCAGAGCAGAGTTGTTCGTTTAGAAGGTCAGCTTTTGCAGATAGCTGTAACTGATCTTGATGTCGTCGAATGCCGACTTCGGATCGTCGTTCTCGACAAAATAGTGTTTGATCCCCGCTTTGCCTGACTGCTCGAAGATCCGTTTCCAGTTCACTGAGCCCTCGCCGACATCGGCCATACGCCCGCCGTATTTGACGAATTCACCATTCGCGAGCTTATACCCGCTCGGCGAACTAGGGTCTTTCACCCAGTCTTTGACGTGGACGAGCGGAAAACGTCCGGGGTATTTGTCAAAATAGGCGAGAGGGTCTTTGCCTCCAACGCTGATCCAGCAGAGATCCAATTCCATGATGACGAGACTTGGATCCGTTTCCGCGAGCAGAAAATCGTAGGGGAGTTTACCGCCCAGAGAATCCGCGGGAGCGAACTCAAACGTGTGATTGTGATAGCCGAGCTGGATGCCTGCTTTCTTGCTGGCTTCGCCGGCCTTGTTGAAGAGATCGGCGGCGCGTTTCCATCCGCCGGGCTCGTCGCGCTGTTTTTCTTCAATGGACGGACAAATGATGTAGCGGTGGCCAAGGATTTGCGCGGCCTCGATCGTTTCCGCCCACTTCTTTTCCACTACATCGTAGCCCACATGGCAGGACGGCGAAGTTAGACCATTTTTTTCCAGCAGCGCGCGGATGTCTTTCGGCGCGTGGTCGAAGTATCCGGCGAATTCGACTTCTTTGTAGCCGGTCGCCGCAACTTTGGCGATTGTACCGTCGAAGTCTTTCTTCATCGCATCGCGCACCGTGTAAAGCTGAAGTCCGATGCGTTCGATTTTGTGTGTTGGGCTTGCTGCCCCGGTTGGCCGCACGGAGGCAGCAAGGGCGGCAGCGACGGAAGTACCGATAAATGTGCGTCGATTCATGGGATGCATTTTACCTTCTTCGGAAGGGGAAGGCACACGATTCGTGTGAAGAACGTCTGCGGCGGCGAATCTCCATGTTCGGATTCCTAAGCGACTGTCTTGTTTTTGCTCTTTGGTTAGGGAGCAGCGGCGATCTTGCCGCGTACGATCGTGACAGAAGCCTTAGGCAAGCGAAAGACCGTATCTCTGCTTGCTGTGATCGTAGAGTGCGCAGGCGGGCCATCCGGATCCGCTGAGCCCCCAACAGGGGCGAGCTTCAGGTCCGTGTGCCACTTGTACTGCTCGTTTCCAAACGTGACTATGTTCACGGGCCCCGCGAAGTAGCAAGAACCTTTGCCTTTCTCGTTTTCAAATCGGATCGTCACGGAGTGTGGCGTCTCTTGATCTTTGTTCACCAGCATCAAGGACCATTCTCCGTCCGGGCGCAGCACGGCATAAGAGTTGACCAGAACGTGCCCTGCCGCGTCGCGGATGTCACTAGCGCTCGAAAAAACACGGTGCTCGCCGTTCCCTGGCTGAACCCATTCGAGGTTGATCATCTGACTCGCGAAAAATTGGGAGGTTGGCTGCTGGATCTGATAGTCCCGGTTCATCGTAAACAGGCTGAAGGTCCCCGGAGACGTTCCGTGACAACCGAGCGACTCTCCAAGCGGAATGTAATGGAAATAATAGACTGCCTTCCCGCCTGCCTCGAGAAATGCACCGACGAAATCGGTCCACCAAAGAGCGGCAAAGGTATCGAGAAAGGATTCGTCCGATCCGGCAGCTATGTTTGTCTCCGTGATGAACATTGGGACGCCCTCTGGCAATCCATCATCGCGCCAAACTTGGAGAATGTTGCGAACGAGGTCGGCTTCCTCGTAGAGATCACTCCATTGCAGCAGGCAAGGCTCGAAGGGATAATGCTCGAACGAGACGAACGAGAGATCGCCGATGCGGCCACGCGATTTCAGATAGTCGAAGAAGCGGCCCATCCAGGAAGTTCTCCCTTGGGCATCGGCCCAGACTTCGATGTCCTTGTTTACGCCCTCAAAAATTGGTCCTCCTAACTTCAGCTTGGGATCCAGCTTGTGAAGGGCGGCGGCCCATTGCAGGTAAAACGCTCCGTAATCTTCGGGTAGGGTATGTTTTCCATCAGGCTCTTCGCCCATTTCCACGTACGAAATGGGATAGCCGCGTTTTTCGAGATAAGCGATTTGGGCCACGGCATTTTCGGGATTGTCATAAATCATGGCGACGGGAACCATCGCGGGGAGCCCACGCGTAATGCCACTGGTGTAGAAAAGGTCGAAGCCCACCTGGTCCCGGCGATCATTGATCAAGGAGCCTTCATGCCACGGATCGACCGAGGAACAGATCGTGTTGGTTTGGGCGCGGTCAGCTGTATGACGAATAACATCGTGAAAGGCGCCGTCTGAAGTGACCGTCCCGACGTAGAGCTCTCGAATAGCGTAGCCTAAGCAGTTGCGCCGGTCGGCTGAGCCATGTGTGTCGCAGGTATTAGAAGATTCCGTCATCCAGATACGGACAAAGCGCGCGCGTATCGGCGCACGCGAAAGCTGGAGGGTCGCAGGGCCGCCGGTTCCGTTTGTCACGGCGCCGCCGGGAAACGTGAGCCACGAACCCTTTGTTGGCTCATGGATGGCGTCCGCGCCGGTCCAATATTGGACCAGATAGCGCCGGGCGTAAGGGTCTGTCCAGTTGATGCGGATCGCGTTGATGTCCTGAGGGGTAGCCAGATCAACGACAACCCACTGCGGGTGCAAGCTGTCGTCTTCTCCCGTGAAGGACTTGCTGAGGTAAGGATTGCTTTTCCAGTAGGTGTCCGTGTCTCCGTCCGTGAGACGCGAGTAGCCAGTGCCATCCGGCCGCGAAAAGCCCTGGTGTGGGAGCGCGTACCCGAAAGAATGGCGGATGAACTCAGTGGGTGTTGAATCGCCTACGAAGTAGCCTTTTTCACCGGAGTCGCTCCATTTGCCTTTGGGATTCCAGTGCCAAGCTTCAACGTAAAGCTCCGTATTCTGGCGATAGCTAACGGTTTGCCAGCCAGCGGACAGAATCTGCTTAATCATTGGCTCGGTGAAAATCTTGTCGGTAGCGGCGAGAGGAATGCGGTCCACGCCAGCGCCAAGCGCTTCCGTTGGACGGAAGGAATTCACCGGATGAGTCGTGTCCACGCGAATTGTTTGGGCTGCGACCTCGGGCACAAACATTGCGATTTCAAGAGAGGAGAGGACCAGAAAGGCTGAGACCATAACTGCATAGTTTCTTGATCGATTCATTGAAAATAGAAGCTTCACTGGAAGGATCCTTTCACAATGCCCCGCCAAACAGATTTTCGCGGAACTCGCAAGGGGTTGACAGCAATCGAAAAGACATAAAGAAGAGGCGGTGCAACGAACGGCACCGCCTCTAGATCCTGCCCCGAAATGACCGCTCCTAAAAGTAGATTTTCAGGCCGAGCTGTACCTCGCGTGTTGGTGTGGCCAGGAAAGTTATCTGCCCAAAGCTGCCATCCCCAAAAAAAGTGTCTGGACCAGCGAAATTGGGGTGGTTAAACACATTGAAGGCCTCAAAGCGAAATTCCAGACGCATGTTTTCCCTAAAACGCGACATAGGGAACTGCTTGAAAAGCGACATGTTCACGTTTTTGTTTCCGGGCTGCCGGATTCCGGTGTATGTCCGCGGTGCATTTCCGAAGGAATAATCGTCAGGCTGAAATACTGCGCTGGCCCCGCCATTGGCGCAGGGTGCATTTTCGCAGGCGTTGGCGAAATAATCGGTAATCATGGCGGTTGTTGAGGAGTGATCCACTTTAAGCGGCCCCGATATGCTCGGCCTCTGACCGTATGTGGGGATTGGCACGGGGGAGTCAAGGGCCAAGATGATGGGCCTACCGGCAGCAAAACGCCAAATCCCATTTAACTGCCAGCCACCAATGAAGCCGTTGAGAATAGAATTCATGTCTGAGCCGAAGTGTCTACCACGTCCTACAGGAAGGGCGTAGACATAGGTGAATTGAAGCACTTGGGGGATGTCGAACGTGGAAACGGCGCGTTCGGCGCGCAAATTATTTGGATCTTGCACGGCGATGGTGTTGCCCTGAAGTCCGCCGCCCAGCCAAGAAATGCTGTCGTCTGTAGCTGAGGCACCGTCAATGGATTTCGATACCGTGTAGGTTACCAAGAACTGCAGGCCGCTCGAGAAAGATTTCTCCACTCGGAACTGTCCGGCGTGATAGATGGAGTTGGCAATCGGGGGCGAATCACCCTGGAAACCTGTGAATTGTGGATAGGGGAGCAGGGTTTGATAAGCCGCTACAGTTGCCCCGGAAAGCGAACTCAGGGGATCTGTGATGTATCCGAAAAATGGGTTCGGCACCTGGTTGTTTGCCAGATTAGTGCCAATTTCGGCGGGGGTCAGCCCTTGCAACGCCGACGCAGGCAATAGATCGTTTTCTCGGAAGCCGCCCAAGTACAGATGTGTTCCCTTCTTACCGACATAGTTTGCCTCTGCGACAATTTTCCAGGGTAGTTCCTTTTGCAGGCCGAAGCTCCAGGCCTGCTCATAGGGTACGTTGTGGCTGATGCGCGGAATAGGGCCGACCGCAGAGAAGCCCACATCATTCAATGCGCCTAAGGAGTTTCCGGGCGGCAGTTTGGGACCAGTGCCGGGAAATGGATCGCTCAGGTGGGCACCGGGCAGAACGATCTGATTCTGGAAGCTGGGAATCCATTGAGTCTGCTGATCGAAACCTTGATATCCCCAAGGACCGGTCCCAGCAGCTCCGGAGCGCGGCTGCGAATAATAGATTCCGTATCCGCCGCGCGCCACGAGCCCGTGCCTGAATTCATATGCGAAGCCAAAGCGCGGCTGAATCGCACTGTAGAAGGTATCGTAGTTATAGTGATTGCTGGGGCTTGTGAATACCTCGCCACCCTTCACTGTGATGGGCGGTGCTCCGGGCAATATCGCCGGATCCGGATTAAGTTGGTACGTGAGGTTTGGGTCGAGCCAGTTCATACGATTGAAGCGTTCTGTACGAGGTAGAGAGACTTCATAGCGCACGCCGAGGTTGAGGGTAAGTTTTGGCTTGAGTTTCAGATTATCTTGAGCAAAGCCAGCAAATTGAAAATTCTGAGTGGCGACATTGTTCGGAACTTCGTAGGGATTGTTGACTTCTCCGGGCTGCGGATTGGTCATGCGACCGACGCCCATCAAGAAGCTGGCCATTCCATCGCCCCCAGTGCCGCCTTGCGGACTGTCCGCCGTTCCGCTTGCATTGAAGCTGAATTGGCCTGCGGGCCAACCGGGCTGAGTGAAGTTGATGCGGTGCACGCGCCATTCTGCGCCGAATTTGAAATCGTGCTGGCCACGGATCCAGTTGAGACTCCCAGCAACTGTGTGAGTTTCCTGACCTTCTTTGATGATGCTGAAGGTCTGCGTGCCGATGCTGCTGCCCGCAGCCCGTTGATAGCCGCTTATCGGGTCGCTAATTCTTATCGACGGATACTGCTTAAAACCAGAAACGTCCATGTAAGACGGAAATCCGAGGTCTGCGACCGGATCGATGTTCGGAAAATCACCGCGTATGCCGGGCTGATCGACGTGGCCGCGGGTGAAACCGTAAGAGAGGCTCATGATCAGAGTTGGACGAAAAGTCTGTGTGAAATTCAGCGCTACGAGGTGATCGTGTTCCGTGACCGGGCCTCCCGTGCATGGGTCGGCGGCATTGCCAAAGCAGTTGAAGCTGTGACTGTTATCGCGGCGTTCAGCGTATTTACCGCTGATCAATCTTTTTTCGCTGAAGCGATGGTCGATTTTGATGTCAAATTGATTCTGCGAGTCTTTGTTCGTTCCGTTGTTAAACCAATCGCCGCTGAGGTCACCGCGCGATGCGATCGGCTGGTTCGGCATTGGGAACAGGTTGATGAGCTTGGCCGCCACGGGGTCGATTAGATTTCCCGGTGTGCCGGGGTTCCTGACTTGATAGGGAGTGCCGTTTAGCGCCGGATTTCCTGGACTGGCGTAGGTAGCTAGGTTGTTAAAGGGAATGAACTGTATGCGGGTCGTGTTTCCGGGGGTGCTTCCGTTGGCTACTACGTAGGGATCCCAGAGCTGCGCGCTCGGATCAGAGCAGGCTCCCGCGGCATTGAACGTTGCACCGCTCAATGCGCAAAGCTCGCCAAAATCGCCAGTGCGCATGGCTGCCGTGGGCACGCCAGCGGTGGAGGACGCGAAACTCCTTTCGCGGCGCCCTTCGTAATCGAAAAAGAAGAAGGTTTTCTTCTTAATGATCGGGCCGCCGACTGTCCCTCCGAAGTCATTGAGGCGAAGGGGTGAACGGGGGCTGCCACCTGCATTCGCGAACCAGTCATTGGCATCCAATTTGTCGTTCCGAAGGAATTCGTAGAGTGTGCCGTGAAACTCGTTCGTGCCAGAGCGTGTGATGACGTTCACGACAGTTGCGCCGGTGAATCCGAATTCGGCACTGAAGTTGGACTGCTGGACTTTGAACTCTTCCACGGCATCGACGGAGGGAACGTAAGTCGGCGCCAAAATCCCGCTATTTTGTTCGAAGTTGGTGCTGGACACGCCGTCGAGGAGGATGTCTGCGGTGGCGTTGCGGCTTCCGTTGGATATGAAGTTGTTAGCCATGCACCCTTGGCAATCGGTGTCCACCTCGGTAATGCCGGGTGTGAGATAGGCCAAATCAAGCACTCCGCGGCCGACCAATGGCAAATCGTTGATGAACTTACGGTCAATAGCTTGCCCAGTGACGGCATCCTCTGTCTGCAGGCGAACCGCGTTCGCTGTCACTTCGACCACATCAGTGCTCTTCCCGATTTTCAAAGAAAAGTTGATAACAACATTCTGATTGACGTCGACCTTGATTCCTTCCTTGCGCTCCGATTGAAAGTTGGTAGCCTCGGCCTTTAGGGTGTAAGAGCTTGGAGGAACTTGCACGAAAACAAAGCGACCGTCTGCGTCAGTTGATGCAGCGTAAGAGAAACCCTTCGCAGTATCTACAAGGGTTAGATGGGCGGATGGGACCACTGCGCCAGAGGGGTCGGTAACGGTACCCGAGACCGAGCCGGTGTAAAGCTGGGCTTGCGCGGAAAAGCACAGGGTGGCAAGAACCAAGGCGGCAAAAGACATGCGGCGTGCCTTACAAAGGTTTTTCAGAAGACAGAAAAAACTAAGTGCACTTTGTTCCATAATCAGGTACCCCCGGAAATTTCCAGAAATGCCAATCGAAGCTGGCGGGGCCGGAATGGTGCTAACTGGCGGTAGCACCTTCGAGGTTGGTGTTTTCGAAAGCTTTTGCACTGGACATTGCCCCTACCCCTCGACGGCTGAGAGCTAAAAAACGCTTCATTAAAACGATACAATACTCAGTTTTCTTGTCCTGTCAATGAAAAAGTGCTTGCGACTGGTTTCTCGCTTTGGGTGGCTATTCCGACAGTATCCTGGTCGATTCCCGTACGAGGAGTTCAGGAGTCACCTTTTGGTGGCTCGGTGGGAATTCCCGCTTGTCCTGCGCGGCGTTGATCGCATTGACCACTAGGTCTCCTGCTATCGAGCCCATGAGCTCCATGGGTTGCCGCAGGGTTGTGAGTGCGGGGGTATATAGAGCCGCCGACGGCACGTCGTCAAACCCGACAACCGAACAGTGCTCCGGCACGCGAAGGCCCGCTTTCGCAAGCGCCCGGATGGCACCAAAAGCCGCGGTATCATCGAAGGCCATCAGCGCCGTAAAGGGGCGCTTCGAGGCTAGCAGGTTCGCCGTCAATCGGTAGGAGCCTTGGAAGCTGGACAATGGATCCTGAGATTCAGGAAGATCGGCGACGAGCTCGGGGTCCAGTTCGAGTCCGACTTCGTCTGCCAGACAGCGTATCCCTTTCCATCGCTGCGCTGTGTCGGCGACGGCCCGCGGTCCCCGGATGAACGCGATTTTCCGATGGCCCAGGTTGTAAAGGTGCTCAAGACCCATCCGCGACCCGGTCTCGTTGTCCACGACTACGGAGCTCACCGAGCCGGCCCGCAGCTCGCGACCGATCATGACGGTCGGGATGCCGCTCTTCTGCAGTTCCGCGAGGAGATTGATGTCCAGGAAGAGCCAGTTGGCCAAGACGATTAGGCCCTCCACCCGGCGGCCAAGAAGCATCTCCAAGTGGCGCTCAAAACGACCGCGTTCGTTGTGAAAGTCGGCAAAGATAGGGAGGAAAGAAAACTTGTAGAGAGCATTCTCCAAGCCACGCAGAATTAGTGTGCAGTACGGGTCGGTCATGTCGCAGACCATGACTCCCACAGCGTGGGTTCGCTTGCTCCGAAGCGAGCGCGCATACACATTGGGCCGGTAGCCGAGCTTCTTGGCTGCCGTCGCGATGCGATTCTTAGACTCAGCCGGGATGTAACGAGAAAGAGGCGCCTCATTGAGCACGATCGAGACCGTAGTGAGAGAGAACCCGCTCTCCTTCGCCACTTCCCGAAGCGTAGCCGAGTGCGGTTTTCTCATGGTCCGAAACGATTTTCCTCTACAATCGGAAGGCGCCGCGTAGCGCGTATCATAGCAGTCCGTGCAGCATTGTGAAGTCCTTCGCGCCTTCTCTCTAGAAGAGCAGGAGCCGATGAAAAATCCAGCGATTAAGCAGCAGCCCGATAGATAAAAATTCCCGAACATCAAAGATGCTGAAGCAGTGGAAGCTGCCAGGGGCCGCGCGATTGCTCGATGACTTCCGCAACGGCCAGGACTAATTCTTCTTCGAACGGACGCCCGATGACTTGCACCCCGATGGGCAGGCCCTCAACCGAAAGAGCCATAGGAACGGAGGCGCCTGGAAAACCGGCGAGGTTCAACCACTGACAGAAACGCATCGTGTCGCGGTAACCTATGCCAGGTTTGTAGTTTCCTTCGCCGTGGCGAAAAGCCGGCGAGGAAGAAACGGGTGAGAGCAGGATCGGAACTCTATCCATTTGGCGGAGAATTTTTTCGCGCAGGAGATCACGCTCGGCGCACGCCTGCACGAATTGGTCGAGCGATATCGCATCGGGCGAAGTTGCGTTCGAAAGATATTCGCGCAGCATGGGGCTAAGCTGCGATTCGTGGCCCGCAAGGCTGCCGTTGAGCAAATGAGCGATCACCGGGCCGAAGAAAAACCACCAGAGTTCCAAGGCGCGGTCGAGCCCCTGCAATTCGAATGACTCAACGAGGAAGCCGCAATCTGCGAGCAACTTCCCCGCCCGTTCCACCGCTGCCTCCGTTTCAGGTGTTGCCGTGCCGAGTGCAGAGCTTTGCAATACTCCTACACGCACTCTAAGCAAGTCTTCTTCGCTATAGGTGCGAAGGGGCACAGGCGCTGAATGCACATCGCCGGCGTCGGGACCAGCTATCACTTCAAAGAGCGTGCGAACGTCCCCGATGGTGCGAGCCATGGGGCCAACCACGCCAATCCATCCGAAGGCGCCCGCGCCGGAAGGGAAGTGGCCGGTGGCCGGTACGCGCCCCGGCGTGGGCTTGAGCCCGCAGATACCGCAAAAATGCGCTGGCACACGAATCGACCCGCCGCCGTCGCTGCCGACGCCTCCCATAGAGCAGCCCGACGCGATCGCAGCAGATTCGCCGCCGCTCGACCCGCCTGCCGAATACTCGAGATTCCACGGGTTGCTGGTTTTGCCGCTCAGAAGATTGTTCGTCTCATAAGCCATCAGAAATTCGGGCGTGTTCGTATTGCCGAGAAGAATGGCTCCGGCGGCTTTCAAGCGGGAAACCAGCGGAGCATCAACACGCGGAACGTAATCCTTGCGGAGGAGAGATCCCGCGGGGCACGGCCAGCCTGCCACATCGATACAACTCTTAATGGTCAGCGGAATCCCGTAAAGTGGTCCAAGCGGCTCGCCGCGCAGGCCCCCCGCCTCTGCTGCGCGAGCTTGCTTTCGGGCATTCTCCGCGTCCAAGTGGACGAAAGCGTTCAGTCTGGGCTGCAAGGGTTCGATGCGGGAGAGGTGGGACTCGACAATCTCAACGGGGGAGATTTGTTTCGCGCCGACGGCCGCGCCTACTTCTGCGATCGTCAAATAGGGAGATAGGCCCATGGCGGAACCGCGAGAGTATGTGCTCCCGAGACGCAGGTCAATAGCGAGACACTTGTTTTGCGCCGTTGCCGAACGGGAATGCTTTTCCGCCAACAAAAACACTTGGCGAATAAATGAGTTGACCTGCGGAGAGGCAGCCCACAAAATTTCATGGCGTTTCTGTTCACCAGCTCCTGCGTGTCTTCGTGCATTCCGCGCGGGGAGGAAGAAGAGACTGATGTCCGTAAACCCTCGGCGTGCAGTCGCCTCGTCTGCGGTTGTTCTGTTGACTCTCGCCGTGGCTCTGCGTTTGCGCAGCGGTGCCGTTTCTACGGCGCAGGAGAAAGCCACGGCCCCGGCGATGCCCGCCCCTAAGCCGAATCCGGCTGATGCGTACCGTTTCAACGCGCTTGGCGTGGCCCATATGAATCAGCAGCGCCCCGGCGACGCTCAGAGATACTTTGAGCAGTCCTTAGCTGCTGATCCAAAGTTCGCGGTGGCTCGCCTGAATCTGGGCGTGGCACTGCTAGGGCAGCAGAAACTCGAGGCCGCGCGCGACGAACTGGCGAAAGCAGCCGGGCAGCTTCCTAACGATGCCTACGCTTGGTACAACCTCGGTCTCGCGTACAAAGATGTGGGCGACACGGAAAAAGGGATCGCCGCGTTTCGCAACGTGACGGAAATCAAGCCCGACGAGGCAGACGCCTATTACTTTGTCGGTTATCTCAACACCCAGGAGCAAAAATATGACGAAGCGGTCGCTGCATTCCAAAAGGGATTGGCGCTGAATCCCGTCCATGCTTCTGCCGAATTCGGATTGGCGCGCGCCCTGCAGCGCAAAGGTGATTCGGCGGCCGCGCGCGAACACCTGGCGCGCTTCCAGAAAATTACAACGGAGCATCTCGGAACACCCTTCGGCGCGGGCTATGGCGATCAGGGCAAGTACTCGCTGGCGGAATTGCCTTCCAGCAGTGCAGCCGAAGTGCCCGCTGCAATTTCCGTGCACTTTGCAGTAGAAGCCAGCCCTTTCGTTTCGAAGGGCGGTGCGCCTGCCTCTATTGGAGCAAGCACTGGCGCGTGCTTCTTCGATTTTGATGGTGACGGCAGGCCCGACCTTTTTTTGGTGAGTGGCGCAGCCGACGGCACGAGCCATCTTCTGCGCAACTTGGGAAACGGAAAGTTTGCAGATGTGACGCTGGCTGCCGGCATTCCTCTCGCGGGCAGCGGCTTGGGCTGCGCGGCCGGCGATTTTGATAACGATGGCAAGACTGACCTCGCCATATGCCTGAGCGACGGCGTCCATTTGCTGCGCAACAAGGGCGAAGGGAAGTTTGAGGACGTAACTGAAAGAGTCGGCATTCGCAAAGAAAAGGGGTGTGTCGGCCTCACCTTTGTAGACTACGACCATGATGGCGACCTGGATCTTTACATTACGATGGCCACGGATTCTGGTTCAGCACAAGCACCCGCGCACAATGTTCTCTGGCGCAACAACGGCAACAGCACGTTCACTGATATTTCCGCAGAAACCGGGCTCGGATTCCCCGCAACTGGCGCGGGCGTTGTCACGACGGACTTCAACAACGACCGCGCGATTGACTTCGTTCTTGCTGGCGGACCGGCGGGCGTTTCCATCCTCTTGAATCCCCGCGAAGGGAAATTCACTCCGCTAGCGGGAATTGATTTCACCAAGCAGAATCTGCCTCCGGCCGTCGGCGTCGTTGCCATCGATTTTGATAAAGACGGCTGGATGGATCTCGCCTTCACGCACGCCGGCGCGCCCGGCATCAGCCTGTGGCGCAACGTGGAAGGCAAGCGGCTCGAGCGCGTTACGCTGC
>CAZGBQ010000035.1:25216-28588 GCA_964524045.1 uncultured Acidobacteriaceae bacterium
GGCATCAGCCTGTGGCGCAACGTGGAAGGCAAGCGGCTCGAGCGCGTTACGCTGCCCGATTTCGGTTGGCAAAAAGGTTGGGGAATCGCGGCCCTCGATTACGACAACGATGGCTGGCTCGATCTGGTTGCCGTAGGAGAATCCAAAAACGGAGCCGAATTACGGCTGCTGCGCAACTTGGGGAGCAAGGGTTGGAGCGATGTCACCAAGTCAGTGCGCCTCGACGCCGTCAGGCTGAATCAGCCGAGAGCGATTGCCGTTGCCGACTTCGATGGAAACGGCGACGCTGATCTGGTAGTCACCCAACTTGGCGGACCTCCTGTTGTGCTTCGCAACGAAGGCGGAAATCAGCACAGTTGGATGAGCATCGACCTGAAAGCACTGAACGACAACAAGAGCGGCATCGGCACCAAAGTCGAGCTGTACGCGGGTTTGCTATACCAGAAATGGGAAGTCGCTAGCGCCTCCGGTTATCTAGGCCAAAACGCCGCGCCGATTCTTGCCGGCATGGGCTCGGAATCGAATGCCGAAGTGGTTCGTCTCCTTTGGCCGACAGGCGTGCCGCAAGATGAGATCAATCTCTCCGCCAAAAAAGTTCAATCCATTGCCGAGCTGGACCGCCGCGGCAGCTCTTGCCCGGTGCTTTTTTCCTGGAACGGCCGCGAGTACGAATTTATCGCCGACATGATCGGCCCGGGTGTAGTCGGCCATTGGATCGCGCCAGGCGAGCGTGACGTTCCCGATCCCGACGAGTATCTCAAAGTTCCTGCGCGCAGCGTGAAAGCACGCAATGGAATGCTCAGCTTTCGCTTCCTGGAGCCGATGGAAGAAACGGTCTATCTTGATCAAGTGCGCCTGCTGGCTATCGATCATCCTGTGGACTACGAAGTTTTTCCCAATGAGCGCTTCGTGAGCAACCCGCCGTTTCCCGAATTTCGTGTCATCGCCAGCCGCAATGCGCATCCGCCGGCGGGCGCGTGGGATGATCGCGGGCTCGATGTGCTTTCATTAATCTCGAAAACAGATCGGAAGTACGTCACCGATTTCGAGGATTTGCCCTTTCCCGGGTTTGCGAAATTGCATTGGCTCGAGCTGGATCTCGGCGCATGGGATGCGCAGAAGCCCCTGCGCCTCATCATCGACGGCTACACGGATTATTTCACGGCCACGTCGATGTATGCGGCGGATCAGGCGGGCATCAAGGTGATTGCGCCCTACGTCGAAGCCCTCGACAAGAACGGGAAATGGTCGCGCGTCGTCGAGGACATGGGCTTTCCAGCGGGCCTCGAACGCACCATGATCGCTGACCTGACCGGCAAGCTGCCTCCCGACACGCGGCGGATTCGCATCATCACCAACCTGAAGATTTATTGGGATGCGATTCGTATCGATCAAACGCCCGAAGTCGGCGAGATCCGCGTTTCGGAGGTGCCCCTTGCAAAAGCCGCGCTGGCTTTTCTCGGCTATCCTCGGGAGATTCGTTTGCAGCCCGCGAGCGACATTACGTATTCCTACTCCCGACGCAGCATGACCGGCCCTTATGCGCGCGCCGCCGGAAATTATACGCGCTACGGCAATGTCCACGATCTACTGCGCGCCTCCGACGACCGCTTCGTGGTGTTCGGTTCCGGCGAAGGCGTGAAACTAGATTTTGATCCGCGCGCGCTTCCTGAGTTGTCTTCAGGCTGGATTCGCGACTATTTCTTTTACGCAGACGGTTTCGAAAAGGATCTGGATTTTTACGCCGCGCACGCGTTCACGGTCGAGCCGCTGCCTCGTCATTCGCCGCTATCGTATCCCTACCCGGAAGGCAAGGATTATCCGACCGACGTCGAGCATTTGAACTACGAACTTGAATACAACACGCGCACGCGGTCCGATCGCATGCCGGCCAGCCTGCGCTACCACTACTCCACTTCGCCTCGCTGAAGTCGCAGCTTCAGTCCCACAGGACCGTCACCCAGCCGCGTTCCTGCGCGCTCTTGGCAATCGCTTCGCACAGCACCAATTCATGGTTTCCGTGCTCGAACGTCGGGAAAGGCCGCCGCGCCTCGAAATCGCCTGCATCGAGATAGCCGTAAAAATCTCGGAACAGTTGCACGAACGTGTCGGGATAACCCTCCGCGTGCCCGCCGGGATAGGCGGCAAAACCTCGAGCTGCCGGACTCAGCAGCGCTGGATCTTTGGGAAGCTCTTCGCAGGCACGGTCGCGCCGCCCGATCCACAGCGTGTTTGGCGACTCGGAATTCCACGCCAGTGAGCCTTTGCTGCCGTCAATCTCAAACCACAGCCGCGCTTTTCGCCCGGCGCTCACCTGCGAGACCGTCATTACGCCGTGCAGGTCGTCTTCATAGTGCAGGAGAACGGACGCGTAATCGTCGGTGGTCATTGGCACATCGTCGTATTCCGTCGCTGCCGCTTTTTGAAACGTTTCTACGCGCCCGCGCGGCCGCTGCCGCACCGGAATGACCGTTGCCAGGTCCGCGCATACCTCCGTGACTTTGCGCCCGGTAATCCACATCGTCAGATCGAGCCAGTGTGTGCCGATATCGGAAACGGCTCGCAACTCGCCTCCCAGTTTTGCATCTAGGCGCCAGTTCCAGTCGCTCGGAAACAACAGCCAATCCTGCAGGAAACTTCCGTGCACCAGGCGCGGGTGGCCAATCACTCCTCCTGCCACCGCCGCTTTCGCCTCTTGGCACAGCGGATAGTACCGCAGGTTATAGGCCACTCCGCCAACGCGATGGCATTGCGCGGCCAACTTCACTAGCATTTCCGATTCGCGCGAATCCATCGCCAGGGGCTTCTCGCACAGAACGTGCTTGCCCGCGCGAAGCAGCGTGCTGGCTTGCTCGAAGTGCACATGATTCGGCGTGCAGATATGCACGACGCTCACCGTGGGGTCCGCTGCCAATTCTTCCAGAGAAGCGTACGCGCGTTCTAGCCCAAGCGCCGCGCGCGTCTTTTCGCCTCGCTCGCGCGAGCTGCCAAGCATCCCGCGCACGGGCACGCCGATCCGCCGCAGCGCTTCCAGGTGCGCTCGCCCTACAAATCCCAGACCAATCACCGCGGCCGTCTGCTTCATCGTCGAACGCTCCCATTTCGGATTCACTGACTTCCTTTTTGTTTCCTCACGAGGAGCAAGGTATCAGTTTTTGCAAAAAGAGGAGGATGATTTTTGAGGGCTATTTGTCCCGCCCTTCTTGTTAGGGTTCTTAACCGGAGTGAAAGAGTCGATGAGATTCCCATCCGGATCGCGAAAACAATTGGAACGCGTTCCCCACGGCGTGCGCTAGCCGGTCCAGGGGGAGCGGGCGAGGGCGCGCTCGTATTCGGCCCGGGAGTGGACTGGCTCGCCGTGCGAGACGATCA
>CAZGBQ010000036.1:0-28339 GCA_964524045.1 uncultured Acidobacteriaceae bacterium
CCATAAAAGCCGCATTCATCTCGCCGTAGCATTTTCTGCGCCGAATAGAGTCCTATCGGGACGTGAACGTGGCTGTGGGTGGAACCCAGCGCACTAGCGGGTTTGGTCTGGGTGTACGCAGAGGAATTCTAGGGGCGGAAGCCTCGGAGGTGAGTGATGCAACAATCGCGCAGGTTGTCTCAAATCATGCGGGCGGCGCGGAATCTTGGAATCCTGTTGATTTTATGCGCGCTTGGAGCACGGTACGGCTATGCCCAAAGCGGAAAGGGAGCAATCTCAGGTCACGTTACTGATTCCGCAGGCGCTATCTTGCAAGGCGCCACCATAAGCGTCGATCCCGGCGGAATCAGCGCGGTCTCGGATGCCCAAGGTTCGTTTCTCATCCCGGGCCTCTCCACAGGAGCCTACACAGTAACGATCAGCTACGTCGGGTTCACCACAACCACCAAGAGCCTCACGGTTGCAGCGGGACAAGTAACAAACGCGGACGTGCAACTGAGTGTCGCGTCGCAGAATCTGAAGGTTCTGGTCACCGCTGAGCGTGCCTCGGGCGAAGCCGAAGAAATCAACCGCGAGCGCACGGCCGACAACGTAGTTCAGGTGCTGACTTCGGACGTAATCCGCAGTCTTCCCAACGCCAACATGGCCGACGCCCTCGGCAGATTACCCAGTGTGACCATTGAGCGCGACGAAGGCGAAGGCAAGTATGTGCAAGTTCGCGGAACCGAGCCACGGCTCACCAACACAACGATTGACGGCGTTAACGTTCCTTCGCCGGAATCGGGTGTACGCCAGATCAAATTCGACGCAATTCCGGCGGACTTGGTGGAGTCGGTTGAAATTAACAAAACGCTGCAAGCGAACATGGACGGCGATGGAATCGGCGGCTCCGTAAATTTGGTTACCAAGACTGCTGAAGAACGGCCAACGGTCAACCTTAGCGGTATGGGCGGCTACACGCCGATTCTTGGCGGCCGCGGCCTTGTGGAAACAACAGGCACCGTCGGCCAGCGATTTGGCACGAACAAGAAATTCGGCTTGCTCATCGGCGGCTCTTACGACTGGAACGGACGCGGCATCGACGATATAGAGCCTGTGCCAGACCTAGCATCGGCTGGCGGTCAGCAGGTTCGAGTCTTCGATTCGATGGATATTCGGGAATACAAATATTACCGCAGTCGTTGGGGGCTGGCGGGGAGTGCTGACTACAAGCTTGCAGAGGGTTCCAGTATTTACATTCGAGGTCTTTACTCGGATTTTCACAACTATGGAGACCGCTGGGTCTACGGGATCAACGACAATCTGTACTCTAATGGCGGACCACCTAGCTTCAACGACCAGATTCGCCGCCCCGACTACGCCATTGGAAACGTTGTGCTTGGCGGCAAACATGTATTTTCAGCGACGTGGTACGCATGGGACGTTTCGGCATCCCGCTCGCGGCAAATCGGCCAAGTTGGGGACCGCTCGGCGCGCTTCGATTCCACCTTGGCCTCGAGCTCCTGCCAGTACGACTTGGCGAACACCACCAGCCTCTATCTTCCTCAATGGACGCCTGCTTGTTTTGCGGAAGCGTACACGAACCAAAGCACTCTCCCGTTCACTCGCATGCAGATCAACAATGGGCTGACGGCGCAGCTCAATCTCCAGGCCGCGGGAGCAATGGCCAGGCGCTACCATCTTGGTTCTCACTCGGCAACGTTCGAGTTCGGCGGAAAGTTTCGTAACGCTCACAAATTCGCTAACACCTCCACCGACAGCTATTTCCCTGGAACCGCCCCGTTCACATTGGCAGACTTCTCCAGCAGCTTCTCCAATGGCGACTACTACCAAGGCGCCTACAAGCTTGGTCCCAACCCGAGCTTCAACGCCATAAACAAAGCTTTTCTGGCAGACCTCAACGCGAACCCCGCTAATTACGCGCCCCCGACTCACGACGTGTCGAGTCAATTTGACCTGATTGAAAAGGTCAGCGCCGGCTACCTGATGAATACCGTAGATTTGAGCAGAGTGCGCTTGGTGGCGGGCGTGCGTTTTGAAGGAACTAACCTTAGTACCTCCGCACCAGATGTCGATGGCGACGGTCAATTCGTTGGGACCATCCATACTTTCAATGGCTCCTACGTGAAGGTGTTGCCGAGCGCCTCTCTCCGATTCGCCCTGGGCAATAATACCTATTTGCGCGCAGTTTATAGTCGGGGCCTTTCCCGCCCAGACGCGCAAAATATTGCACAGGCGGCTACCGTCGACACCAGTGGCAGCCCCGTTCTGATTAGCTTCGGCAATCCGAATTTGAAAGCAGAGACTGCAGATAACGTCGATCTGCTAATAGAGCATTACATTAATCCATTCGGGATGATCGAGGCGGGCTACTTCTATAAGAATTTGACGGATCCGCTCGTTTCGACCACGTTCCCCGTCAATTCGGGGACATTTGGCACTTCCGATTGCTCAATTGTGGCTTGCCAGGGAAGCAAACCAATAAACGGTGGTAGCGCCTGGATCAACGGGTTTGAAGCGGCGTATCTGCAGCATTTGTCGTTTCTTCCCGGGATGCTGCGTGGACTCGGTGTCTCCGCCAACTACGGCTACACTGCGTCTCGCATCAGCGGCATAGCTGGACGGTCGGACCATCCGCGGCTGGTGCGCAATGCACCGAATACGTGGAACATCAGTCCAACTTATGATCGTGGCCGCGTCTCCGTGCGCGTTGGGTTGTCTTACAACGGAGCGAATATCGCGGGCTACCAGTTTCAAGACGGCGTAAATGGCGGGATCGGCGGCCCTTTTGGGGATAACTACTTCTACGCTCACCTTCAGGTGGATGCCCAAGGGAGCGTTCGTCTGGCTCATGGGCTGAACTTCATCATGTACGGTCTCAATCTCAATAACGAAGTGTTCGGCTTCTACAACGGCAGCCCACAGTACATGGTGCAGCGCGAATACTATCGGCCCACGGTTGCGGCAGGTTTCCGCTGGTCCCCGACCTTCGAGCACAGGTAGCGGGGCGGTTGCCCATTCGGGCAGGCAGTGACGCAGAGCGCAACGCTGTATCCTGGTTTGCGACAAACATGTGAGCTGAAAGACGCAGCCGTCGTTTCGTCGAAGACTGTGTGCGAGTAAAATGTTCTCTTCGATGCCCGGCAGCGTTTCGCGCTTCAAACGGAGCCAGGAATGATTAGGAGTTCCGCCGCAACCATATTCGTGGCGCTTGCAGGTCCGCTTCTCTTGCTGTCCGCCGCATCGGCTACGCCGGATAAAACCTCAGCGAACCCTGGAGACGCGCCGATTCTCGTCGGCGCTGGCGATATTGCGGATTGTCGCGATCTCGCCGGCGCCGAGGCTACCGCCAAGCTGCTGGAGCAAATCCCCGGGACGGTGATGGCTGTGGGCGACCTTGCCTATCCTGATGGCACCAAGGAAAACTTTGACTGCTACGACAAGACCTGGGGCCGCGTGAAGTCGCGAACGCGTCCCGCTCCAGGCAACCACGAATTCCATTCCACCGGCGCGGCGTATTATTTTTCTTACTTCGGCGCGGCCGCGGGCGATCCGAAGACGGGCTACTACAGCTACGAGCTCGGCACTTGGCATATCGTGGTTCTCAACAGCGAATGCGCTGCTGTCGGCGGATGCAACGCGGGCTCCCAGCAGGAAAAATGGCTTCGCGCCGACTTGGCGGCTCATCCCGCAGCATGTAAGCTCGCCTATTTTCACAAGCCGCTCTTCAGTTCCGGCAGCGCCCACGGTGACGACCTTGAAATCCAGCCACTCTGGCAGGCGCTATACGATTCCAATGCCGACGTTGTTGTCAGCGGCCACGACCACGATTACGAGCGCTTCGCCCCGCAAACTCCCGATGCCGCTCCTGACCCCAAGCGCGGCATCCGTGAGTTTGTCGTTGGAACCGGCGGCAAAAATCACCGCCCGTTTGGGATCCCTCGCCCCAATAGCGAAATCCGCAACGCAGACGCGTTTGGCGTCTTGAAGTTGACGCTTAGACCCACCAGCTACGAATGGCAATTCGTTCCAGAAGCGGGAAAGGCGTTCGTTGATTCCGGCAGCGGCACTTGCCACGGAAGCGCGCCGAAGAAATGAAAGCTGAGTCTCCGGAAATGTAGCGGCAGCCTGTCTGCTGCAGTAAGGCTCTGGGCCTAAGACCCTTGATACTGTTCCTGGGGCTTTCTAAGAGGCGGCGATGACCTCAATCTCAACCAACGCGTCTTTCGGCAGCCTTGCCACCTGCACCGTCGAGCGCGCTGGCGGCGCGGATGGAAAATACTTTGCGTAGGTTTCGTTCATCGCTGCAAAATCGTTTATGTCCTTCAAAAACACCGTTGTCTTAACCACGTGATGCAAGTTCGAGCCGGCCGCCTCGAGAATTCCCTTCACGTTCTCGAGTGTCCGCTGTGTCTGCTGAGCGACATCGCTGCCCACTAACTCGCCGTTCTTGGGATCGAGCGCCACCTGCCCGGATAAGTACAAGAATCCATTCGAGCGAACAGCTTGCGAATAGGGTCCGATTGGTTTTGGACCTTTGTCCGTCAGGACGATGTCTCTCATGGTGCGCTCCTCGTGTCGGTTTCTTCGCCCGCCGCGGCTACCCCTTCATACCGCGCGCGAAATTCTACTGGAACCCCCGGATGCTTCATCCACATTCTCACAAACTCTGCGACGTTTTGGTGCGTCTCTTGTTCAAACGCGGCAATCAAATCGCTCAGTTCGAATTCATGCTCCTGCCGCGCATACAGCATATGCTGCGTAGCTTTTCGAAATGTTTCCCGCCCGTAACGGTCCTGCAATGCGTAAAAGAACAAGAAACTCTTTGCCCGAAGTACATTCGGATCTTCTCCCCGCTCCTGCCGCGGTTTGGTGTTTGCCGCGCTTGCCGATTCTGTGGGAACCAGACGGAGCGCGCGCCGAATCGTTTCGTTTCGCGAGTCCCCTCCTTCCGCGGCCTCGCGCCCAATCGCAGCGGCAAACGCCGTAAACATCGAAAGTGGCGGCCTTTGCTCATAAAATCCAGGGTTCCGAGCGTATCCCAGCCAACCTGCGGCGAGCGAAGGAGCCGCCGCGACCGCCAGCGCCGGAGCGCCCTCGCTCAGGTCCACAACCATCGTGTCCTGCGAAATCATTTCCGCCGTAGTGCGCTCGTTCTCTTCTCGTCCGAGCAGCCTGGCCCGCCGCGGATTGAAGCTTGTGAAGCAGCCCTTCACCGCGGGGCACTCCACGATCCAGGTTTGCGAAGCTTTCTTGGTGCGCTCTCCGAAAGCAGCATCGTACCCGGCAATGACCCGCGCCACCGTCTCGCTCACATCGCGCAGTTTCGCGGATTCTTGCTGCTGGCTGGTCCACAGATGCACCTTTTCTGTGCCTGAGCCAACTTCAGCAGCATGGAATCGCCCGGCGATCACAAAGGGATAAGGATCCTTTGCGCCTTGCTCTGCGGCGAAAATTGCCTCTTCGCCTTTTTGCACTTTCTTCTTCGGCGTGCCGCTGACGTGAGTGTGAAACTTTTCCGGCACAGCCACCAGCAGATCCCATTTCTTCGGGGGTGCCCCGCCGGTCGCGAACAAACCATTGGGCGGTAGCAGATCGGCGTTCCATCCTGCTGCCGGCAAAAAGAATGCGTCTCGCGAAATACTCAAGGAGGCTTCGTTCCCTTCACTCGGCGAGAGTTCTCTCGCAAGCACAAGCGTATGCCGCGAGGAAACAAGCCACGGCTCCCTGAGCACCAGCAGCGCATTCCGAGGATTCTCAGTGGGTGGCACGAGAGGCAGCGCCATTCCATCCCAGCTCGCTTGTATCTCGTTCGAAACAAAACGCCGGCCCGGCAGCCGCAATTCCAATTCTCGGAGCGGTCGCGTTCCTGTGTTCTTCAACTGGTAGGTCGCTGCGATTTGTATCCGCGGCTCCGCGGCTCCCGCGAATCGAACTCGGATTTCCTGCTTTTCAATTGTGTAGCCCGGCCCGAGCGCCACCGCGCACGAAGCCGCCCAAAAGGAGAGAGCCGCAGCAAGCAAGGCCCAGAGGAAACCTGAACTGGATCGCGAGTTCACGGCGGAATAATTGTATCGGGGAAAACTCTCAAGAAAAAGCCGTGCGTGGAATGCATCTATGCGCCGAAGCTTGATTCCGCATGCTTTCCCGCAGGTCGAGGAAGTCTCAGCGCCTCCGGCCATGTACGCGCGTGAATCCGGTATTCGAATGATTTCTCGTGGCTTCTCGTAGCGCCGCTTCCTTATCCGCTTCTGTGTCCGTCATACCATTGTTGACGCGATCCATAATCTGCTTTTCCGTGAGCCCAGTGTTTTTCAGCCGGCCGATTTCCGCGCTACTCATCGTGCGCTGGCCGCGCAGCCTTCGATGGAGAATCACATCCACGGCGGAATCCGAAAGCCCCACTAGCCGCAGCATGACGGCATCTCCGCTGAGATTGTCGAGCTGATCGGCTTTGGTCATTTCCAGAATGATCGGCTCTCCATATCCCGCCCGCATCAAGTTGACGGCGGAATCCGCGCTGGCAAACGGATGCTTGTGATTATGCGCATCCGAGACGATGGTCACGCACGCGTCGTCGCTGACTCCAGCCTGCTTCAATTTCGTCAGTTGTGCGATTTCCGTGTCCGAAACGTTCAGCGCTTTGAGCTGCTCGACGTTGCTCGACCACATCCCCGCCTGATCCAGCGGGCGATAGTCCGTGAGCGGATGCGAGTTGCATCCGGAGAACCGGAGCAACAATACCGCAAATGGAATCACCTTGTACCGCATACCTCCATTTTATCGGGCACAAGAGTAGTGGCTTGGAAGTGTGCCGTGGGAGATACCTGACGAAAGGACAGGTCGGAAAAACTCTTCCGGACTTCAGTTGCCTGCTTGATAGATGCGCTCGACGCCGTAGACGCCTGAAATCTTCTTAATGTTGCTCAGTATGGTCTCCAGCTGGCGCCGGTCGACAATTTCCAAGTTGGCGTCGATACGGGCATTGGTGCGGTCGGGACGGCTCTCGAGGTTGTGAATGTTGGAGCCCGCCCCGCTGATCACCGCCGTAATCTCCGCGAGCAGTCCAGCGCGGTCCTTGGCGCGAATGGTGAGTTGCACCGGGAACGTGGCAGCGCCGGCGCTGCCCCATTCGACGGCGATGCGCCGCTCCGTCTGATACAAGAGGTTCTGCACGTTGGGACACGTGCGCGTGTGCACGGCCACGCCGCGTCCCCGCGTGATGTAACCAACGATTTCATCTCCGGGAATCGGGTTACAACACTTTGCGCGGTACACCAGCAGATCATCGTGTCCTATAACGACCAACGGCGCTTCGCCAAGTCCCAGCATGCGCTTGACGGTTTTGACCAGCGTCGGCGCGGAGTCCACCGGCGGCTCTTCTGTCTTGGCCGGTTCGCCTAGGAGACGCGTCAAAACTTGCCTCGCGGAATACTTTCCGAAACCCACCGCGGCATAGAGATCCTCGATCTTGGACAAACCGTAGTCAGCAGTCAGTTTGAGAACGTCTGCTTCGGGAATCTTCTTCAGGCTTCGGCCAAAGTGCCGCGCCTCGTTTTCCAGCAGGCGCTTACCCATTTCGCGGGCTTCTTCCCGCTCCTGCTCGTTGATCCAGTGGCGGATTTTGCTTTTCGCCGAAGAAGACTTCGCGAAGCTGAGCCAGTCGCGGCTGGGGTGATGGCCCTTTTGGGTAAGAATCTCCACCACGTCGCCGCTCTGAATCTCCTGGCGCAACGAAACCATCTGGCCATTCACCTTCGCGCCGACGCATTGGTGCCCCACTTCCGTGTGAACCATATATGCAAAATCCACAGGAGTGGCGCCCCGCGGAAGCTCCAACACGCGGCCCTTGGGCGTAAATGCGTAGACTTCCACCGGCGCGAGATCGACCTTCAGCGTGGAAAGAAACTCGCTCGGCTCCTGAATTTCCTGCGACCACTCAATGAGCTGGCGCATCCAGGAGATACGCTGATCGTCGTCCTGCGCGCCAGGCTTGCCGGCTTTGTATTTCCAGTGTGCGGCCACGCCTTCTTCGGCGATTCGATGCATGTCTTGCGTGCGGATTTGGACCTCAAACGCCTGCCCGCTGTGAAGAAGTGTCGTGTGTAGGGACTGGTAAAGATTGGGACGCGGAATGGCGATGTAATCCTTAAACCGCCCCGGCACGGGGCGCCAGATCTGGTGAACGACGCCCAGCGCAGCGTAGCAGCTGCGCTCCGAGTCGGTGATGACGCGCACCGCAAGCAGGTCATAGACCTGCCCGAGACCGGACTCCTGCCGGAGCATTTTGCGGTGCAGTGAGTAGAGGCTCTTGACGCGCGCTTCCAGCTCCGCGGGAATGCTCGCTTCCACCAGCTTCGAGCGGATGGTCGCCTGCACTTCCTGGAGAAATTTTTCGTGGAAGGCCGCCTTGTCGCTGATTTCTTTTTGTAGCGCAAAGAAGCCTTCCGGCTCCAGATAGCGAAAGGAGAGATCCTCAAGCTCTCCGCGAACCACGCTCATTCCCAGGCGGTGCGCGATGGGCGCGTAGATGTCGAGCGTTTCACGGGAAATGCGCTGCCGCTTGTCAGGCTCGAGGTATTGCAGCGTGCGCATGTTGTGCAGGCGGTCGGCTAGCTTGACCAGCACTACGCGGACGTCCGTCACCATGGCCAGCAGCATCTTGCGGACGTTTTCCGCCTGTCGCGCCTCGGGCGCAGTGATGTTTAGGCGGCCAATTTTAGTGACGCCCTCGACCAGGTGAGCAACTTCCACGCCAAAACGCTCTTCAATGCGCGAAACCGGATATTCGGTGTCTTCGATGGCGTCGTGCAGAATGGCCGCGGTAAGTGTAGTTGCGTCCAGCCGCATGTCGGCCAGGATGTGCGCCACTTCCAGCAAATGAGAGAGGTAGGGATCGCCGGAACTGCGGAATTGATCGTGGTGGCGCTCCGAAGCGATCTCGTAGGCCCGGCGGACCATCCAAGGGTCTTCTGAGGGGCGGTTCTTTTTGAGTTTTTCGAGGAGCTCTTCGAGTCGCGCGTCCAGCTGGCGAACCGCGCGGTCGCGGTTGAAGCTGAGCGGCAAATTACTGGGCGAAGGCATAGTCTAGTCTACGCTGGAAAAGGCGCCTTCGCGAGTCGATGATGCTACAGGCAGGCCCAGGGTAAACCGCACTCCACAGAAAAAGCCGGCAAAGTGCCGACGCTACAAAAAGATGCCGGGGCTAAAGCCCGCTGCCACGAACTACGAAGGCTGAAAGGAGGGCTCAGCCTGCGACTGCCGAGACGAGAGGCGCACCGGCGGGACGAAGGGTGTAGCCAAGGTCGACACCAGCCTGGTGATGGACGATGTATTCGTGGATGTCGATGGGGTGGGTTCCGCCAGTGACAATGTGGACGAATAGGTCGGACGCGTGTTCGAGAAGGTTACTGTGTTCGTCCATATCGCAATCCAGCAAAATGCAGTCACCGCCGGCATTGCGCGCCTTGGCCATGGTGAACTGGATATTTCCCTGCTCATACCGATATTTGGCACTGATCATGGTGGCGGTTAATTGGAACTCGCTGGGGATGTTGTCCGTGTGCAGCGAAACGTCAGCCGCGAAAAAGCCCTTGGGACCAAACGTATCGAGATTGTTGAGAATGTGGTTGATGCTCTCGTACAAATCGGAAGCGACGATGGCGACGAAGCGCTCGCGATCGATGACAAGGATCCGTTTCACGAAGTTAAACCAGGGCTGGCTGCTGACCGGATCTTGCTGGGTGCTGAGAACCACAAAGAGATTTAGCAGGGCCATTTTGGCGAGGACGAACGGAGGAGAGCTCATACCGTCGTAAAGCTCGGGCGTAATCACACCTACGTCCGGGCCGTGCTTCAGCTTAAGCAAATTGCCAGCAAGGATGGACTTCAGAGGGTTGAACTGTGAGGACAAGGCGTTCCAGAGGCCGAAATCGGGCCTCCACTCGTCCGGGTCGCGTGGGACGAGGGCCGAGTCTTCCTTCGTTTTACGGTCGTCGAGTGTGAAGAACTCCGATTGCACGAGGCGATACAGGGAAGGAGTGATGACGCAGTGGAGGTTCTGCGCTTGCGGAAAGGCCGGCAGGGAAAAACGATGTTTAGGAGGGAACTGAAGGTTGTCCGCCCTCAGGAGACTAACGTTATCCAAACGTAGAATTTCAACGGTGCAATCGGGCTCGACTGCAGGGTCACCTTCTGCGTTGACAAGGCTGAGAACGAGATTTCCGATGTTGCCCATAGCATCCTCCTCAGAAGCCGCAATAGAGAGGCCTGAGCGCATTCCGCTGCATGCAAGGCGAGCGCTAGAGACTGCAAAATAAAGCCGACATTTACAACATGTCAATATTAGCCTGGTATCGAGCTTGTGGGCGGAGCCGTTAGCACGCGGCAAGAAGCCTCAGGCGTCGAGCCAGGGAGGGAGCAGGCCGGCTGGAGCGGATGCCAGAAGCGCGCCCTCGAATTTTTTGGAAGGATCCCGGCGGAACTCAGAACGGCGCGCGAAGCGCAGTTCGACCACGCCACCGAACGCGAACCATTCGCGGCCGCGTGGCCCGCGGAGAAAGCAGCCACGATAGCCAAGCGCGGGAGAAGGCGGCGGCTCGATCTTCTCAGCCTTCAGAGAAAGCCAGATCTTTTCGAGCCGCGCACCAAGGGACGGCTTCAATTCCCAGACCGGGTCCGGGCGCCCCGAGAAAACCGAAGCGCCCGCAGTCCAGCTTGCACGTTTGTTACCTGATTTTGATGTGGCCATGCATGACCACCATGAACGTGCAAAAGTCCGTATACGGCCCGCGATTCGCGGTACGCGGGTCAGGAATCAGGTTACCACTGCCGTCGATGTTGACAACAGGAGTGCCGCCGGGCTTATGAGACCAGTAGCCGTTGCGGCCCTTGCGATACCAATGGAAATCCCATCCGGGAGCGATGACCAGCGCGACGAGATGGCCTTCCTTGGGGCATTTGTTGTTGGCCGAGGGAGCGTCGATAAGCGAATCAGCGATGGCAGCGGGGCGCACGCTGGCACAGGTCAGACTGGTGTACATGGCGCCGGCGGCCTGCCCGGGCTGCGCGAAAGTGTCCGTGCGGTAATTGGTGGCGTAGTTGTAGCAGTTGTTGTTGGGCTGCTTTTGCCCGCCCCAGCCGTCATTCCACCAAAGCGGTTCGTAGAGCGGAGCGCAGTGGCAATGCGACTTGCCGGACCAGTGCGGATGCTTCCAGAGCAGCATTGAGGTGTAATTGCGGCGGGAGCGGGCCATTTCCTGACGGAGGTATTCGGCGAAGCCTTTTCCGGCTTTGAGCTGGCCGGCGCGGCGGGCGACGAATTCCTCGAACTCCTCGTCAGCTGCGCGATGCGCAAGACGCGGGCCGAAGAGCCGGCCATCGAACAAACGAAACAGCCGGGGTAGGCCGCGAGCGAGAGCGCCAACTTGTTCGATGAGTAGGCCGCGATAGCCGAGCGCGGACTCGAGGGGAGCGGCGGCTTCCGGGCGCGTCATGGGGCGCGCGGGGCGGAGGCGCTCAAGGGCTTCCGTGGACTCCTTGCCGGAAAGTTCGAGAACGGGATTTGGACGTCCGCTGAAAATATCGATTGCAATGCGAAGAGGCATGAGGATTCTCCTTCCAGGACTTCGTAAGTGCGAAGATTTTGAGATTGGCGCGACGATGGGAGAGCGCGCTTACACGCGGAATCGCCGACGGTAATGCGAAAGGAACGATACAAGACAGATCAACGGGCGTCAAGAAAAAAGGAGGTGCGGAGAGCACGCCCGCTCTGAGCTAGCTAAATCGATTTTCTAAAGGAGATTCGGGCGCAGGTCAGTTCGACGGCTGCGGCTGCTCGGCGCGCTTCTGCTTGATCTCCTTGACGCGGTCGACCAGGTTGTCGGCCTGTTCCAGGAGCTTGGAGCGCTCGTCGGCGGACTCCACCATGTCCGCCTTGCGGCGGAAGAGCAGGTTGAGGTAAGCCATGGCGTCGTCATAATCCGGACGAAGCTGGATGGCCTTCTGAAGATCAGTAATCCCTTCGTCCACCATGGTTCCATATTTCGCTGTGTAATTACCGCGAATGGCAGGGGGAAGGGGCTCGGTGTCCTTGACCTGCTTCTTGATGTTGTTCTTGTTGTAATCCGCGCGCGCTTCGTTGTTCGCCCGGAACGCAATGGTCCAATCTATAACTCCGACCCAATAGTAAGGTTCGGGATCAGCGGGCTTAAGGTCGATGTGCCTCTGGTGGTAAGTCTTGGATTCCTCGAACTTCTTTGGATCATACGGCTGACCGGCCATCTGGAAAATAATGGAACCCACGCCATCGATAGCGCTCAAGTTGTTCTGGTCGATGCCGAGGACGTCCTTGAATTCCGTGACGGCCTGGTTGCCGAGTCGCGTGTTCGCTTCGGAGGGGGCGCCGGGGATGTACTGGCTGGCGTACGCGGTAGCCAGATAGAGCCTAGCGTTCATCAGAGTTGGATCGAGATCTCTGGCCTGCTTGAAGTTCTCGATGGCCGCATCATACTGGCCGTTCTTGAAGGCGCCCACACCCTTGTTGAGCAGGTCGCGAGCCTTCAGCTTGTTGCATCCGGAAACTCCAACAGCGAGAAGGAGCAGAGAAGCAGAAGCGAGAGCCTGCCTGGGCCAGCGAGAGCTGCGGCCCGAACCGAAGTGCAGTCTATTGGCAAGTGCGACCGGTAAATTCATCGAAGCATCCATCCCTGCTGTACGCGAGGCCAATTGGGTCGGCCTGGCGCCAGGATATTCACGTCCGCCCTGCGAAGGGCAAAAACCAAAGAGTTCAGAATCCGTTTTCCAATGGCCGCGTCAACAGCCCGACGGGAGAAATTCCCGCAGTGTGCATGACATCTAGGACCCGGGCAACTACGGAAAACTCAACCGACACATCACCCCAGAGAAACGCCGTTCGGTCGGCGCGCACCTTGAAAACTTCCTTCAACCGGGACTCCAGATTTGCCCACTCTACGGGTTCCTGGTTGACTCGCAGCGAACCGTCCGCGAGAACTTGTATCACAACTGCAGTGGGTTTGTCTCCTCCCGCTGGCGGACAATCCCTGCACTCCTGTGGAATTTCGGCCTGGAGTCCCCAAGAGTGCGTGGTAATCATAAAGATCACCAGCAGCACTAGCAAGATATCAATCAGCGGAACGACGTTAGGATCGGAAACGATACCACGCTTGCCAACGGCCATGCCCATGAGTCACCTCGTAGAGGAGCGAATGCCCCGCGAGGAGGACTGTCACAGCCCGCGAAAAAGTGCCGCGGCGCAAAGCCGCGGCTACTCGAGCCCCGAAAAAGTTACTGACCGGCTTCGAGCTTAGCCGTGATCAAGCCGATCTTGTCGATACCGGCGCCGCGCATGATGTCGATGGCCCGCGCGACGTCCATGAACAGCACGTCATTCTCGCCCTTAACAAAAGCAATCTTCTCGGCGCGCTCCTTGAAAATGGTCTCCATGCGCGGGCCAAGAGCGTCCCAGTTGGTGTCTTCCTGATTGATTTTGAGCTTGCCGTTCATGGCGACCTGAACAACAACCGTCTTGTTTTCCAGCTCGACGTTTTGCTGCTGGTTCGGCGAGGGCTGCGGGACAAGTGTGTCCAAGCCCTGCGGCGTGCGCGGCGTGATAACCATGAAAATGATGATCAGCACCAGCAAAATGTCGATGAGCGGCACCACGTTGGGTGTCGACATTGCGCCGTGGCTCTCTCCAACTTCCATTCCCATAGCGAGTCTCCTGTCAGGCCCGAGGAGGAGCGTCTCCGCAGGCCGTGGGCCCGCGCCGGGTGGGATCCGGCGCGGGTTCGAACGATTCCTTCAGCAAACGAATGGCAAACACAATTTACATTCGGCGGCCGCCGTCGTTCCTCAGTCCGCAGGCGGACGAGGAGTTGGCGTGCCCTTCTCCATCTTTTGCGTCAGCAGCCCAAGTTGATCCACACCGGCGGAACGGATCTCGTCCACAGCGGCGACAACGTCTCCATATTTGGCGCGCGCGTCGCTCTTGACGAACACCGTCTTGTCCAGACGGCTGGAGACGCGGTCTTTGACCTGACCCTGGAGATCTTCCTTCTGCATCGGGGTGTTGCCGATAAAAATCCTGCCGTCACGAGTGATGGCCACGACGATGGCATCGTCTTTATCCGCATCCTGCATTTCGCGAGGATTCGCGGTTGGAACCATGTCAACGGGGATGTCCTTCGTGAGCAGCGGAGTGACCACCATGAAGATAATGAGCAGGACGAGCATGATGTCCGCCATGGGGATGACATTAGGGGACGCCATCTGCGCGCCGGCTACGGGTTTGTACGCCATGGTTTACTCCAGTTACTTCTTGGCGCCGCGGCGCAGGATGAAGTAGTTGATCAACTCCATTGAGGAGTTGTCCATCTCGACGTCGAAGGCCTCAACTTTGTTGGTGAAGTAGTTGTAGGCCCAGACGGCAGGAACAGCCACGAGAAGACCGAAAGCGGTGGTGACCAGCGCTTCGGCAATACCGCCGGCGACGGCCGAGAGACCGGTCGCTTTCTGCGTCTCAATGCCTTTAAACGCGTTCAAGATGCCGACCACGGTGCCGAACAGGCCCACGAACGGCGCCGTCGAACCGATGGTGGCAAGAGCCGAAAGGCCGCGCTTCATTTCCGCGTGGACGATGGCTACGGAACGTTCAAGCCCGCGCTTGGCGGCGTCGATGACGTCGGAATCCGAAACCTGCTGTGAGGCGGACTGAAATTCCGAGAGGCCGGTGGCGACGACCTTGGCAATGTGGCTCTTCTTATTGCGCTCCGCAATGGCGATAGCTTCGTCGAGCTTGCCGTCTTTGAGAGCGCCGGCCACCTGCTGCACGAAGATGCGCGACTGCTTGCGGGCAGCGCTGTACATCAGGGCGCGGTCAATCATGACACCGAAAGAATAAACGGAAAGAAGAAACAGGATGACGACCACGGTCAAGGCCAGGGTGCCCATGTTGTGGATTAGACCGCGGAGGTCCCAGTTTCCACCCTGCAGAAGCAGGGCTGAGAAAAGATGCAGAGTAGCTACCATTCGTTTGCTCCTTAAGTTACGGGCGGCCCCTCCGCAAAAGCGGAGGCGCCGGCGAGTGTGTTTGCTGAATTTACTGCGCGGAATGGCGCGCCAGCCCCACGACCAGCATGCCACACCGTACTACTGGTTAAGAGAAAAAATCACGTCAATCGTCGTGTCGACTTCCACCGGCTCGCCGTTGAGAAGCGTGGGCCGGTAGCGCCACTGACGAACTGCATCCAGCGCCGCCTGCTGCAAGAGCGGATGGCCGCTCAAGACTTCGAGCTGCTGCACGGTGCCATCTTTGCTGATGATGGCATGCAAACGGACAGTGCCAGAAATCCGCGTCTGCCGCGCCAGCGGAGGATAGATTGGCGTAATCTTGTTGATGAGCATGGCGGCTTGCACGTTCCCGCCAACGCGAAGCGGGCCACTCTGCTTGGGCTTCGGCGGCGGCGGCGCAGTGCCTACGCCACCAATTACACCGCCCAATACGCCGCCCATGGAACCGCCAGCCACGCCGCCCGGCACGCCGCCCACGGCACCAACCGAACCCATATCAGGCTCAGCTTCTTCTTTAATGATTTTGACTTCCTTCGGGATGACTTTGGGCGCCATGAGCTTGCCAGCGTCCATCAAATGAACTTGGGGCTTCACCTTAACAATCTGCGTGGCTACGGGAGGCGGGGGAGGAGGAGGTGGAGGCGGAGGAGCAGTGAGCATGGTGGCCATCATAGTTTTCGGGAGCGCTTCCGTGTAAATCAGGGGGACGAGAATCAGGATTCCCAGGAAGGCAATCTGAACCACCGCCGACAGCACAACCGTCATGGGCTTCTTGGTTCTTGTCGGATTCGGACTCGAAACGACCATCTCGTCAAACATAGGTTCTTACCTCCTACCGGCGGGAGCGAGACGCGCAGTGGCGTTTTCACTTCCACGGTTTTTGTTGCCGGCTGCGGGTCCGGTACCAGCCGTCGCTCCCTGGCCGCGCCAGCGATTCCAGGCGACGACAAGAGGAGCGGCAATGCCAAAACTGGAATACGTTCCTACCACAATCCCTACCACCAGGGCAAAGGAGAAAGCACGAAGCACCTGGCCGCCCATCAGGAACAAGACGAGCACAGTAAGGAAAGTCAAACCGCTGGTCAAGATGGTTCGCGAAAGAGTCTGATTGATGGACTTGTTGACCACGTCCGCCAACGCTTCCTTGCGCAGCAAACGATTGTTCTCACGAATGCGATCGAAGATGACGATCGTGTCGTTCATGGAATAACCGACCAACGTGAGCAGCGCTGCGATGACCGTAAGGGAAATCTCGAAGCGCAGCAGCGAGAAAAACCCCAACGTTATGAGCACGTCGTGAAACACGGCCAAGACGGCGGCAGCCCCGTAAACCCATTCGAATCGGAAGGCAATATATAACAGCATGCCGCCCAAAGCATAGAGGGTAACGTAGATTGCCTGCTTGCGAAGCTCGGCGCCAACTTTGGGGCCAACGATTTCAACATTGCGAATGGCGAAGGGGCCGAGCGAAAAATTGGATTTGATGGCGCCGAGAACGGCAGGTGTCACACCGGCAACTTTGGAAAGATCGTCAAGATTGGTCACGATGCCGTTCGAATTTGTGTCGCGATAACCAAGAAGCGCGGCGGCGAGCTGGCGGTAGCGATTCCCGGCGTTGACGGAAAGAAGCAAGGGATCGCGCTCAGTGAGAAAAGCGGCAAGCGAGGAGGGCGTGGCGGAATTGAAATCCGGCTTGTCGGAAGTCGCGACGCTGTAGGTAGCGCTTAGTGCGCTGAGAACTTTCGCGCGGCTGGTGTCGAGAGCCAACTCGTCCTGGCCTTTGCCTTCCACGAAGATAAGAACCTCGCTGCTGTTTGCGTTGCCAATGTCACCGATGCTTTGGATTTCCGAATTGCCAAGCCCTTGTGCCCTAAGGCCATCGCGGAGCTTGTCGACATTAGGAGGTTGCGCGAAACGAACGTCCACGTTTGTGCCACCGCTGAAATCGATCCCGTAGCGAATACCACGTCCGAAGAAAATCGAAGTCCATCCGGCGAGGAGAAGAATACCGCTCAAGGCATAGAAATACTTGGCCTTGCCCATCCAATCGAGATTGGGCTGTTTGAAAAGCTCGATCATGCCTTCCTTGCTTCCCTTCCTTAGACACCGCAGGCCGCGGAATGTTCCCAGCAAGGACGATCCACAAGGTAGAAGATCCTTGCCGCCGAACCTACCGCCCATTCGTTTCGAGGGAAGTAGGCCGGGGGTCTTAGCAGTTCTAGTACATGTTAGATGCTTAGCTCCGCCTGACGGTCCATCTTCGTCAGGTGATACTGGAAAATCGTCTTGGACACGTAGACCGCAGTAAAGATGTTGGCCACTAGGCCAACGACGAGGGTGATGGCGAAGCCGCGAATGGGCCCGGTTCCAAAGAAACCCAAGAAGGCGGCAGAAACCACGGTGGTCACGTGCGTGTCGATAATCGTCAGAAAAGCCTTGTCGAAACCGGAATCCACTGCTGCTGCGGCGGACTTACCGTTGCGCATTTCTTCGCGGATGCGCTCGAAGACCAGCACGTTGGAATCAACGCCCATACCGATAGTAAGGATAACGCCGGCAATGCCGGGGAGCGTGAGCACAGCCCCGGATAAGGCCAGGAACGCGAGCAGGATGACCAGGTTGAGGATCAGGGCGAGAACGGCATTTCCCCCAGACATGCGGTAGTACACCAACATGAAGAGCATCACGACGATGAGGCTAAGGACAGAAGCCTGCACGCCATGGCGGATCGAGTCGGCGCCCAGAGATGGGCCGACAGTGCGCTCTTCGAGATACTTAATGGATGCAGGCAGAGCGCCCGCGCGAAGGACCAATGCCAGTTCGTGCGCGCTTTGCTCGCTAAAACTCCCTTCGATCATGCCGCGGTCATCAATACGGCCGTTGATGACCGGATCCGATTTGACGCAGTGATCGAGGACGATGGCCATGTTGCGGCCGATATTCTCCTGCGTGAATGGGCCGAAGCGCCGCGCAGCCTCCGGCGACAATGTAAAGTCCACTTGCCAGGTGCCGGGATTGGTGGTGTTGCGCGTCTCGAGGGCGCTACGCAGATCGCGACCGGTAACAATCGGCGCGCGGTTCAGCACATACCAAACATCTCCAGCATCCGGGCTACCGGCACGAGCGCGGTTGTCAGGGCACGCTTGTACCAGCTCCGTGCCGGAAAGAAGTACGGTGTGCTGCGCCATATAGTCGGCAACGGAGCGATAGGTTGCGGGATCCTGGACGAGCCGTAACTCCAACTGCCCACCAGCCTGGATGACGCGCTTGGCTTCGGCGGGATCTCCGACGCCGGGCAATTGCACGAGGATTTCATTGTCCTTGCGGCCGTGAAGCTGGATGGTGGGTTCGGTGAGGCCGAGGGCATTGATGCGCTGGGCAATCGTTTCGAGGGACTGGTTAACGGTCTGATCCTGGAGCGCAGCAATGGCGCCCGGGCGGAGCGTCAGAGTGTAGCTGCCAGGCTGACCGGCGGCGGGTCCTAAATCCCAAACATTGTTGTACTGCGTGCCGACGAGGTCGCTCAAAACGGAGTACTGCGCGGGGTCGATATTCCTGACTAGGATATGTGTGTCGTCCTTGCGACTAACCTCGTCGTAGCGAACGTTTTTGCTGCGGAGGGCAGTAGTGAGGCGGTCGACCGTGGTATCGGTCTCCTGCGCGACGGCTTCCTGTACCTGGACTTGAAGAATCAGATGCGTGCCGCCCTGGAGATCGAGGCCAAGCTTGATTTGTTTACTGAAATTCTCCTTCACGGCCGCCGGCGAAGTGGGAAAGGTCGGATAGCCAAGAAGAAAGTAAATACAGAACAGAATGACAGCCAGGATGAACAGCGCTTTCCATTTCAGATTGGGATTCATGGTTAGAAAGGACGCGTCCTCGAGCGAAGCCTGGGTTTATTTTGCATCTTCCGGCGCCTCTATCTGGGCAATCGCCGCGCGCGCAATGCGAATTTTGACCTGCGGCTCCGAGGAGATCTTCATGATCACGCTATCCCCGTCGATGCCGCTCACGGTGCCGTAAATGCCGCTACCGGTGATGACTTTGTCTCCGGTCTTGAGGGCTGAAAGCATCGCCTGCGTCTTCTTGCGTTGGCGCTGCTGCGGCATGATCACCATGAAATACATGATGCCAAACATGAGAGCGAGCGGGATCAGGAAGCCGCCAAAGCCCGCACCGCCGGGTGCTTGAAGAAGAATTGCCGCCGTCATGGTCACTCTTCAGTTCTCAGTATTCAGTTCTCAGCCGAATCTCGGCACCCTGCTGGACTGTTTGCCACTAGGGATGATAGCAGCACCGCGCCGCAGGCTAGACGCCCGCTATCCTGATTTTAGCCAGCTCGTCTTCTCTATGGGCAACCCCGACCGGGCCGGGGTTGACTTGGCCCACGGATGGCACGGCGTTGGCCAAGCAAAAGCGTAAGCCTAAAGCTTTCGGGCCTGCTAGCCCAAAGAAGACTTAGGCTGGGCTTTCTGCGTAGCGCGCGTGCATCTCGGATGAGAAATTCGCTAGGTGCCCAAACTCGATAGCCTCGCGGATTTGGCGCATTATGTCAAGGTAAAAGTGGATGTTGTGGTGGGTGGCCAGGATCGCGGCCGTGAGTTCACCCGCCGCGAATAGGTGCCGCAAGTAAGCGCGGGAGTAGCGGCGGCAGACGCCGCAGGAGCAGTTCGAATCGATGGGCCGCTGGTCTTCCGCGTAGCGAGAATTCTTGATGAGCACGCGGCCTTCGCTGGTGTAAAGGCACGCATGGCGCGCGGCGCGCGTCGGCAGCACGCAATCCATCATGTCGATGCCCAATGCGACGTAGTCGGCAATCTGCTCGGGGCGGCCGACGCCCATGAGATAGCGCGGGCGGTCCTTCGGGAGCAATGCGGTGACTTCGGCGGTCATTTCGCAGGTAACTTCGTGCGGCTCGCCGACGGCGAGTCCGCCGACCGCGTAACCAGGAAAGTCGAGATCGAGCAGCTGACGGGCACTCTCGCGGCGCAAGTCCGCAAAAGTAGCGCCCTGCACGATGCCGAACTGCCATTGCGCAAGAAGCTCACCGTTGTCCCGGGCGCGGGCTTGAAAATATTCGCGAGCGCGGCGTGCCCAGCAGGTCGTGCGTTTCAGAGCGGCTTCGGCTAGTTCGCGAGGCGCGGGCGTCTCAATGCATTCGTCGAGAACCATGGCAATGTCTGAGCCAAGCGCGAGCTGAATCTCCGCCGCTTTCTCGGGCGTGAGCAGATGCTCGGAGCCGTCGAGATGCGAACGGAAGCGCACGCCTTCATCAGTAATTTTGCGGAGCGCCGAGAGGCTAAAGACCTGGTAGCCACCGGAATCAGTGAGAATAGCGCGGGGCCAAGACATGAATTGATGCAGGCCGCCGAGCTTGCGAATCAATTCGTGGCCGGGACGCAAATAAAGATGATAGGTGTTGGCGAGCAGGATTTCCGCGCCGAGTTCTTCGAGCGCTTCCTGCGTGAGCGCTTTCACACTGGCTTGCGTGCCCACGGGCAAGAAAAAGGGAGTTTGCACCACGCCATGGGGCGTGGTCAGTTGGCCCCGGCGTGCGCCGGTGGAGTCGGTTTTTAGGACTTCAAACGAGAACACAAATTGCAGCGTATCACGAGAGCACCCAAGCCAGCATCGTGAAGAAGAGCATGAAAGAGAAGAATGTGCCGAAAACAATTCCAAGGGCCTTGCCAATGGGCAGCTTCTTGGGATCTGTTGCAGAAAAACCGACAGCCATCAGAATTATGGCCCAAATACCGAATACGTCTAGAAACGCGAGAGGTACCATTTGCCAGGTCGGCAGATCGCTCCCGAACAGTGCCGCCGGATTGGAAGCAAGAAAGTTTTCCGGATCGATAGAAGCGGGATCCTTGAGAAAGGTTACGGGGATTGCGATTAGTTCCCTCAAGCCCATCGGAAGGTGAGCAAATGTCGTCACGGCAAAGGCTGTGGCAAAGTTGGTCCGTGCGCCACCGACAAGTTTGAAGGCTCCAAAATAGACAGCCGACGCTACTAATATGAGAAGGGGCCAACCACAGACACCACGTACGTATCGAAAAGTTTTTGCGCGGCCCGCCCCCTGCTCGATTGCGCGGGCTCTTTGGTCCTCGGGCAGTTGGTCAATCTGCCGGGAAGCAAACTTGCTCTTTGCAATCTGATCTTTGGTTACTTGCACCCAATCGGCGCGGTTAGCGAGAGCGAAGTTGAGCCCCAGGTAGATCACGAACAATAGGAGCATCGGAGCAACCCAGCTGGGACTCTTGGCGATATCAGCAAAGGTAGATTTGGGACTAAAAAACACACCAGTGATGCGCGCAGCCGGGCTGAGCGAGGACTGCGCTTCGGGCATAGGCGTAGTGGTTGTAGCCATCGAGGACTCCTCCACCACAAAATTTGTGCAACACCGCTTCTGATTCCCAATACGTTGGAGACTAAGGAAATATTTCAGCGGATTGTAGCGCGCAGGAAGTTGGTTTAACAAATTTTGTTTCGTAGGTATCATCAACTTGAATGGCGACAATCGAAGAGCAGCAATCCGCCCAGTACCAGAGCCTCTTTCGGGCTTCCAAGCCTAGGCGCGTACGGATCAAAGCGTTCACTCAAATCACCTTAGGCGCTTTCCCCATCGCGGCCATCATCTTGATGTATTTCGGCGTTGTGGAAATATTGAACCGTGGCCAACCCGGTCCTCATTTGTCACCGATTATGGTTGTTGTCTTTAATTTCCTCTTCCCAGCGATCTTGCTAGTAGTTAGTGGCATGACGTTCTGCACCGCGCGTCGGGATAGGGATCTCATGAGAGAGGGTGAACTCGCGCTGGGGGTGGTAACGCACCAGAAGTTAGTGGAGGTGCGCGGTGGCCGTGGTGGAAGAAGAACAAAAAGCAGAGTCCGCTACCGTTTCAAAGACGCATCCGGACAACTGTATCAAGGCACAGGTACCGACTACTCTCGCAGACTCCGGGTGGAAATGACGGTACCGGTCTTCTACGATCCTAAAGATCCAGAGAGGAATGTCGCGATTTGCACTGCCACTTGTGAATTGGAAGACGGCTAGCGATTGGAAACCGGAATGACAAATTTGAGCGCGGTGTGGGTAACAGAAAAGCCGACAACTTTTACGTCTTTGAGGCCGCACTTGCGGCCCGCGGCGAGGACATCGTTCTCTGTGATGTCCTTCCGGCCTTTGGGATAGACGATCCAAAGCGCCGTGGCACCTTGCATGGATTTTGCGGTATTGGATAGCTCCGCGAAATCCTTTTTCGAATCCGCTGCGAAAAAGATGCAGTCCGAATCCGCAGCCACTCTTCCTTTGCTCACCGACTTGGTGAGACCTCCAACTTCACGAACAAAGTCCGCGTCGAATCCTCCGAGCAAGGACACCTTGGTCCCCGGTTTCACACCGAGCTTTTCGATGCGCGGCTTGGGATGAAGAATTTTCTCCAGCCACTTTTCCGCTGTGGCCGCACCGAGTCCGAAAACCGCAATGCCTTCTTTCGTTTGCAAGCGCAGTTCGCCGTCCACAGCTTTCGCCGACTTGATCGTGACAAAAGGAATTTTGAGCCGGAAATCACCGCGAAACAGAATCTCGGCTGTCTCGAGCAGCGCCTTCCCTTCCGACTCCTGCTTGCCGAACCGCACTCGACACTTCAGCTCATTCCCCATGACAGTCCCCTGCCCGGCCAAATTGTTGGAAGAGTGTAACCCTTCGAGGGCGCGCGCCCGCATCCATTTCGTTCACCATAGTAGCCTAATAGGTTTCATGGCCACCGCAACCACACACCGGGTGGACTGGACACTGATCTGGGCGCAGCGCGGATTCCGCTACTTCTTTGTCGCCATGTTCGTGTCGCTTTTCGGCAGCGGCATGAACTTCGCCGGAGTGAGCTGGTACATCCTGGCGGCCACGCACTCGACGGTCAAAGTGAGCTGGCAGGTCATTGTGATGACCATCCCCGGTCTTTTCGTGCCGTTTCTTGGCGGCGTGCTGATTGACCGTTTCGACCGGCGCTACTTAGGTGTGCTGCTGGACGTAGTCCGCGGCTTTTTCGTGCTACTCACCGCCTACATTGCGTGGCGCGGCCATCTCCAGCTTTGGCATCTCTACGCCATGACGCTCATCACTGGCACGGGTTCCGCAATGTACTGGGCCACGGTCAACGCGCTGGTGCAGGAAGTGATTCCGCCAAGCCAGTTCACCGGGGCGAATGCCGCCGTGCTGGTGGGCGTGCAAAGCGGGATGCTGATTGCCGGCGCGTGCGTAGGCTTCCTTTATAACGCCGCGGGAATTCACGGAATTCTGACAATCGACGGGGCCACCTATTTCGTCTCGGCATATTGTCTTTACTGCGTGCGGCAAGGATACGTCTCACCGCGCGACCGCCAGAAATATCCGCGCGAGTTCAACGAGGCAACCGAAGCGACCGCCGAAGCGCTGGAGAGCGGAGAAGTTCCAGAGGTCGCTGAGGCCGGGCTTTCGCTGGCGGTGTACGCTGACATGCGCGAAGGCTTTGTCTATCTGCGGCGGCAGCCCCTGGTGCGCGCGTTGGGGATCACACACTCGATCATGATGGCAGGCGTCATCAGCGCCAACGTTGTGATGGTGGCATTGGTAAACGATATTTTGCGCGCCGGGCCGCGCGGGCTGGGATTTTTGGAAGCAGGCTGGGCCACCGGCGCGATCTGCGGCGGCTTGATCGCAAGTCAGCTTCCCAGCGCGAGACGCATGCCGCTCTATGTTGCGGCGTGCGCGGTACTCGCGGCAGGACATATGGCGACTCCGCTCGTAGCGTTTCTGGTGGGCGCGGTGACGATGCAGATTCTGTTTGGATTTTGCCGCGCTATGGGAGGAGTGGTCGCGCAGACGTCCCTGATGTCCATCGTCCCTAGACATTTCATGGGGCGGACGCAATCGGCAATGGCGATTCTTACAACGGTTGTGCAGCTCTTGATGAGCTTCGCCCTCGGTTGGATGGCGCAAAGTGCAGGTCTGGTTGCTGGCTATGCCTTGCTCGCGCTGCTTTATACAGGATCGACGATTTCTGCGATTCGTGCGCGTCAGCTGATGCGCTGAGCGGGAGAAGTGGACTCAACCTATACAGCGACGTTAGAGCGGCCAAGCATTTCCACTGCGGCTTGATACAGCTTTGCGCGCAACTGATACCGCTCGCTGGCCCGCGTAATGTAACGCACGGCCACTTCTATGCCGCCGACGACGGGCTTTACACTGATCGCCGGTGCTACGGAGAAAGCGCTCATCTCGCGCGAACGCGTAGCGCGCCGCCATTCCTCCTCGGCCTGCTTCGCGCTCTCCTGCGTGGCTTCGGAAACTTTCTTTTGGATTTCCTGGACCATCGGATAAGGATCGCGTCCGGCGGGCAGAACCAGTTGCAGTTCATCCCAGAGCCATTGCCCTGAAGTTGAGAAATTGAAGTAATGGCCTTCAATGGCAAAACTGTTGGTGAACGTTACACGCCGGCCTGTGGGATGCCCAGAATCGGTCCAGTTTCCGGTTTCTAGCAAAACCGTGTGGAACGGGCCAATCTCCACAACTTCGCCGGTCACTCCGTTGATTTCCACCCAGTCGCCCAAACGGATACCGTTCTTCCCCATCAAAACGAACCAGCCGATGAAGCCGACGATAAAATCTTTCAGCCCCACCGTGAGTCCCGCAGTAGCGAGGCCAAGAAACGTTCCGAGTTGTCCCGGGAGACCAACGATCACCAGCAGGATCAGCAGAAAGGCCACCGCGCGGACGGTGACGTGAGAAACCGTGTGCAGGCTCTGCACCTGCCTGCGGTCCATGTTTAGCCGGTTGAGCACTTTGTCCAGCAACGTTGCGAAATAGACGCCAGTTAGCGCAATGACCAGAATAATTAGGATGCCGGTCAGGGCTTTGTGCACGACAGAACGTTGATTCGCCGCAACGCTGGTTATCCACTGCGCATAGACCATAGCGAGCTGCTTGTTGGTATCGATGCGTCGGTCATAAGTTGACAGCGCTTCCTGGCGGGCCGCTAGTTGCCATTTCCTGTCGGCAATGGCGGCAATGTCATCGCTGCTCTGTGGAGTCTCGGCGGTCGACGGACTGGCCGCCTTGCCCTTCTTGGCGTGCCCCCTCAGCTCGGGGGCTTTTTCCTTCTCTGTTTCCAGTTGCGCGTCGAGCACATTGTGCTGAGCGGTCAGCCGTGTGGCGGTTTCCTCCGCTTCCTGTTTGGCTCGCCACAGATCCATCTGCATCGAGTGCAGCGCCATCCACTGCTGATACTGATGAATCAGGCCGAACTGGTCTGGAGGCGTGGCCGGACTGGCGGGAACCGACTGAGCGTTTTGCTGAGACTGCTTGTGTTGTTGCTGCGCCTCCTGGAGCCGCTCGTCGAGGTCGCCGCCCGCGCGGCGAAAATCTTGTTTGGCGTCCTCGACTTCATCTTGAGCGAGGTCGCGGTCAGCTTCGGCGTTGTCACGCAGCTCAATGAGTTGGTCTTTCTTGTCGGGATTTTTCTCTTTGGCAACAGCATCGTTGAGCTGCGCGAGCTGCGCTTCATCCGTTGCCAGCAATTTTTGCGCTTTTTGCAAACGCTCCTTGGCATCTTTGGCTTCGGCACTCAATGCGGGTGGATGCTCCTTCGCCTCATGCCTCGCCGCATCGTAGGCGAGATCCAGCTCGTAATCGGCAAGGCGTAGCGCCTCTTTCGCGAGTTCGCGCTCGTCCTGAGCGGCCCGCTGAGCAAGCGCCTGCGCGTTCTTAAGTGGCGTCAGGTCTACTAGTGGTGCGCTCTCTGTTCCATGTTTGGCTTTCGAAGGGAGCGCTGTTGTCCGAGGCGCATCACTGGTTCGAAAGAAGCCGTACACTGTCGCGGCCAACAGCACGACGAGCGTGATTGCCAGGATTTTCTGGTACGGTTTCATGGTTCGTGGGATGGGAACTCCATTCTAAATAGGTGGAGAGTTATGCACAACGAGGCTTCCCGTGCAGGGCGACGGTCTCGACCGATGAGCTTCTCCTAAGTCCTAGTACGCGACGGCGAGTTTTGACAGGACCGTAACAATCCGTATTTCCTAGCGTAACTGCCAGTCTCTACTTTTTCCCCGCCGTTCAAACAACAATCTGGTGGCAGAGCAGGAACACGCCAACGGCTGCCAGGTCGGAGTTTGGGTCCCCGCACGTCGCAAGCGAAGTCCATTCAAGCTAAAAGGAAGAGGATATGAAACTGAGAATGACAGGAGAGGCCCTCGCCGCGAGCCTGCTGGCCGCCACCTTGGTTCCCCCGGCGTTCGCCAATGAGGGCAAAATTCCCAAGGGTGCTCCGCGCTTAGATCACGTGTTTGTTATCGTCATGGAGAATCATGGCTATGGGCAGATCATTGGAAATCCCAACACGCCATTCGCCAACGAATATGCCAAAGCAGTGAACTCCGCCACGAATTATTTTGCAGTGGCCCATCCGAGCTTAACGAACTATCTCGAGATAGCTGGCGGCTCCAACTTCGGCGTGCTCAGCGACAACAACCCGGACTGGCACAATGCCACTTGCACGACGAACCTGGCTTCAGCAACGGCGAACACCGACAATCCTTCAAGCCCCAACATTTGCCCGATTACCGGGGAAGGAACGGACGCGGAGACAGTTGCCATCGATTGCACCAACGAAGTGCAATGCGCCCCGGGAAGCAATGCGGGAGAAAACAACATCGACGGCGTTCTTTCCATTCCTGCAGCGCCAAATACCTCGGGCAAGACCATCGCCGACCAGCTCGTTGCCGCAGGCATGAGCTGGAAGTCCTACCAGGAAAGTTTGCCGCCTACAGGGGCCGATGGCGTGAATTTCAGCGATGGCTTCTTCACCGACAGCAGCGACATTCCGGGAGCCATTCCGGGCGAGACGCAGAGCCTGATCAAGCTGTACGCCGCGAAGCACAACCCGTTTGTGTACTTCCGCAGCGTCCAGGAAGGCGACCGTCCGGGACTGGGGCTCGACCGCGTTGTCGGCTTTCAAGGTCGGCATGGTCTCTACGAAGACCTTGCTTCCGGCCATGTGCCAAACTACGCGCTCATCGCCCCCAATCAGTGCACGGACCAGCACGGGCGCGGAAACGCCGGACCGCAGTGCGACTTCGATCCAAACGACAACGGCACGCTGAACGGGTTGAATCCCGCGTTGATGTATATCGGCGACCTGACGCTGCGAAACATCGTGAAATCCATCCATGCCTCGCCAGTGTGGCACGAAGGCCGGACGGCTATCGTTGTGGTCTGGGACGAGAATGATTACAGTGTCGCGCCCTCGATCAACAAAGTTTTGCTCACGGTGGATACGAACTACGCCGCGCGCGGCGTAAAGAGCGATAAGTTCTACACGCACTTCTCGCTGCTGCGGTCCATTGAAGCAGGCTTCCGGCTGCCGTGCCTGAACCACGCGTGCGATGCGAATGCGAACGTGATGTCCGATCTATTTGCGGGAGGACACGACGACTAACATTGGCCTCTCATCACCAATAAACTCGGGAAAAGGGCCCTTCCGGGCCTTTTCCTTTTTTGGCGTGGCATAATCAGCATAATCGCCGCGCTAAGCGGTCGAAATCGTTGTTGGCGATTCACCTCGTGCGGTAACCTTGAATCAAGAGGACCTCTTGGATTCGCGGCTGCCCAAGCTGATTTTCGCGCTGCTCGTACTCTTTGCAGCGGTTCACTTTTCCAATGTCTATCCGCAATTGCCCAATGTAGTGGCTTCTCACTTCAACGGGCGCGGCGCAGCGAACGGCTGGCAAACGAAGTCAGCGTTCTTCAGCGTTTTTGCAGGGGTGAGTGTTCTTGCCGCAGTGGTCGGTTTTGGAATCCCGCGAATCATTGCGGCGGTGCCGGAGCAGTTGATCAATCTTCCGAACAAACAGTATTGGCTGGCCCCGGAACGCCGTGCTGAGACTCTGGCCTTTCTGGCCAGTGACTTTGCCTGGTTCGCCTGCGGCATCTTTCTGATGATCATCTTCGCTTTCGACTACGCCACTCAGTCGAATCTGCATCCGGAAAAACCGCCGAATCCTGCGCGCATGTGGTATGTGCTCGGCGGTTTTTTGCTGTTCACCCTTGTGTGGATCATTCGGATGCTCGCTAAGTTCCTGCGTCCGCCGGCTGTCGGACTTGCCCGCAAATAAGAACGCGCCCGATGTTTTGGAGGCGTTTCAAATTGAGACTGCCTTTTTTTTTCTAGAGGTAATCTCGCGAGGGGCCTTCGAGGAAAGCGCGGAGCTTGCGC
>CAZGBQ010000037.1:0-27367 GCA_964524045.1 uncultured Acidobacteriaceae bacterium
CGCAAACCGCCCGCTCGCTCATTCACTTCGCCATCGGCAACGACACCATGCCGCCCGAGCTGATCCGCGCCTTTGGCATTCTGAAAAAGGCCTGCGCTCTGGTGAATCAGGATTTAGGCAAGCTCCCTGCCGAAAAGGCGCGCCTTATCGTGCAGGCTGCTGACGAAGTCATCTCCGGCAAGCTCAACGAGCATTTTCCTCTGCGCGTCTGGCAGACCGGCAGTGGCACACAGACCAACATGAACGCCAACGAAGTCATCTCGAACCGCGCCATCGAAATCGCGGGCGGAGTGATGGGGAGCAAGAAGCCCATCCATCCCAACGACGACGTGAACATGTCGCAGTCCTCGAACGACACGTTTCCTGCGGCCATGCACATCGCTGCCGCGGCCGAAACCGCGCGGCGTTTGTTGCCGGCGGTGAAGAAGCTGCGCGACGTGCTCCACGCGAAGTCGTTGGACTTCAAGGATATTGTGAAGATTGGCCGCACGCATTTGCAGGACGCCACGCCGCTCACGCTCGGCCAGGAATTTTCCGGGTACGTCAATTTGCTCGACCGCGACGGCGGCCGCGTGGCCGTGGCGCTCGACGGCCTCTACGACCTGGCCATCGGCGGCACCGCCGTTGGGACGGGGCTGAATGCGCATCCGGAATTCGCCGAGCGCGCCGCCCGCAAAATCGCGGAGCTGACCGGCCTGCCGTTCCGCTCGCATCCCAACAAGTTTGCCGCGCTCTCCGCGCACGACGAAATCGTATTCGCCTCGGGCGCGCTGAAGACGCTCGCCGCCTCGCTCATGAAAATCGCCAACGACATTCGCTGGCTCGCTTCCGGCCCGCGCTGCGGCCTCGGCGAGCTTTCGCTTCCCGAAAACGAGCCCGGCTCCTCGATCATGCCCGGCAAAGTGAATCCCACGCAGTCTGAAGCGCTCACTATGGTGGCCGTGCAGGTGATGGGCAACGACGCCGCGATCGGCTTCGCTGGCTCGCAGGGCAATTTCGAGCTGAACGTCTTCAAGCCGGTGATGATTTTCAACTATTTGCACTCCGTCGAGCTGCTCGCCGACGCGTGCAATTCTTTTGTGGATCATTGCGTGGCAGGCATCGAAGCCAACCGCGAAACCATCGACCGCTACGTCCACAATTCGCTGATGCTGGTCACCGCGCTCGCTCCGAAGATCGGCTACGACAACGCCGCCCAAGTCGCCAAAGCCGCGCACAAGGCGCACATTAGCCTTCGCGAAGCCGCCATCAAGCTCGGCTACGTCACCGCCGAAGAATTTGACGCCCTGGTCAAGCCCGAGGACATGACGCACCCATGACCGCAATCTCTGAAGTGACCGACCGCCTTGCATTGCCCACTGCTTTCGTGATTGCGGGCGTACTGATTCTCCAAAATCTCGACGCGATGGTGAAACTTGACCAGCGTTTTGGCGTGCGACTACATTCCTGGTTTAAGCGAAAACTTGGCGCGGGTTCGTTCCTTAATCACGAAATCTATTCCGTCGGAACACCTAGTGGATTGCATAGGTCAAGAGTCACCCTACGCGTCTGCGCCATATTTAGTGTGATTTTCGGACTGGCTATGATGCTCTTGGAATTCGTGCTGTACACAAAACAAGCAAGCGCTCATTGACGAGTCATGACACATTTTCTGAAGGACATCCTGAGGCAGCCGGAAGAGTTGCAGGGGACCATCGAGCGCTTCGCGGGGCCGACTAGGGCCGGGGAAGATGCGCGAGGCACGCCGGCTGGCCGGCAGGCGCTCGAAGCGGCGGCTGCGGCGATTCGCGAGGCCCCACACGTCTATTTGACGGGAATCGGGAGCAGTTGGCACGCGGCGCTGAACGTTGGTGCGATGTTCCATCAGCATGCGCATCCGGTTTACTTGCAGGATGCTGCCGAGTTGCTGCAATTTGCCTCGTTTCCGAAGAACTCTGCGGTCGTCATTCTTTCGCGCAGCGGGAAGAGCGTGGAAATTGTTCAACTGGCCGCCAAAGCGCGCAAGGCCGGCGCGACGGTTATCGGCATCACCAATGTGCCGGACAGTCCGCTCGCGAACGAAGCGCATGTTCCGATTGTTGTTCCAGTTGCCCTCGATCACGCGATTTCGGTGAACACGTACACCACGATCGCGTTGACCGCAGGACTTCTCGCGAGTTCGGTGATTGGGCAAAACGCTCGTGGCATAGCCACCACTCCTGGCTGTGCTCCACATGAGAGTGCACCAAATTCAGCACAGGCAAGAGTGCCTGTGCCACAAGATCCTACTGGTGATTCGGGACTTGCCGAGTCGCTGACGCGGGCGGTCGCGGAAACGGGGCGGGCGATTCCGGAATGGCAGGAGCAGATTGCCAAGTCGGCTTGGCTCGCGCCGCGCAGCACGACCTACTTTCTGGCGCGTGGGTCGAGTCTGGGCAGCGCCTACGAAGCCCGGCTGATGTGGGAAGAAGGCGTAAAAAATCCAGCGACAGCAATGGGCACTGGAGCGTTCCGCCACGGCCCGCAGGAAATCGTCGCGGAGAACATTCGCTGCGGGATTTGGATCGACGCCGCGCATATGCGCGAACAGGATTTGGCCTTGGCGCGCGATCTTCGCCAGCTTGGCGCAAAAGTGATGCTCGTCGGCCAGAATCTTTCGGCAGATGCGGGCGATTTGGTGTTCCAGCTTCCTGCGACGCCGCCCGAATGGCAATTCCTGATCGACATCATCCCAGCGCAGCTTACCGCTGAGCACTTGTCGCGCCTTTCCGGCGTCGACTGCGACACGTTTCGGCTGTGCTCCTTCATTGTCGAAGACGAGTACGGCGTGCTCCCGAAAGAAGCGGGGAAGAATTAACACAGAGGGCACAGAGGGCCCAGCACAGAGGACACAGAGAAAAGCAGATCCCTCGCCCCCGTTCGCCAAAACCGGGCGACCGGGCTCGGGATGACAGCGAAGAAAGATTCCTCGCTTTGCCCGGAATGACCGAAGGTGGTCTTAAGTCGGAGGAGAGACGCGGTGATAGGGGCGGTGGACATCGGAGGAACGAAGATTGCCGGGGGCGTCGTGGACGATGCGGGCAAGGTCCTTGCTCGCCTGGAAACTCCGACCGAGGCGGCTCGTGCGTATCCTGATGGACTGCGGCACATCATTCGCATGCTGCGCGAGGCCGCGCAAAAGACCAACACCGAACTTTCCGGCATCGGCATCGGCTCGACCGGCTGGGTCTATCCGAGCACGGGCGAATTCGGCGACGTGGATTTTCTCCCCGGTTGGAAAGGCTGTAATCCAGTGCAGGATTTGACGCGAGAGTTTGGCGTACGCGTGGCGCTGGAAAACGACGGCGATGCTTCGGCGCTCGGAGAGGCGGCGTGGGGCGCGGGAAAAGGCAAGTCCCGGTTGATTTACGTGACCGTGGGCACAGGGATTGGCGGCGGTATCATCCTCGACGGCCAGCTCTATCGCGGGACGGACAAGTCGCATCCCGAAGTCGGCCATCACGTGATCGACGCTTCCGGTCCGCAATGCACCTGCGGCTTTCGCGGGTGCTGGGAAGCGCTGGCGACTGGGCCAGCGATGGCGGCGTGGTTCAATGAAAGGGCGCGGGCTAAGGCTCGAAATACCAAAGCTCTCACCGCAAGAGAGATTTTCGAGCTTGCGGAGAGCGGCGACGAATTGGCTCGCCAAGCTGTTGCCCGCGAAGCGCACTATCTCGGGCTGGGCTTGGCCAATCTGATCAATCTGTTTGTTCCCGATCGCATTGTTCTGGGCGGTAGCATCATGAAAAGTATGCGCCTAGAAGACCTGCGCAAAGTGATTGCCCAGGGTTGCCGGTTCGTTCCGTTTGAGAAGACGGAGCTGGCTTTGGCGTCACCGGGCGAAGACGCGAACCTGATTGGCGCGGCGCAGGTGTGGCATCATCGCTTCGGGCAAAGGGCGACCGGCGCCGCTTGATGAGAAATGAGCTGGCTTGCATTGTCTGAATCTCAGCTGACCGGGATGTAACGACCTGCCGGAACAGGTGAGATCCTTCGGCCGCAAGAAGTACGTCCTCTGGATGACATTCGCGTAATCTGGGGAGGCTAAATGATTCGTCGCTATTTTTCGTGTGGACTCTTGCTGGCGATGATGCCGTACGTTGCGCAGCGGGCGCATGCGCAGACCACGTACACACTGAAGCCCACGCCGAAGACCGTGGCGTGGGGTTACTATGACGCGAAGGCCACGCCCGTGTTGCGCATCAAGTCGGGCGACACGGTGGAAATTCAAACGCTGATCACCAACAGCCCGAAGCGATTGGAAGAAGCCGGCGTGCCGCCAGATCAGGTCGAACAATCCCTTCGAGACATCACCGACCAGGTGAAAGAGAAAGGTCCGGGCCCGCACATTCTCACCGGGCCCATCTACATTGAAGCCGCGCAGCCCGGCGACGTGCTGGAAGTGAAAATCCTGGCGATCAAACTGGCGATTCCTTATGCCTACAACGGGTTCGCGCCGGGCCGCGGCTATCTGCCCGACGATTATCCCTACGCGAAAACGAAGATCATTCCGCTGGATGAAAAGCGCATGGTGGCGAAATTCGCGCCGGGCATCGAAGTCCCGCTGCATCCGTTCTTTGGCAGCATGGGTGTGGCGCCTCCGGAAACGGTAGGCCGGTGGAACAGCGGCCCGCCATGGATTATGGCGGGGAATCTGGATAACAAGGATTTGGTGGCCGGTACTACGCTGTACATTCCAGTACACGCTCCCGGCGCGCTCTTTGAAGTCGGCGACGGCCACGGGGGGCAGGGGGACGGCGAAGTGGATATTACTGCGATCGAGACTTCGCTCGTCGGAACGTTTCAGTTTATCGTGCGCAAAGACATGCATCTGAAGTGGCCGCGCGCCGAAACGCCTACGCATTACATCACCATCGGCCTGAACGACGACTTGAACGCCTGCGCCACGCTCGCAGTGCGCGAAATGATCGATTTCCTGGTGACTGAAAAACACCTTTCGCGCGACGATGCCTACATGCTTTCCAGCGTCGCCGCCGATTTGCATATCACCGAACTCGTCGATGGCAACAAGGGCGTGCACATGATGCTGCCTAAGTCCATTTTTGTTTCGCCGGCGAAAAACTGACTGTGCAGAGGGCCAACAGCTCACAGGCGCAAACGAAGGGAAACCGGAGATTTGCCCGCGCGCGGAGAGCGCTATACGATAAGCAAACCCAGCACAATCCAACGAGTCGCAACTTGGGAGGAACCGTGAGCTTTGGCAAAAGACTCGCACGACTGGTGTTGGTTTGTCTCTTGCCGGTAATTTCGGCCGCACAGACGAGCGCGTACAAACCGGAGTGGTGTAAGGAATTGCCTCGCCCGGAATACAAATCCCTCGAGCGAGTGCTGCCCAATGAGCCGTGGTTCGAGATTTACAAGGTTGCTCCCGGAGTGTTTGCGATTTACGAGCCGCATCAATCGGAAGAAACGATTTCTTACCTTATTGTCGGAACAAAGCAGGCGGTTTTGTTTGACACGGGGATGGGCATCGCCAACATTCGCAGCGTTGTCTCACGCCTCACGTCGCGGCCCATTGTGGTGCTGAATTCGCACACGCACGACGATCATGTCGGCGGAAACTGGCAGTTCAATTTCATTTATGGGATGGACACGGCGTTTACGCGCGCCAACGCGAAGGGCTCGAGTGAGGACGCGCAAGCGGAAGTTGCGCCGGACCAAATCTGCGGCGAATTGCCGAAGACCTTCAATCCGAAAACGTACGTGACCAAACATTGGCATATCGGGTTTTTCGTACGCGACGGCTTCAAAATCAATCTGGGCGGACGGACGCTGGAAATTATCGCCACGCCCGGCCATACGCCGGATGCGATTTCCCTGATCGATCGCGCAAACGGCTTGCTGTTCACGGGAGACACGTACTATCCCGCTCCGATCTGGCTCTATCGCCCGGAAACGAATCTGGATGAATATGTCGCCTCAGTGAAGCGGCTCGCAGCGCTAGGTCCACAAGTGAAACTGGTTCTAGGCGCGCACAATATCCCCGTGGCGCGGCCGGACGTCTTGCCAAAACTGGTCGAGGCGATTCAGTCAGTGCGCTCAGGAAAAGGTGACGTAAAATCCGAAGGGACTGGCAAGGCCATGCACACGCTGGATGGCTTCAAGTTTCTTCTCTCCGAGCACGCAAAAGGACTAAATTAATAGTTGGGGCCTGATCGACTGGGCTCCTGCGTTCGCCAGGAAGAATGCCACTCTATATGCAGAGAGCAATTCACAAGCCTACCGTTGTTGCACTTCTGATTTTCCTTGCCGCGGCTCCCTTCAGCTTCGCGCAGCAAAGCAAGCATGGAAAGCAAGACAGCAAAGAGAAGACTGTTTGGGGCTATGACGGCGGCGTTTTTTTCGAGACTGACGGCTCCCTTCCTAACGGCGTGTGCTTCCGCATCACCGGTCGCATGAGTGCTGGCGAGTTCTTTGACGGGCTCAAGCGGATTGACACCGATCAAGCCACGACCTTCCGCCGTGGAACACAGACGCTGACGCAGTTTCCAGATACCCTGACTGTTGTCTTTTCCATTCGCGACGAGCTGTGCCCAGGCGGCCTCAAGCAGGTGGGCACGCGCGTGTACATGACGCAAAAGATGATCGACGAGCTGCACATCTCGATTTACTGGAAGCATGGTGTGGACTTAATGCCGGTGAAAGGCGTGAAAGAGATTAACGCGCGCATCGACCGCATATTGCCTTATGCCACTGCTCTTACGGCCGAATTGCCTCCGCGCTACCAATGGCTGTTTGAAGTACAGGTGCCGAGCGCGGGAGTGCCCCTTATGGACAGCCTCGCATTTGTTTTTCGAATACCGGATGGGCGCATTGCCGCGCGCGTCGCCGCGCGGCTGTGAGAATCTGAAACTAGAAATCCGAAAATGGAAAGCCTGCGAATCTCGTCCAATGCTTTTGGCGGCTAATATTCAGGCCCCTCCGACCTAAAAGTCTGAGCTGTCCTTCCATTTTCAATTGTCTAGTTTCAACTCCTGATCTGTCAGCCCATGGAGCTTACTTTTACTGGCTCGATTTTGTAGAGAACGCGAACTTCGCCCGGCTGGCGGAAGGGGTAGACGGGCTTCCCGAGATATTTTTGCGAGAGCTTGTTGATGTGGTCGTCGGCGCCGTTTTCGGTGATCTCCACGACGCGGCCGCGAATTTCCAGATAGCGGTAAGGATTCGCGGGATCCTGCAGAGAGATAGACACGCGGGGATCGCGGCGAATGTTTTTGTCTTTTACGCGGCCTTTTGCGGAATTGAAGCGAACGTAGGTGCCGTCATAGTCGACCCAGACGGGCGTGACCTGCGGGCTGCCATCGTTCATCAGTGTGCCGAGATTGCCGAAGGCCTGCTTTTCCAGCAGATCGGCGTGGGTTTGCGGAATTACCTGGCTCATAGCTCCTCCTCAGATGGTCGTTTGAAAGTCATTGCAAACTCATTTCAGGAACGCCGCCGCACGCGATCAGCGGCGCGCCCGTAGCTTTCTGCACCTCTTCCATCGTCCAACCGGGCGCGAGCTCGCGCAGCACCAACCCCTCTGGCTTGATGTCGATCACGGCAAGATCCGTGACGATCGTATCCACACAAGCGAGGCCAGTCAGCGGATAGGTGCATTGCTTCACAATTTTTGGCGCGCCGTCTTTGGTGACGTGTTCCATGCAGACGATTAACTTCTTCGCTCCGGCAGCGATGTCCATTGCGCCGCCGATGCCGCCGGAGCCTTTTGCGCCGGGGATTTTCCAGTTGGCGAGATCGCCTCTTTCAGAAACCTGGAAACCCCCTAGCACGGCGACGTCAAGATGTCCGCCGCGGGTCATCAAGTGCGCGTCAGCCTGATGGAAAAAAGACGCGCCGGGAATCAGCGTGACGGGAACCTTCATGGCGTCCACGAGGTCGTAATCTTCTTCGCCGGGACGCGCGCGCCGGCCCATGCCGAGGATTCCATTTTCGCTGTGAAAATAGACGGTAATGCCTTTCGGGAGATAGTCGGCGATGAGATTGGGAATGCCCCAGCCGAGGTTGACGTAAGCGCCGTCGGATAGTTCGAGGGCCGCGCGCTGCGCGATCTGTTCTCGAGTAAGCCTCGCCTTCTCCGGGATGACTCTTTCCTGAGTCCGCTCACCCGGCATAGTAAAGCCCCTTCGCCTGCACAATGCGATGCACAAAAATCGCCGGCGTCATCACGTGTTCGGGTTCAATCGAACCTGCAGGCACGATTTCTTCCACTTCCGCTATCGTGGTGTCCGCGGCCATCGCCATGATGGGATTGAAGTTCCTGGCTGCCAGCCGGTAAGTCAAGTTGCCAAGCTCATCCGCCTTCTGTGCCTTGATGAATGCATAGTCCGCATGAATCGGCATTTCCAAAATGCAGCGCTTGCCTTCGAGAACGCGTTCTTCCTTTCCGCCGGCAACTTCGGTTCCAACACCGACCGAAGTGTAAAAGCCTTGTAACCCTGCGGCGGCCGCGCGCATGCGTTCGCAAAGGATGCCCTGTGGCACCAATTCGAGTGTCACTTGCTTGGCGGCAAAGCGATCCTGGAAATAGTTCGCATGAGGGCCGGGGAAAGAAGCGATTACATGTTTGATCTGATTGTTTTTGAACATTAAACCCAGCTCGCCATCGCGCGTGCCGCAATTGTTGCTGATGGCCGTGATGTTCTTGACGCCTTTGCGGACGAGGGCTTGAATCAGATTGTTCGGGAAGCCCGCGCCTCCGAATCCGCCGAACATGATACGCGCGCCATCGGGAACATCAGCGACAATTTCGTCCGTGCTGGAAAAAGCTTTTCTCTTCATCGCGCTCCTGTTGCTCAGCCTTTGGCGGCAAACCGCGCCGGCTCTCCCTTGCTTGACCTTATCCTGGCCTTGACGCCGGACTCGCCAAGCCACCGGCCCGTGGCCGTGCCGCTCAAATCGTTCTGCAGAAGCGCCCATAGATCCGCATCGTCATCGACATCCATTTCCAGCCGGGCGTTGTGTCGCAAGATCACCCGAGCGCCAATGCGCCCAGCCTCGCCAACATGCTTCGCATAGCTTCCCTCGCCGAAATGGGAAGGAAACAGTGCTGGCGGCATTCGCAGAATCGCATTTGTTCCCCGGCCGCCGCGCGACGGCACGATGACCACTGCTGGCATTTCACAGTCAATAGCGAGCAATTCATCGATATCCGAGGCCCGCGCCAACGGCACATCCAGCGGTATGCGCAGCAAACCAGTTACTCCGCGTAGCTCGCAAATCCTCGAAGCGGCGTCCACGGAATCGCTTTCAGAAATCTGCTGGTCTTCCCTCAAAACCTCCCAGCTGTTTTCCTCCGCGATTCGCATAGCGGGCTCATAATTTGTTACCACAAAAATCTTCTCGGCCAATCGCACACCCTGCGCCGCCCGCATCGTGTCCGCGAGCATGGCTTCTGCAAGCGCAAATCGCTCTTCCGGTGTTAACACGCCGGCCAACCTCTTCTTGGCGTGCTGCAAATCTTTGATGGGCAGCAAGAGGGCACGCATAGAAATACCTTAGTAAGCGCCTTCGGCGTAGCCGGAGTGACTCTCAGTTCGAGCGAGGCGCAATTGCGGCGGACTGGAGGGCAGATCGTCTTCATGAGGTCCGAACAAGCGGCGAATCCGGTATGTGGTGGACCTTTCGGCAGGAACCCGGCCGATTCTTCGGATGTAGGCGCGAAATTCCTCCGGAGAGACATACTCACCAAAGGTAGCGCCCGCAGCTTTCGAAATGTTCTCCTCCATCAACGTTCCCCCAAAATCGTTAGCACCGGCCTGCAAGCAAGCCAGCGAAGTTTCGATCCCCAGCTTCACCCAGGAGACTTGCACGTTGCGAATCGCGCCGTGCAAAAGCACCCGCGCAAGGGCGTGAACGCGAAGGTGCTCGTCGCGCCTCGCTCCTGGGCGCGCGCCACCGTGCTTGTAGAGGCGAGTATTTTGATGAACAAAACCGAGTGGAACAAACTCCGTGAATCCGCCGGTGCGTGTCTGAATCGCGCGCAACAGGAGAAGGTGACGCACCCAATCCGCAGGCTCTTCGATGTGGCCGTACATCATGGTTGAAGTCGTGGGAATACCAAGCGCGTGCGCCGTCGTAATGATCTCGACCCAGCGCGCGGCAGGCAACTTATTGGGGCTGAGCTGCATGCGGATGCGGTCATCCAGGATTTCGGCGGCTGTGCCGGGAAGGCTTCCCAGCCCTTCGTCCTTCATCATTTGCAGGTAATCGCGCAAAGGCATCCCGGTCTTCAGCACGCCGTAGTGGATTTCCATGGGTGAAAAGGCGTGGACGTGCATCGCGGGGATGGCGCGCTTAATGGTCCGCAAAAGGTTGCGATAGAAAAATCCATCGAGGTCTCGCGGCAAACCGCCTTGAATGCAAACTTCGGTCGCTCCGCAATTCCATGCTTCTTGCGCGCGGCGAACGACTTCTTCAAAAGAGAGGGAATAGGCATCCAGAGCCGCGGGACCGCGCCCGAAGCCGCAAAAACTGCAGCCAACAAAGCAGACATTCGTGAAATTGACATTGCGGTTGACGACGTAGGTGATCGTTTCCCCGACCGTTTCGCGCCGCAGGTAATCCGCAACGGCGATCAACGCCTGCAAACCGTGGTCGTCCGCGACGGCGAGCTGCAGGCCTTGCTCAAAAGAAAGTTCTTGGCCACGCCGAACGGCATGGAGAGATTCGCGAACGACGGGCGAGCACAAAGAAATTGCTCGCTCAAAGCTTTCCCGCTGTGAAGATTCGGCTTGTGCCACCGCAGTCAATGGATCATCTCGTTTCTGTCTCAGCTAGAGCGTCAGGCGCAGGGCTTCTGACCCTCAGTCCTAGCAAACGCCATCCTATCAGAGCAAGGCTGACAACCGAAATTTGGGAACGGACACTGAGGCCGCTCCAGAGCACGGCAGAGCCCTGGCAATTGGCATAACGGCGTGGACGGGATGCTGAAACTTCCAGCCGGAAAGCCGCAGGAGAAATGTATGATGGTTGCCGTTTTGCCGAGGCGCGATTCGCAGCCGCAACTATCCTTAGCTCGCATAGACTAGTGTTCATGAGACGGAACACACTTCTGATTGTCGGGGGACTTGGACTTCTCGGCCTGGGCGCGGGAGCCGCCGTCGCCATTTTGCATGACGGAATGAGCGCTAAAGCCAAACCCAGCGGACTGGAAACAATGCTGGCGCGCAATGCGCGGCATCTGGCAATCCCCAGCAATGCAAAACAAGCACAAAACCCGGTGATGGATTCGACGGAAGGTCAACGAGACGCGCGGCTGCATTTTGCGGATCACTGCGCAACCTGCCATGCTAACGACGGTAGCGGCGACACGGCAATCGGGAAGGGACTCTACCCTAAACCTCCCGATCTGCGCTTCCCATCAACGCAGAATTTGACGGACGGCGAGCTGTTTTGGATCATTGAAAACGGTGTGCGCTTTACCGGCATGCCCGCCTTCTCTGAAAGCGGAGGAGATCACACCGTTTCGACTAACCACGGCGGTCAGCAAGCAAGCTGGCGGCTCGTGCACTTCATTCGGCATCTCCCTCACTTGACGGCTGCGGAGCGCATCGAGATGGAGCGTCATAATCCGAAGGGTCCGGAGGATCGCTCGGAGGAGCGAGAGGAGGAGGAGTTTTTGAATGGAGCAACGCCGAAGGCAAAACCCGAATCACACGACCAGGACCGGAAATAAGGCGGCTCACTCGAAGTTCCGTCTCTCCCGGAGACGCTTATGAAAACTCGATGGCTAGTTCTGGCAACAATAATCAGTTTGGTCTATGGATCCGCACTTGCTCATGGGAGCAAAGTGCACGTAAGAGGAACAATTGAGAAAATTGCTGCCGACTCCTTACAGCTTAAAACGCAGGACGGGAGAACCATGGAGGTGAAACTGGCCGCTTCGACGGTTTACGTCCTGCACGTCGCGCAAAAGCAAAGTCAGAGTGCTCCCGCTTCGGAAGACCAGCCGGCCACGCTCGCGGATCTCGCCGTGGGGGACTTGGTCGTGATTCATGCGACGCCGAAGGGCGGCGCATTGGAGGCGGACGAAGTCAAATTCTCCGTGCCTAACGTGGGCAGAGTCACACGTTCCGCGCAAAAGCCGAAGTAGGCTAATGCGGACATGCAGAGCCTGCTTCAGGCCCCTGTTCCATTTCGGTTTTTTTCAGGATTTTCGCTAGTCGACAAGATGGCAAGAGTGCGTTTTCAGCACCAGCCAGACCTCCTTTCTTGCCGCTAATTCCAGAGCTCGGGCCGCTCCCGGCGTAACATGCACGACGAACCTCACGCCGCAATCGACTTTTGCAATCACCATTGCGCCGTGCCGCTCCAGCGAGACCATTCTTCCTTCCAGAATGTTTCTGGCGCTCAGGCCGCGCGGTGGTTCTGCTGCCAGTATGATGTCGCCCGCGCGGATCGCGATGTGCACCTGGTCGCCGGCCGACGCATGGGCGAGCGGAACTTCTATCTCACGCATTGTTTCCGCCAACCGCACGCGCATGACCCCGTCGGGCTCGCGAAGATCGAGGACTGTGGCGGAGAGTAAGTTCTCGAAACCGCTGGCTTGCGCCAGCCGCTTCCGGCGCGGCGCGTCCAATACGTCCATCGGAGCGCCGCGGCCCAAGACGCGGCCGTTGTCGATGGCAATGACGCGCTCGCCCAACGCGTCCACTTCCTCGCGGCTGTGCGTGACGTAAAGGATGGGGATGCGTCTTGAAGCGTTCCAGGCGCGCAAGTCATCCACGATCGAAGACTTGAGTTCCGCGTCCAGTCCCGTTAGAGGCTCATCCAGCAGGAGGACGCGCGGCGCTGTCACCAGCGATCTGGCCAAAGCCGTTCTCTGCCTCTCGCCGCCGGATATTTGCCACGGCTTTTGATTCCGCAAGTGCGCGACCCGAAAAGCTTCAAGAGTCTCTGCGACGCGCGTTTGACGATCGGTTTCTGGCAGATGGTTCAAGCCGTACTCCACATTCTGCGCAACCGTGAGGTGTGGAAACAGCGCCAGCGATTGAAATACGTAGGCGACGCGGCGCCTTTGCGGAGGCAGTGCGACTTTTGACGACGAGTCGAAAAAGGTCTCTTCGCCCACAGTAATCTTCCCGCAGTCCGGGCGCACCAATCCCGCCACGCAATCCAATAAAGTGGACTTGCCCGCGCCGGAAGGGCCAAACAGGATTGTGATGCCTGGCGGCGCTTCGATGGAAACATCAAGAACAAAGGAGGCTGTGGCCCTGTTCCGCTCTACGCGAATGCTTGCGAAAAGGGAAGATGGCTCTACTTCGCGGTCCATAGCTTCCATGAGGGCGTCCAGACGCGGCGATTGATTCCATAAACCAGGCAGAGAACGGCAAACGAGATGGCCAGCAGGAGAAGCGCCTCGTGGTTCGCTTGCGCGTATTCGAGCGACTGCACGCGGTCGTAAATGTCTATCGAAACGGTGCGCGTTACGCCTGCGAGATTCCCGCCAACCATCAGCACCACGCCAAACTCTCCGAGCGTATGCGCAAAGCTCAGCACCAGCGCCGTCACCACGCCTGAAAAAGACAGAGGCAAGATGATGCGGTAAAAAGTTCGCCATCTTCCCGCGCCTAGAATCGCGGAAGCGTCGAGCAGCTTCCGGTCGACCGTCTCAAAGGAAACCATTAGCGGCTGCACAGCGAAAGGAAAGCTGTACAAGACAGAAGCAATCACCAGCCCGGTGAAAGTGAAGGCTAGCCCTTGGCCGAAAAGTGCCAGCCACAATTTTCCCAGGGGGCCACGCGCTCCCATCGCGAGCAACGCATAAAATCCAAGAACGGTGGGAGGAAGGACCAGCGGCAAGGCCACAATCGACTCGAGAACGAATTTGCCGCGCCAATTCGAATACGCCAGCCAGTAGGCAACCGGCGCTCCGACCAGGAGCAGGATCACCGCCACGCAGCCAGCCAATTCGAACGACAGCCATAACGAGGACATTGCTTCTCCGGCGTATCCTGGGGTGCCACTTCGCAAGATACGATCCCTAGTTGCTCCCTGGAACTGTGAATCCGTACTTTTCCAGAATCTCGCGGCCCGCCGGGCTCTTCACAAAGTCCAGAAAGGCGTGCGCCGCAGTCCGACTCCTAGCATTCTTTAGTACCACGGCACCCTGATGGATGGGCGGATGCATTTCCGCCGGAATCTCCCAAATTTGCCCATCCTTCATTCTGGGCGAAAGCGCCAGCGATCGCGCAATGATTCCCGCCTGCGCGTTGCCGGATTGCACAAATTGCGCGGCTTGCGAAATATTCTCGCCGTAGACGAGTTTCGGTTTTACGCGCTCATAAATCTCTGCTTTCCGCAGCGCAGATACGGCCGCTTGGCCATACGGGGCATGCGCCGGATTGGCAATTGCAATTTTCTGCACGCGCGCATCGAGGAGAAATTTCCAACCTTGTTTCGTGAGGTCTCCCGCCATGTTTGTGGGTGCCCAGATCACGATTCCGCCCACCGCGTATTCCCACATCGTCCCAGCCTCGGCGACGCCTGTGGCTTCCAATCTATTCGGGTACTCGATATCTGCCGAGAAGAAAAGATCGAACGGGGCGCCGCCCTGAATTTGCGCGAAGAAATTGCCGCTTGAGCCGCTTGTGACGTCTGTCTTTATGCCTGTCTTGCTCTCAAACGCCTTGGATAGTTCGGCCATCGCAAATTTCAAATCCGCAGCGGCCGCAATTCGCAATTCCTGCTCTTGCCCCCGCAAGTCCATCGCAGCAAACAGGAGCGCTAAAGGAATCACGCAGCAAGCGCGCAGCGCGAGCGGATTGGCTTTTGGGCGAGTCACAAGCCACCGATCAATGGACCCATGATCCAGCCGCCTACACTCGCAGAATCATCACTTCGGTGGACTTGATGAGCGCGGCCGCACGGTCGCCAGGCTTTAGACGCAGTTCCTTAGCCGCGTCGGCGGTAATGATCGAGGTGATGTGTTGCTCGCCGATGGCCAGCGTCACTTGAGCGAGCAGCCCGCTGAACTTGAGCCCCACAACGCGGCCAATCAACTGATTTCGTCCGCTAATCTTGCGGAAGTGGAGGCGCCGCGCCGCGAGATCGCCCCGCTCAAATTTCCTTGGAATCAGCCGGTCGATTTCACTCTCTGGAACGCGGTGGTGGCCGCCTGGCGTCTTCACTGACTTGAGTTTGCCGTGGTAAATCCATTGCTTGAGCGTGGGATAGCTGATGCCGAGAATATTGGCCGCTTCTCGTGGCGGCAGGAGCTTTTGCACAAGCCCTCCTTCAAATATACAGAATAGCCTATTCTCCAACGACAAATGGATACAATTCTATACGATTACAGTAGGGAACAGCTAGAAGGGCGGCCGTCAGTTCTTAGTTTCGGAGCGGCTTGCCGGTTTTCAGAGTGTGAGCGATGCGTTCTTGCGTTTTCTTTTCGCCGCAAAGAGAGACGAAAGCTTCGCGCTCGAGATCTAGAGCGTATTGTTCGCTGACGAGTTGCGGGGATGTGAGCGGTCCTCCCGCCAAAATATTCGCGAGCTTGCGCCCGACGTGCGCATCGTATTCCGAGGCATAGCCGCCGCGCACCATCATGTGAATCGCCAGCTTCGCGCCGGCAAGGAACTGTTCGCCAAGCACCTTGATCTGCTTGGCTTGGGCGCCTTCCTGCCAACTGGCGGCTGGCGGTTTATAACCTCCTCGCACCAAAGCCAGCGCGCCTTCCTTCGCGTCAGCAACCAGCCGGTCGCGGTTCATTGACACGCCATCTTCTCGCCGCAGGTAGCCGAGGTCGCGGCACTCTTGCGCGCTCGTTCCGACTTTGGCCATGGCGATCGCTTCGAATATCGGCTTTAGAGCGTGGAACAAGTCCAGGTCTTCGCCGCTCGCCGCGTGTTCATTCGCGCGAATCAGCATCTCCTTGCTTCCGCCGCCACCCGGAATCAAGCCGATTCCCGTCTCCACCAGCCCGATATAGGCTTCCGCTGCCGCATGAATCCTGGCCGCATGAAGACTCACTTCGCACCCGCCCCCCAGAGCCATGCCCTGCGGCGCCGCCACCACAGGCTTTGGCGCGTACTTGATCGCCAAATTGACGTTTTGAAACTGTCTTACCATCATGTGCAGCTCGTCCCACTCTTGCTCCTGAGCCGCGACCAGCACCAGCATCACATTTGCCCCAACAGAGAAATTGACCGCCTGATTCGCGATCACCATGGCCTCGAAATCGGTTTCCAAGCGCTTCAGCCCCTTTTGCATCATGGCGATCAAGTCCGCGCCAATAGCGTTCATCTTGGCGTGAAATTCGCAACAAACCACTCCGTCGCCGAGATCGATCAGGCTGGCTCCGGAGTTTCGCTCGATTTCCTTGCCTGCATCCTTCAGGGACTTGAGAAAAATCACGCCGCTCGGTTCTTCCACGTTCTTCTTGCTGCCAGCGGAAAGATCAAAAACCGTTGTCGTGCCTCTTTCTGATTCGTAGAACCCCTTACGCCCGCTTGCCAGGACCTGCTCAATAACCGGCGGCACAGCTTTTCCTTCTTTCTGCACTTGTGCGGCGAATGCCTTCACGCCGACTGCATCCATGATTTCGAACGGTCCGAGCTCCCAGCCGAAGCCCCAGCGCATCGCGCGATCCACATCCACGATATGGTCAGAAATTTCCGGGACGCGCCTGGCGGCGTACAGACACATTTCGGAGAGCCCGCCCCAGATAAACTGCTGCGCCTTATCGCCTCTCTGTCCTTCGAGGAGCGGGCCAACGAGCGCGCGCAGCCGCTCGCGCGTGTCCTCAATGGCTTTGCCCATTTCGAGCGAGGCGAATTTCGCTTTTTGCCGCGGCCGGTATTCCATGATGTTCACGTCAAGTGTCAGAATCTCTTTTTCGCCTTCTCCGCGAACCTTCTTGTAAAAACCCTGTCCGGTCTTGTCGCCCAGCCATCCGCGCTTTGTCATTTCTTCAACAAGCGCCGGCACCTTGTAGCTCTCGCGAGATTCGTCGTTGGGCGCGGTGTCGTAAATGTTTTTCACTACGTGGACGAGCACGTCTAACCCCACAATGTCTGCGGTGCGAAACGTGGCCGATTTCGGCCAGCCCACGGCTGGTCCGGTGCAGGCATCCACTTCTTCGACGGTCATTCCCAGCGTTCCCATCAACCGCAAGGCATTCAGCATCGAAAATGTTCCAATGCGATTGGCGATGAAGTTCGGCGTGTCTTTCGCGATGACCACGCCTTTGCCCAACCGCCGGTCGCAAAACTCGCTGAGCGCCTCGACGACTTCGGGCGAAGTCTTCGGCCCGGGAATCACTTCCACCAGTTTTAAATAACGCGGCGGATTGAAAAAGTGCGTGCCCGCCCATTGTTGCTGAAACTCCTCGCTCATACCTTCAGCGATGAGGTGCACCGGCAATCCTGAAGTGTTCGTCGTCACGATCGCGGCGGGTTTCCGGAACTGCGCCACACGCGCAAGCAGCTTGCGCTTGATTTCCAGGTTTTCCGCGACGACTTCGATGATCCAATCCGCTTCGGCGCAACGTGCCAGGTCGTCCTCAAAATTTCCGATGCCAATTCTGTCCGCAAGTGAGGCCGTAAAAAATGCCGCCGGTTTCGACTTTTTCGCCGCTTCCAAGCCCGCGCGAACGATCTTGTTGCGTTCTGCCGCCGGTGCGTCGGGAGCCAAATTCGGCGGTACGATATCCAGCAGAATGCAAGGCAGCCCGGCATTCGCGAAATGCGCCGCGATTCGCGACCCCATGGTTCCCGCTCCTAACACCACCGCCTTTTCGATGCGACGTTTCATGGCCAGCCTTTCCGCAAAGCTCCGACGGAACGACAGGTTACAAAACCGCTAAGCGGGGGTCAAACCGCGGTGCGGCGTGGAACAACCGCGGTAAAATAGAGGAATGTCCGAAGAAGAGAAGGCATCCGGACCTCTTGCCTGGTTCCGCACCGCGAAAGACAAATTTCGCGCGCTCGCTTATCGTCATGAGCCGCACCACGCAGAGCGCCCTCGCGTCGGCCTGGCTCTGGCGGGTGGTTTCGCGCGCGGCATTGCACATATCGGCGTGCTGCGGGTTCTCCGCGAAGCGGGCATTCCCATCGACTGCGTAGCGGGAACGAGCGTAGGCGCTTTGATCGGCACGGCTTTCTGTGCCGGGGCGTCGCTTGAATTGATGGAAGAAATCGGCGCCACCACGAGCTTCGCGGATTTTGGCCGCTGGACACCCTCATGGCTCGGCCTGGCGACCAATCAACGTATGGAAAAATTCCTTGCTCGCTTCACGCCGGCCAAGACATTCGAGGAATTGCAAATTCCTATGGCCATTGCCGCCACCGACATCATCGCCGGCGTCACCGTGTACTACTCGCACGGAGCAATCGCGCCGCCCCTTCGCGCTTCCTGCGCCTATCCAGGGTTGTTTGTGCCCATTCAGTATGAAAATCGCACGCTCGTAGACGGATTTCTGACCGCTCCCGTGCCAGTGGAAGGCGCGCTCTTGCTCGGGGCGGATCTTGTCGTTGCCGTATACATGGAGTCCGGAAACATCGAGCAGCCGCGCACCTTCACAGACGTTCTCAGCCGCTCGTTCAACATCATTCAGCGGCATTCGGATCTCGCCTGGCGCACTCAGGCGGACATTGTTATCGAGCCAGATGTGAAGTCATTCGTTTGGGATGATTTCAGTAAGACGCCGGACATGGTTGCTGCCGGCGAGATCGCGGCACTCCACGCATTGCCGCAGATTCGCGCGGCGCTTGGCGAAAAGCGCGACGCCGCTGGAAACACGCTATCTCCCGCCAGTTCGAAATAAGCCCGCGAAGCCCGATTATGCCAAAGTGACCTTTACAACAACAGGTCCCTCTTTGCCCTTCCCTCGCTGCGTCAGCCACGCAGCCAATCCTTCTGCAAAGCGTTCGCTAGTGAGCCGGTAACTGGCTTCGACCCGTCCATCAGCGACTGGCAGCGTGTCGTCAAAGTCCGCGGAATTCGTGAAGCTGCGCATGCAGAACTGATCGAGCCACTCCAGGGGACAGGGCTTTTCCTCGCCCTGAATCACGATGTTGACGTTGAATTTCTGTGCGTACATTAGACACGAACTGCGGCACCGTTTCTTGTCAGCATCAACATATTCTAGGATGAAGGGCGCGCGGTCGCGCGAAATCGCCTTACGAAGCGCGTGGCCGTTTGACGGAATGGGCTAGCCCGACGGCTTCCAGCAAATAAATGAAGTACCAACCAATGTCGGTCTGATACCAGCGCAATCCCAGGCGCGCCGAACCAGCGTGCGTGTGGTGGTTCTTGTGCCAATTCTCACCCCACGCGGTCAACTGAAAGGGCCCCAACCACCAGACGTTGATACTGGAGTCGCCGCCCTGCTTCGCTTCGCCGAGATGCGTCAGGCTGTTGACTAGGCACTGCAAGTGGAGCGAGTAGACCAACCGCAGCGCGCCCATCCAGAAAAAACCCATCCAGCCAAACCCGAGAATCAGTCCGCAGAAAATCGAAAGCAGAATGACCGGAGTTTCCGCCCAGCCCCAAATCGTATAAATTCCTCCGGTGAGTTCCGGCGCCCAGCGTTTCTTGTCCGCCGGCTCCGTCTGATACAGCCAGCGCAGATGTGCCCACCAGAAGCCGCCCTGCTTTGGGCTGGAAATATCTTCTGGCAGATCGGTCACGGCGTGATGCAAGCGGTGATAAGCAACCCAGCTTGCGGGATGCCCGGAGCCGTTGAACACGGCCCAGAAAATCAAAAACTGCTCGACGACCGCATTGGTCCTCAGGGTCTTGTGAGCGAGCATGCGGTGATAACACACTGTTGTGCCAAGCCCGCCAAACGCTGTAAAGAGGATAGTCAGCCCCAGCACCTTGAGGCTCGGCAAAGGAAACAAGATCAATCCAACGACGCTAAGAACGTGAATCAGGATTAAGTAAGTGAAAACGCCTTCTTTGCCGTGAACCGGTTTCCAGAACGGACGGTCCCAGGGCTGCGCCTGTGGAGCTTGCTGCATTGCACTGATTTCCATGTACTCTCCGGTGATCTGCGAAGTTGAAGGCGCCTGCACCTGGTGTGCCGAGCGGTCGAAGGCACGGATAACCATACCATCTTTCAGTGGCGCAAAGGCTGGAAAGTGTGCGGCGAGCGGATGAAAGGTGAACATGCCGGGCCGGCGCCAATACCTTGTTTCCAGACCTTCTATTTCTTCAAATCACCCAGAGTCGTTGTCTTAAGCTTCCAGCGTATCTGTCTCAGCATTCCCAGCAACAGTTCAGCGTCTGCCATAGAGAGATTCATCCTTCGCACAAAACGGCGAATTTTTTCTTCGATTGGCGCCGCCGGACGCCTCGTGCTCCTGCCAGGTTGCCCTTTGAGATAGCCACAAGCCTGAAGAGCCTCTCCCAGAAGAGACGCTACTCGCTCAAGATCTGCTGCTTTGGCGAACCTGACTCGTTCAGTTGCAGAGGCAGACTTATCGTCACAAGCCAGTTCGTACAAGCAAACCGCTACCGCCTGAGCGAGATTCATCGAGCGATGCGCCTCGCGCGTGGGAATGCGCAGGAGCCAATGGCAGTGGCTGAAGTCCTCGTTCGAAAGGCCGCGCTTTTCCGAGCCGAAGAGAAGCGCCACGTCGCCCCGCGCGAGGCGCTTTCGAATGAGCGGCGCGCCCTCCTGCAAATCGCGCACCCTGTGCACGGGGTTGCGCCGGTTCAGTGCTGTTGTGCCCACAACCAGCGAGCAATCCGCAACAGCCTCAGCCACCGATGAATATTCTTCTGCTTGTGCGAGCAATGAAGCTGCGCCTACTGCAGACCGCGCCTCCCGAAACGCCAATTCATACGGATTCACCACGCGCAGCCGCCGGAAGCCAAAGTTGCTCATCGCGCGCGCCGCCGCGCCAATGTTGAGCGGATTCCTCGTGTTCACGAGGACCACATGTAAGCTGTTGAACTCGTTTTCTCGCAGCAAGGACTTTAATCTACATCAACCGCGCCAAGAGATAGTGCGGGCGTGCAAGGGCCGCGCTAAACAGCACATTTGCTGCAGGGGCAGCGCTGGGTTGCAAGGAAAGAAAGCGGTAACATAGACTGTGTCAGGTACAGTCCACCGTGTGGGCCGAGTTGCGCTGGAGTTCCCGCCTTTCCAAAGGCCTGCCGGCTGGCCGGTTCCATTCGCTCCATGACCCCGCAAGACGGGGTCTTCATGCTGTGCAGTAGGGGTGTCGCAAAGAGCCTGGCGCCGCGTATTCGAGTTTAGTGGCCAGGCTACGGGCTTGCAGGGAGAGCAGAGTGGCAACTCCACTTGAAAACTGGGTCGAGGAAGCGGTCGGCCTGACAAAGCCGGACCACGTAGTGTATTGCGACGGCTCCGAAGTGGAATATCGGCGAATGATTGAACGGATGCTCGGTGCCGAGGACACCTTCGAGCTCAACGAAAAGACCTACCCGAACTGCTACCTTCACCGCAGCACCGTAAACGACGTTGCGCGCACCGAGCACCTCACGTTCATCTGCTCCGCGGACAAAGACGACGCCGGGCCAACCAACAATTGGATGGCTCCGGAAGCCGCGAAACACAAAGTGGGTGCGCTGTTCGATGGCGCCATGCGCGGACGAACGATGTACGTCGTCCCTTACATCATGGGGCCGGTGAGCTCCCCCATCAGCAAAATAGGCGTGGAAATAACCGATAGCCCGTACGTCGTGGCCAGCATGCGCATTATGTCGCGTATGGGCAAGGTCGCCATGGACCGGCTCGGATCATCGAGTGAATTTGTCCCTGGCTTGCATTCGCTAGGCGACCTCGATCCCACGCGCCGGTACATCGTCCATTTTCCCGAAGAAAAACTGATCTGGAGCATCGGCTCGGGCTACGGCGGGAACGCGCTGCTGGGGAAAAAATGCTTTGCCTTGCGCATCGCCAGCGTGATGGCCCGTGAACAGGGCTGGATGGCGGAGCATATGCTCATTTTGGGCCTCGAGTCCCCCGGCGGCAAAGTGACCTACATGGCCGCTGCGTTTCCAAGCGCCTGCGGTAAGACCAACCTCGCCATGATGGTGTCGGCTTTGGAAAACCAGGGCTATCGCGTATGGACTGTGGGCGACGACATCGCGTGGATGAAAATTGGCGACGATGGCTATTTGCATGCCATCAATCCGGAAGCTGGATTCTTCGGCGTGGCCCCGGGCACAGGGATGCTCACCAACCCCAACGTGATGCAAGCGCTTCGAAAAAACACGCTGTTTACAAACGTGGGGCTGACGCGAGAGCGGGAGCCGTGGTGGGAAGGAATTGGTCCCAACCCCGGTCCGGGAATGGTCAATTGGAAAGGCGAGCTGTGGGATTCCTCGAAGGGGCCCGCCGCGCATCCCAATTCGCGCTACACCGTGCCTGCGCAGCAGTCGCCGAGCATTTCTCCAAAATGGGAGGCGCCTGAAGGCGTGCCCATTTCCGCATTCATTTTCGGTGGAAGGCGCGCGCGCGTGGCGCCGCTGGTGTACGAGTCGTTTGGCTGGCAGCACGGCGTGTTTGTTGGTGCGACGATGGCTTCCGAAACAACCGCTGCGGCGACCGGAGACGTGGGAATCTCGCGGCGCGATCCCATGGCCATGCTACCGTTTTGCGGGTACAACATGGCGGATTATTTTGGGCATTGGCTCCAAATGGGGAAGACAATCCCGAATCCTCCCAAGATTTTCCACGTGAACTGGTTCCGCAAAGGTGCGGACGGGAAGTTTCTGTGGCCTGGTTACGGAGAAAATGTACGTGTGCTGAAATGGATTCTGGAGCGCGTGGAAGGCCGCGGCGCGGCGGACGAAACGCCCATTGGATATGTGCCCGCAAAGAATGGCCTAACGCTCGACGGGCTGAAAATTTCCGACGAGGCGCTGGACGACCTGCTGCGCGTGAATCCCGCGGATTGGGAGGCCGAGATGCAGGATTCCCGGCAGTTCCTCATCAAATTCGGCGCGCGCCTCCCGCGCGAGATTCGCGAAGAGCATGAAAAACTCTCGCGCCGGTTTCAGCGCGTCGTCTCCGCCTAAGAGAACACGAGTTTCAGTGGTTGCCGCCAGCTCGGCGCGCGGAGGGACTGATGGGCGGCTCGTCCTCTGTGTCAAAGTGAGCCTGCGGCCTCTCGAAATAAAAATCCGGCCGGCTTTCGAGCAACCGGACGCACCGGTTCCAGCGCAGAATGCTGTCGTCATTTCCCGCGGGCCGGATTTTCTCCGCCTCCGCAAAGCATTGCATCGCTTCTTCCACTAATGGCAGCAGGATGTGAGGAGCGTACCCGGCGTGCAGCTGCGCTTTGGCTCGCCGCTCGTGCAACAATCCGCTGTAGTAGAGCCGCTCGTAGGGATCGCGGAGGCCCTGGAAAATCGAGAGCACTTCGGCGTATCGATCGCTCGAAACGCCGAGGAATTGATCGGTTATCGTAAGACCCAGCATGCGGCGCGCCAGCTGATGGTTCGGATCCACGGCGAGGATGTCGCGGCAGATCGATTCCGCCTCCTCCGGTTCGTTCAGGTAGCGATACAGCTCAACCTTGGCAATAGCCTCAGGGATGCCTGCTTTGGAAATGGATTTCAACGGATGTTGCATTGGACCTCCCTTAGCCTCTCAATGAATATTCCACAATAAGAAGCCTGCGACCAGAGTTCCGATCACGGCCGAGCCGTAACAGCAGAGTGCGATGACTTCGTTCAAATGCTTGATTTGAAGGCCGTCGTAAAGCGTGTAGCGAATACGGTGCGCGAAGTGAAAAAGAGGAACGCTGCAAAGAACGAAGAGATAGAGCCGGACAAGAGGATGAGCAACCAGGGCGGCGGTGGCGGCGTAGCCGGGGGCTTTTGCCCAGCCGAGGGGAAACGCAACTCCTTGCAGGAACAGATGGACGGGGATGAGGAGGGCGGCGACCACACCGCCGACGCTGAAGAGGATCCAAAGAAGAGGCTCGAGACGAAGTTGCGATGGTTTGGCTTCCATTTATCCTCGCAGGAGAAACCACGTGACCACAGCGGAAACAATAACCCAAGCGGCGTAGTTGGAGCCGGAAATCCAGACTCCGGGAACTCTCTTTCCGCCAACGCGGACGCACATGGCGCGGGCGGAAAGGCTAAACCAGGTGAAGGAGTGAAACACGACAAAGAAGAGACTGATCACGTTCCATGCGATCACGAAGGGATTTTTCAACAAGTTTAGAAAACTGGCGTAGGCCAAAGGCCCGCGGGAGAGCATGTACACCTGCAATAGAGTGAGCGCAACAAAGTAGGCAACGAAGACGCTGCTGACTTCGCGCAGAACGAATCTCAAATATTCCGGACGCTGGAGCCACCAATACGTGGAAACGCGCTTGCGATACCAGCGTGGATGGTTGAGTGTGTACGGCGTGGGAGCGGAGACGGATTTCATTTGCCACCCCAGGGCAGGAGCACGGATTTGACCCAATCAACGGCTGCCGTCAACTTGTATTGCTGGATGGCGCCTGCGGGGTCCACGTGCTTAGGACAAACGCGCGTGCATTCACCTACGAAGGTGCAGCCCCAGATGGCGTCGTGCTGCGAGAGAACCGGGAAACGCTCTTTCGCGCCTTCGTCGCGCGAATCCAGATTGTAGCGCTGCGCGAGAGCAATGGCCGCGGGCCCGGCGAACAGGGGATCGAGGCCGTACACCGGGCAGGCCGCGTAGCACAACATACAGTTGATGCACATGCTGTATTGCTTGAAGGCGTCGAGCTCTTCGGGTTTCTGCAGATACTCGCCTGCAGAAACGGCCTTCTCTTCCTTCCGGATAAGCCACGGCTTCATGCGCTGGAGCTTGCGCATGAAGTCGGTCATGGCAATCACCAAATCGCGAATCACCGGAAAATTGCGCAGCGGCTCGATGCGCACGGGCGCGGGCGCATAATCGGCTAGAAACGTGGCGCAGGTGAGTTTGGGCTCGCCGTTCACCAGCATGCCGCAGCTTCCGCAAATGCCCATGCGGCAGGACCAGCGGTACGTGAGCGAGCCGTCCTTCTTGTCCTTGATGTAGTTGAGCGCGTCGAGCACGACCCAATCCTTGCGGAAGGGCACCTCGAACGTTTGGAAATGAGGAGCAGCGTCGGTCTCAGGAGAGTAGCGCGCGACGTCGAGATTTATCGTGTCGGCCATAATGCCTTAGCTCGCGCTGGCTTTCTGCGCCGGCTGCCCATAGACGCGCTCCCCCGGAGGCCACCGCGTGATTTTGACGGGGAGATAGCTGACGCGGGGGCGGCCGTCGGCGGCGCGCGTGACCAGCGAATGCGCCAGGAAGTTTTCGTCGTCGCGCCTGGGGAAGTCGGTGCGTTGGTGCGCGCCGCGGGATTCCGTGCGTTGCAGCGCCGATTGCGCCATGACTTCGGCAACGTCCAGCATGAAAGAAAGCTCGAGAGCCGCAATTAAATCAGTGTTGAAAGTGAGGGAGCGATCGTCGAGGCCAACGTTGGCGTAGCGCTCTTGGAGTCCGCGGAGAGTTTGCACCCCGGCCGCCAGGGATGACTCGGTGCGGTAGATTCCGGCGCAAGTTTCCATGGTGGTTTGCATCTCTTCGCGCAGAGTGGAGGTCCGCTCGCGGCCTCCGGACTTGCGCAGAAATTCTTGCTCGATACGCCTCTGCACGTCCACGGCTTGTGCAAGAAGTGCCCTGGAGGGAGGCTCGACTGTGGAAGCGAATTCGGCGGCCGCTTTGCCGGCGCGCGCGCCGAAGACCAGTAGCTCGGGCAGAGAATTCGAGCCAAGGCGGTTCGCACCATTGATACTCACGCAGGCAACCTCGCCCGCGGCGTAAAGCCCGGGGAGTAGCGTGGCCCCGTTGATGTCGGTGCTCACGCCACCCATCATGTAGTGGATTACAGGCCGCACGGGAATCAATTCTTTGACGGGATCAACGTTCTGATATTTCGTGCACAGTTCGCGGACGAATGGCAGCTTTGCATTAATGAGTTTTTCGCCTAGGTGACGCAGGTCCAGATGCACCACCGGGCCATAAGGACCCTCGATGGTCCGCCCTTTCTCTTGCTCTTTCACGAAGGCTTGCGAGAGACGATCGCGCGGGCCCAACTCCATGGAGCGGAGCACGGGCTTTGGCTGAGGAGTTCCGAGGTTGTAATCCTGGAGATAGCGATAGCCGTCTTTGTTGACGAGATAGCCGCCTTCGGCGCGCGCCGCCTCCGTGATCAGGATTCCTGTGAACGGCAGGCCAGTTGGATGGTATTGGATGAACTCCATGTCCTTAAGCGGCGCGCCAGCGCGATAAGCGAGACTCATGCCGTCGCCGGTCTTGACGCTCGCGTTCGTGGTGAAGGGAAAAACGCGGCCGCAGCCGCCGCTGCAGAGAATCACTGCCTTGGCGGTGATCGCCTGTAGCTTTCCCGACATGAGTTCGATGGCCACGACTCCTTGCACGCGCCCATCATCGACAAGCAGCTTGGTGACGAACCATTCGTCATAGCGCGCGATCGCGTTGTACTTTAACGTGGTCTGAAAGAGCGTGTGCAGCATGTGGAAGCCGGTTTTGTCCGCGGCGAACCACGTGCGCATTTTTTTCATTCCCCCGAAGGCGCGAACGGCAATGTGCCCGTCGGGCTCGCGGCTCCAGGGACAGCCCCAGTGTTCTAGCCGCATGAGTTCCTCGGGCGCTTCCTTAACGAAGGCCTCGACGGCATCTTGATCGGTAAGCCAGTCGCCGCCCGAGATGGTGTCGTAAGCATGCTCGTCCAGTGTGTCACCAGCCTTGATGACGCCTGCGGCCCCACCTTCGGCGGAGACGGTATGGCTGCGCATGGGATACACCTTGGAGATGACAGCAACCTTAAGGCTGGGATTGTGTTCGGAAACAGCAATAGAGGCCCGGAGGCCGGCGCCGCCCCCTCCGACCAAGAGAACGTCGTGGTTCGTTACATCCATGGCAACAACGGCGAAATCTCTGGGCGCTGAGAACAGGGTGCCGCCCGGTGTGAAACAGCCGGAATGTACTTTCCGTGGCGGGGGGTTGTCAAGGTGTGGCCTGGCGTCGCTTGGTTTTCAACGTGAGCTAGCGAGGCATGGCGCGAGCGAGAAGACGAGCGATCAGAGGATAGATTCAATTTCGGCGTCGATAGAAACATGGGTCGCCGGGATGCCATCAATCGTGAATTTCTGGCCCTGGGCTTCGGAAAAGTGAAAGAAGCAGCTGATGTGGAAGTCCTCGTCGTATCCGGAAAAGATGCGCTCGGTTTCGGCGGCGGAGAGACCGAAGTCGGAGAGGGCAACGACCTTGCCGCCGGCAAGATGGCGGAGCGAGTGGCAGGAAAAAGCGTAGAGCGTGAGCAACGTTACGTTGAGCGTGAGGACGAGCGATCCCACGCCGATTCCGAATTGG
>CAZGBQ010000038.1:0-5598 GCA_964524045.1 uncultured Acidobacteriaceae bacterium
GGCCATGAAACCGTTCTCAGGATGAACGGCCTCGTCTTCGGAGCACTGATCATCGCGGCGGGTTTTGTGATTTACTTCGTGACGGGGAAATTGAAAATCCGGAAGACGAAGCCGGTAGTGGCGGGAGAAATCGAAGAGTTGGAGACCGCTTAGACTACAGATCTCGCCAGGCTGACGAGTCCCATTTCAAAGGCAAGCAGAGAAGAGCGGTAGCAAGCTGCGGCACTCTACACGAAAACGATTCGGACGCCCGGTTCGCAAGAGCCGGGCGGTTTTGTTTTTGAGGCTGCGATATACTCAGCGTCCATGCTAGAAGAAATTCGCTAGGAGACTGCCAACTTGAAACTGCGCTTCATCGCTCCCGCTTTTCTATTGTCCGCAATTGTCGCATCCGTTCGAGTCTTTGCCGCACCTGATACGCCAAAGCAGTTCGACCAAAAGCTATTTCAGGAGCTGAATTGGAGGTCGATTGGGCCATTTCGCGCAGGACGCGCGCTGGCGGTGACGGGAGTGCGAGGACAGCCGGAAGTCTACTACTTTGGCGCGGTCGGCGGGGGAGTCTGGAAAACCAACGACGCGGGGCGAACCTGGAAACCAATTTTTGATTCGCAGCCCATTGCCTCCATCGGAGCGATTGCCGTAGCGCCTTCGGATGCAAACGTAATTTATGTGGGATCGGGCGAAGCGGACATGCGCTCGTCGATTTCCGTAGGAAATGGAATGTACAAGTCCACGGATGCGGGAAAAACGTGGTCGCACATCGGGTTGAGCAATTCGCGGCAGATTGGCAGGATTCTCGTGGACCCCCGAGACGCGAACCGAGTTTTTGTCGCAGCGCTGGGGCACGCATACGGACCAAACCAGGAGCGCGGCGTTTTTCGTTCGAAAGACGGAGGAAAGAATTGGCAGAAGGTGCTTTTCCACGATGAGAACACAGGCGCGATCGATTTGGCGTTCGAGCCGGGAAATTCGAAGACGATTTATGCGGCGTTGTGGCAAACGCGCCGGCCTCCGTGGAGTATTTATCCCCCGTCGAATGGACCGGGAAGCGGGTTGTATCGTTCGAACGACGGCGGCGACCACTGGCAGCCTGTGACGGGAAATGGATTGCCTACGGAAGGATTAGGACGAATTGGAATTGCGTTCTCGCCAAGCAATGCGAAGCGGATTTATTTGATTGTGGACGCGAAAGAGGGCGGGTTGTACCGCTCGGACGATGGCGGGCAGAAGTGGCAACACGTTTCGAAGGACCTGCGAATCTGGGGGCGTGGATGGTACTTCAACGAAGTAACTGTGGATCCCAAAAATCCGGACATCGTGTTTGTGCCAAATACCTCCATTTACCAATCGCGGGACGGCGGGCAGACGTTCAGCGTGTTCCGAGGCGATCCCACAGGTCCGGACTATCATGAATTATGGATCGATCCTGACGATGCGCAGCGGATGGTTTTGAGCTGCGACCAAGGCGCGATCGTGACGCACAACGGCGGCGAAACGTGGAGTTCGTGGTACAACCAGGCAACCGGGCAGTTTTATCATGTGGCGACGGACAATCAGTTTCCTTACTGGGTGTATGGCGCGCAGCAGGACAGCGGGCCAGCAGCTACGCGTAGTCGAAGCAAGTATCGCTCACTGGATTTTCACGATTGGCGGCCGCTCGAAGCGGGAGACGAAAACGGATACATCGCGCCTGACCCGCTGAATCCCGGAGTGATTTTCGGCGGATTTGTGTCGCGGCAGGACTTGAGCAACGAGGAAGTTCAGGAAATGCCGCCGACGATCGCCCATTCTGGCTCATTCCGGCGGACTTGGACGCTGCCGCTGGTGTTTTCTCCGCTCGATCCGCACGTGCTGTATTTCGGTTCACAAGTGATGTTTCGCACGGCGGATGGGGGCAATTCGTGGCAAACCATTAGCCCGGACCTGACGCGCGAAGATCCGGGCGTACCGGCGAATTTGGACCCGGCGACCGCGGCAGACGCACACTCGGGGAAACGGCGCGGCGTGATTTACACGATTGCGCCATCGTTCGCAAAGGCGGGAGAAATCTGGGCTGGAACAGACGACGGGCAAATTCAATTGACGCAGGATGAAGGGAAAAACTGGAAGAACGTGACGCCCAGGGAGCTGACCGCGTGGAGCAAGGTAACGCACGTCGAGGCATCGCACTCGGAAGCCGGAACGGCGTACGCCGCGGTGGATCGTCACCGGCTGGAAGACTATCAACCTTACTTGTATCGCACGCGGGATTTCGGGAAAAGCTGGCAACGGGTAACAAGCGGGATACCGGACGGAAGCTTTTTGAATTGTGTGCGCGAGGACCCGAGTCGCAAAGGATTGCTCTATGCGTGCACGGAGAAGGGAGTGTACGTTTCGTTTGATGACGGAGACAACTGGCAGTCGCTGCAATTGAATTTACCAATGGCTTCCGTGCGCGACCTGGTGGTACATGAAGACGATTTGGTGATTGCCACGTTTGGGCGGTCGTTTTGGGCGCTAGACAACGTGACGCCTTTGCGGCAGATGGACGCCCGTGTGGCAGTGGCGGACGCTTGGCTGTTCCAGCCGGGAACGGCGTATCGCGTGCGCCCGGGAAGCGACCAGGGCACACCGGTGCCGGAGGATGAAACCACGGCAGCGAATCCACCAAATGGCGCGGCGGTGGATTATTACCTAAAGGAAAGAGCTGCAGGGCCAATTCAACTGGAGATTTTTGATGCTGACGGCAGATTGGTAAGGAGGTTTGCGAGCGACGACGAAGTGCGGAAGGTGAACGCAGAGGAATTACCGTTCCCAGCCTCGTGGGCACGATCGCCGCAGCAGCTTTCAGCCGAGGCAGGAATGCACCGGTTTGTTTGGGACTTGCGGTATCCCCTGCCGAAGGGCGTGCGCGGATCGTTCTGGAGACCTTCGGGGCCTTTGACGCCCCCAGGAAATTACACGATCAGACTAACGGCGCGTGGAAAGAGCCATACGCAACCATTGGTTGTGAAGATGGATCCGCGCGTGAAAACGCCGCAAGATGCGCTGGTGAGGCAGTTTGAGCTGGCGAAGAAGCTTTCTGCGAAAGAAAGTGAAGTTTCGGCGGCGTTGCAAAAAGCTGAGGAATTGCAGAAACAAATCGACGCGCGCAAAAAAGAGGCAGGCGAGAGAACCGATGTGCGTAAGGCGCTCGAAGAGGTGAGGAGACAATTGGACGCGATGGTTGCGACGGATGGCGAAGGCGGGTTCGGGCTCTTCGGGCTAGCGATTCCAGATAAGGAACAAGAGCCACTGCCAAGAGTGGCCGGGGCGCTGAGCGGCTTGATCAGCATTGTAGAGAGCGCAGACGTTGCGCCAACGGCGGATGCCAATGCGGCGAGCGAAAAATGGTTCAAGGCAGCGGAAGAAGCGCTGGCGCGGTGGGCGACATTGCAAAAGGAAGATTTGGCGAAGGCGAATGAGGTTTTGCAGAAGGCAAGTCTGAAGCCGCTGGCCGTGGCAGAAGCCCCGAAGACGTTTTAGTCCAAATGGATTAGTCCAGTTTGGATTACCGCAATTTTAGAACTTTGTTGTGCGACCGGCTCTTAACAGCAGGTTGCATGGAAAAACGCTCAGGGGCAAAGGCCTGAGCTACGGCTTGCGGATTTGATATGCTGCTCGATGTGCGAAACGTCGAGCGCTCAAGTTTTCTCCCACTCATTGTAATGGGCTCCATGCTGCTTGCGAGCGTGGGGATTGCTTTCGCGATTCAAACACCTTCGCAAACTCAACAACCATCACCGTCGCCTCCCAGCGCGCCGACACCAGCAAGTCCGAGCGCTCCAATTGGCCAGTCCGCAGGAACGGGAGCGCCTGGTGCCGCCGCTGACGGACAAGTCTTGCGGGGTGGGCTCAGCGTCGTGGTGCTGGACCCGGCGCATGGCGGAACCGACCCGGGCGCTCGAGGAGCCGGGGGAATCCGCGAGAGCGAGATCGTGCTGGATTTTGTGGGAGAAGCGCGGCGCGCGCTGGAACAGCAAGGATTTCAAGTGGTGCAGACCCGGCAGGGGAACGACAATCCTTCGTTTGACGACCGTTCGGCGATTGCGAACGCGCAGCACGGGGCGGTGTTCGTGACGCTGCACATTTCCTCGACGGGATTGCCGGGCACGGTGCGCGTCTACGTAAATTCGGATTTGCCGGCCGTAACGGACACGAGCGGATTCATTCCGTGGGACCGCGCGCAGGCTCCGTTTCTGGGATTGAGCAGAAAATTCGGAGACCTCGTGCAAGGACTGCTCGCCCAGCGGTTCAAAGGCTCTCCCAACACGACGCAAACCGGGACCGTGCGGCAGCTTCGAACCACAGCAGCGCCGGCGATCGCCGTGGAGATTTCCAGCGTAACGGTGAATGACCGATCGGAACTGGATCACATGGCGGCAGGCGTTGCGGATGCGATTGCCCGCGGCACTGTGGCATTTAAGCCTTCCTACGTGATCCCGAATATGCGGGGAGCGCTGCCATGACGGAACGTTGGAAGGTATGGTTGATAACTAGCCTGGCGGCCGCCGTGATCGTCGCAGCGATTTACGCTCCGATTCTGCGAAAACGCTTGAAGCGCGCTGCGGGAGTGCAACAGCAAAGCGAAGAGCAGGCGCGGCGAGAATTGACGCAACCGGTTCCGATGAATCCCGGGGACCCGCGCGTGAAAGCTAAATTGTTCTGGGTTTCGGACTCCGACAATTCAGCGCTCGCGCCTGCCATCGTCGAGCTGCCGCTTTCAGCGGATCCGGTGCTGCGTTCGAAGCAAGTGCTAAATACATTGCTGGCGGGCCCGGTAGATGCTGAGCTGCGCACTCTGCCTCCGGACGCGGTACTGCTGGCGTTTTATCTCTTGCCGGACGGCACGGCGATTGCCGATTTCTCCGAAGCCCTGGCAACATCCATGCCCTCGGGGATCGCCAGCGAACAGCTGGCCGTTGACTCCATGGCGCGGACGCTGGAAGCGAACGTGCCGCAGGTGCGGCGGCTGAAGATTCTGATTCATGGGCAGGAAGTGGAGACGCTCGCAGGACACGTCGACCTTACAGGGACATTCGTGGTGAACAGCGGAGTGGCACAGGCACTGCCTGATCCGCTGCCTGCTAAATGCGAGCGGCAAGACTGATGCGCTCGTTTCTTCGGCGTTGACACGCGACATTCGTCACTTCAAACTGGCGCAGCCTTAGCAAGGCGAGCCGCAATTGCTTGGGGAATTGGCACAGGAGGATGAATGAGATCGGACGGCCGGGCTGCGGACCAAATGCGGCCGCTCACACTCACGCCGGATTTTATCTCGACGGCTGAAGGAAGCGTGCTGATCGAATTGGGAAAGACGCGCGTGATTTGCACTGCCACAGTTGATGACGGGGTGCCAACGTTCCTAAAGGGCAGCGGCAAAGGATGGGTGACCAGCGAGTACGGAATGCTCCCGCGTGCCACGGAAGATCGCACGCCTCGCGAAGCCGCGCGTGGAAAGCAGTCGGGGCGCACGCTGGAAATTCAGAGACTGATCGGTCGCTCGCTGCGCGCTGTGACGGACCAGGAGGCGCTCGGCGAGCGCACCGTGTGGCTCGATTGCGACGTGATTCAAGCCGA
>CAZGBQ010000038.1:5698-14045 GCA_964524045.1 uncultured Acidobacteriaceae bacterium
TTGCTTCCTCGAATCGCGGAAAGCTAAGGGAATATCGCGCGCTGGTGGAAGGTGCTTCGCTTCCTTCTCTCCTCATTGAACTGGAATTGCTGTCTGGTTTTGTAGCGCTGCCTGTTTTTGAAGAAAACGCTCCGACGTTTGCAGAGAATGCCGCGGGAAAAGCGCTTCACTATTCCCGATTTCAGGAAGAGCCAGTATTCGCCGACGATTCCGGGCTTGTGGTGTCGGCTCTCGGAGGCGCGCCGGGCGTTCATTCTGCGCGATACGCGGGAGCACACGCCACTAATGCGCAGCGAATTGAAAAGCTTCTAAGTGTGATGCGTGACAAGAAAGGCGAAGAACGCAAGGCACATTTTGTGTGTGCAATTTCCCTAGCACGAAATGGGCGCGCGCTGGCGGTGGTTACGGACCGTGTGGACGGAGAAATCCTGGAGTCTGCGCGAGGCACGGGCGGTTTCGGGTACGATCCGGTGTTTTATTTCCCTGCCTTGAAAAAAACGTTCGCGGAACTAACAGGCATGGAGAAAAATCAGCATAGCCACCGTGGGAAGGCGTTTCGCACGTTGCTCGCCGCTCTTTCCAGCATGTTATAGTCTTGGCTCCTATGGCCACAAAGTTAAAGAGAAAGAAATCACCAAGAAGAAAGTCGGGACCTGCAAAAGCGCGCCTGCCCAGATCGAAGGCTAAGAAACCAACGAAGATTGCACGTGCAGGAGGAACTGATCCAAAACGCGTCGCGGCGATTCTTGCGAAGCTCGATGAAGCGTATCCAAACGCGACCTGCGAACTAAATCACAAGAACGCCTTTGAACTGTTGATCGCAACCATTCTTTCCGCGCAATGCACAGACGTGCGCGTAAACCTGGTCACTCAGACCCTTTTCCAAAAATATCCGGATCCAAAAGCATTTGCGTACGCCACACCGAGCGAGCTGGAGCAGGAAATCCGGCCGACAGGTTTTTTTCGCAACAAAACCAAGTCGGTGATGGGTGCAAGCAAGGCCATGATAGAGAAGTTTGGCGGAGAGGTTCCGCGGACGATGGAAGAGATTCTGACGCTTCCTGGAGTCGCGCGAAAAACGGGGAACGTTGTGCTGGGAACCGCCTACGGAATAGTTAGCGGTGTCGTGGTGGATACGCACGTGCAGCGCATCGCCAACCGGCTGGACCTGACGCGAAACGAGGACCCAAAGAAAATCGAGCACGATCTCATGCACGTGATCCCCAAAGAGAAATGGATTCTGTTTTCGCACCAGATCATTTGGCACGGACGCCGGATTTGCCAGGCGCGAAAGCCAAAGTGTGTCGAATGCAACCTCGAGTCCCTGTGTTACGCCAAAGACAAGACCATCTAGAGATGTGATGACACAATACGTGACGCCGGGCAGGGTGCTTTGTGATGTCCCTCACGGAATACGGTGAGCAGTCGGCTTATCATGCATTGAAATGAAGGCCGCCGCGAAGGCGTTCTCTAAACTTCCCAAAGAAACCTACATCGCTGGTTTCACGCTTCTTGCGATTACTTTGCATCTTATTTTGCTCTATGCGACTGCCTTACCGCAGCAAGCTGCGCTTGTGCCGCTGTTCGCAGCCCTCGTCATCGGTGGAATCCCGCTTCTCCTTGAGCTCGCAAAAAAGCTCTTCAAGATGGAGTTTGGTTCCGACCTTTTGGCTGGAGTGTCCATTCTTACGGCCGCCCTGCTGGGGCAGTATCTCGTTGCGGCCATCGTAGTCCTTATGCTGTCGGGCGGGGCGGTGTTGGAATTCTACGCAACGGCGAAAGCGTCGTCGGTTCTTGATACATTGGCACGGCGAGTGCCGAGCGTTGCCCACCGGCGTGAGGCCTCCGCTCTCAATGACGTGAAACTGGAGGAAATTGGTGTGGGAGACGTCTTGACGGTGTTTCCGCACGAGATTTGCCCCGTAGACGGTGAGGTGCTTGAAGGTCACGGAGTCATGGACGAGGCATATCTCACTGGCGAGCCGTACGAAATCTCCAAGACGCCAGGGTCACAAGTGCTCTCCGGCGCTATCAACGGAGAACAAGCTCTCACAATCCGCGCCGAGAAGCTGGCGGTTGACTCCCGCTATGCGCGGATTATGCAAGTGATGCAGGCAACGGAACAACAAAGACCTCGGCTGCGACGATTGGGAGACCGCCTCGGCGCGTGGTACACGCCGCTGGCGCTCGCAATCGCGGCGGCCGCCGGATTCATCAGCGCGGATGCGCACCGCTTTTTGGCGGTAGTAGTTATAGCCACGCCTTGTCCGTTGTTGCTTGCAATCCCTACTGCCATCGTCGGCGCGATCTCGTTGTCTGCACGGCGCGCGATCATCATCAAAAACCCGGGAGTGCTCGAGCAGATCGATTCGTGCCGCACCCTCATATTCGACAAGACCGGTACGCTGACGTATGGCAAGCCCGCGCTGACGGCCCTGATTTGCGCTCCAGAGTTTGAACACGCGGAAGTGCTGCAACTGACTGCAAGCTTGGAGCAATACTCGAAACATCCCCTGGCCGGCGCCGTCGTGACGGCAGCGAAGCAAGAGAATATCGTCATCCTCCCGGCTAGCCAGGTGAGCGAACGGCCTGGAACAGGCTTGCGGGGCGTGATAAACGGCAAGAACGTGCAAATCACCGGGCGAAACAAGGTAGCAGTAGAGAATCTACCACTCCCTCGTTTGGCAAGCGGCCTGGAGTGCCTGATTTTCATCGACGGGCGATACGCGGCGGCCGTTCGCTTCCACGACACGCCCAGGAAAGACAGCCGGCCGTTCATCGAGCATCTTCGGCCGCGTCATGGCGTGGGCAAGGTGATGCTGGTCTCCGGCGACCGGGAATCGGAAGTGAAATACCTAGCGGAGACTGTGGGGATCACGGAAGTGCACGCCGGCACGAGTCCCGAGGAAAAAGTTGAGATCGTCAAGCGCGAAACGGCTCGAGACAAAACACTGTTCGTGGGAGACGGGATCAATGACGCTCCGGCTCTGCTTGCCGCAACGGTTGGCGTGGCCTTTGGTTCGGGCAGCGACATCACCACGGAGGCTGCGGATGCCGTCGTGCTCGAGCTAGCTCTCGGAAAGATCGATGAACTCATGCACATCGGTCGGCGCATGCGACGAATTGCGCTGCAAAGCGCGCTAGGCGGCATGATCGCCAGCATGGTCGGAATGATTTTTGCCGCGGGAGGTTATCTGCCTCCAATTGGCGGTGCCATCGCGCAAGAATTGATCGATTTGCTCGCCGTGTTGAATGCCGTTCGCGTAGCTTTGCCAACGGAGGAGTTGCAGGACTTCTAAGGCGGGAATCCGCGGCGAGAAGTTTTCGTTTCCAGCAAATTCATCAGCCAAGCTACCGTGGCTTGCCGCTGGAAGTCTGGTCTTTGGCGCCTGGTTGAGAACCCGGCGGTTGCGATGTAACTAGCGGATGTCCCGGAGGAAACGTGCCCTGCGCGGGAGTGCCTGACGGATTCAAGAGGTCATGGAAATTGGGCAGGTTCTGGTTGGTGCGGGAGTTCTGGCCGGCAACAGGATGCTGCATCCCGCCGAGGGCCTGTGACCCTAACACAATCCACGCACCATCACGCTTTTCGAGATTGTAGGCCACTTGCATGCCTGCACCAGGCGCGCTGCCTGTCTTAGGACGAAACTCCACTTCGGCATGAGCGTTGTTTCCGTTGACAGAAACGCTGTGAACATCCATGTCCATGGCGCTCATGTTGAGTGTGCCGATGGAGGACAAATGCTGCACGATGGCGGCGCGGATGAGGTCGTCGTCGCGCGCCTGCTTTTTGCACGCGCCAACGCTGAAGAAGAGAGCAACCAGCAGCCCTAGGGCCAGCATCACGCGTTTCATTCGTCCATCCCTTTCGGACTTCTCAGGGCCTTAAGCTCAAGTTGCTCGAAGACCGTTTGGCACAAGCGGCAAATTGTTAAGGCGGATGCCGGTGGCGTCGAACAAAGCGCTGCCGATAGCGGGAGCGATCGCCATAATCGGCGTCTCGCCAGCGCCCGCCGACGGAACGTCTTTTCGATCCAGCAGAATCGCCTCGATTTGCGGGACGTCGCGAAAACGCGGCACGCGATACGTTGCGAAATGAGCGTTCCTGATGCGGCCATTTTCAAATTGGACCGCCTCGAAGAGCGCTCCGCCGAGACCCTGAATGATTGCGCCAACGACTTGATTGCGCAGACCGTCGGGATTGATGATGGCGCCGCATTCGAATGCTTCGACGACGCGTGCAACACGCACCGCACCGGAAGCGCGGTCCACAGCCACTTCCGCGCAGGTTGCCAAGTAACTGCCTTTCTCCCCGCCGCAAGCAATGCCGAAACCTTGGCCCTCTTGCGTTCTTCGCCGCGGCCAGCCGAAGGATTTCGCGGCGGCTTCCAAAACCGCGCGCATCCGTGCATCTGATAGGTTTTTCAAGCGGAACTCGAGCGAATCCATTTGCGCCACTCGCGCCAGTGCATCCATGTGTGTTTCACGCGCGAAATGATTCGCGGTGGCCGCCAGCCCGCGGTAAGAACCGCTGCGCAAAGCCAACGGCACATGGTGGTATTCGGTTCGTTGATTCGGAACGTCGTAAGGCGTTTCAATGCCCGACATCCCCGAGTGATAGTTATGAAAGTCCCAAGCAGTCAGTTTTCCTTCGGCGCTCATGCCGCTTCGGACTTCAATCACGCCGGCTGGGCGGAAGTACGCCCAGGTGAACTCCTCCTCACGCGACCACACCACCTTTACGGGCTTCCCCGTGGCACGAGCCAAACGAGCCGCTTCGATCGCCGCATCGCTGGTGTGTTTGCCACCGTAAGCGGAACCGGTATCCGGAACAATGACGCGAACGTTGCTCTCAGGGATGTGGAAAATGCTGGCGAGTTCGTCACGATTGGCGAACGGCCGCTGTGTTCCGGTCCAAACTGTGAGTTTCCCATCGGCCCATTGCGCCACGGCGGCGCGCGGCTCAAGCGGTGCATGCGCGATATAAGAAACGTTATAGGTCGAGTCAAAGCGATGTGCCGCGGCAGCGAGCGCTTCTTCAACGGAACCCTTTTGTGTTCGCAACCTGTCGTTTGATAAGGGCTCAGCGTTCTTCTTGAGGTACGCAAAGATTTCCTGGTCTGAAATCTGCGGCACTTCTTTCCATTGCACGCGGATCGCGTCGAGCGCCTTCTGGGTTTCGTGCGCGTTTGGCGCGGCAACGCCGACGAAGTCGCCGTCGTGCAAAACCACGACGCCGCTCATTGCTCTTGCAGCGCTGTCGTCATAGGAAGTGAGTGTGGCCCCAAACGAGGGAGGGCGCAGCACTTTGCCGTAGAGCATGTCATCGAGCCGCATGTCGCTGACATACTTGTGCGCTCCCGTCACAAACGTGCGACCGTCTACTTTGGGAAGTGCTTTTCCGGCAGTTTTCCAATTCGTTGCAGGGGTGACGGGATCATCTGCGGGAAGATCCCGCGCCAGCGCTTTTCCGCGCGCGAGCTCGGCATAGCTGAGCGAACGTTTCGTGGCAGGATCAATGACCTTAGCGTCGGCAGCAACCAGCTTTTCAGGAGCGACGTTCCATTCTTTCGCTGCAACTCCAATGAGCAAATTGCGTGCTGCTTCGGCCACGCGCCGGAACTGCGGCGTCATCGTGGGGGTGGTCCGGCTGCCGAACGTGCCGGCATCAAACGGCGTCAAGGTCGTATCTGCCATGACCAGGCGCACGCTTTCGAAAGGGACGCGTAACTCATCAGCGATAGTTTGGGAAATGGATGTTCGAATGTTCTGCCCCATTTCCGCTTTGCCGCTAAACCCGGTTACGATTCCGTTTTCGCCAACATGCAGCCAGGAAGTGATTCCCTTCGGAAGTTCTTCGCTGTGGAAGGATCGCGAGCCTGGGGCTGTCTCCTGAGGCGACGCCAGCGCCCCTTTCGTAACGACAAATACTGCTACGCCTGCTCCCAGGATTTTGAAAAACTCGCGCCGCGCCAATTCGAATTGATGCATAGGCGCTGCAGAGAACTCGTAGCGTTCCGGTTCAGCGATGAGAAAATCATTGAAAGCGCTCATCTGTTGCGCTCCTGCATGGTCTTGGCTGCAAGGCGCACAGCTTCCATGATCCGAGGATGCGTTCCACAGCGGCAGATATTGCCTTGTAGGAATTGCATAATCTCGGCGTCGCTCGGATTTGCTGTGGTTTGCAGTAAGCCGACGCTACTCATTATCATTCCCGTGGTGCAAAACGCGCACTGAAATGCGCCCGCGTCGAGAAATGCCTGCTGCACGGGATGGAGCTTCCCTTCTCTCTCCAGACCTTCAATCGTGGTAATGGATTTCGCCGTCGCGGCGCTAACTGGAATTTGACAGGAACGCCTCGGCGCTCCTCCGACCAATACGGTGCAAGCGCCGCACTGCCCTTCTCCACAACCATACTTGGTGCCCGTCAGGCCGAGCTCGTCGTGCAGCACGTACAACAATGGCGTGTCGGGGGGATAGCTAATGGCATATCGCTTGCCGTTAACTTCTATTTCCATCGGCTTCCCAATGCCTCCCCGCGATCAATCTACGATCCGACGATGATACGCTGCCCACTGCAAGCCTTTTAGGCTCCTTCCTCAATCCACACGGTCTTGATGTTTGTGAACTCTCTAATCCCATGGACTCCCAGTTCCCTTCCGTGCCCGGACCACTTCACGCCGCCAAAAGGCAAACGAGGGTCGGACGCAACCATCCGGTTAATGAAAACCATTCCGGATTCCAGCTCGTTGATAAAGCGCTCGCGCTCATTCTTGTCGTTGGTCCAAGCGCTCGCGCCCAATCCAAACCGGCTGTCGTTCGCGATTCGAATCACGTCGTCCAGGTCCTTCGCACGGAACACGCTTGCTACCGGCCCGAACAGCTCCTCCTTGTGCGCGGGCGAGCCTAGCGGAATGTTGGTCAACACTGTCGGCGCATAAAAATTCCCGGGGCGATCCAGAACTTTGCCTCCGGTCAGCACTTTTGCTCCCGCCGCTACGGTTTTCTTTACGTCGCGGTCCAGATCGGCGAGCCCGTCCGCCGTCGATAGCGGCCCTAGCTCCGTCGCTTCGTCAAATGGATCTCCAACTCTCAACGCCGCCATTTTCTCCGCAAACAGGCGCTCGAATTTGTCCGCGATTGCTTCGGCCACGATAAAGCGCTTGGCTGCGATGCACGATTGCCCGTTATTGAAAATCCGCGCCTTGATCGCCGTGGCGGTCGCAGCTTCCAGATTCGCGCTCGGCATGACGATGAACGGATCGCTTCCTCCCAGCTCCAACACCACTTTCTTGATTCGTTTCGCCGCCCCCATGCCCACTTCCACGCCGGCCCCCTCGCTCCCCGTCAGCGTCGCGGCCTGCACGCGCGGATCGCCCAGCACTCGGTCCACTTTTTGCGAGCCGATCAAGAGCGTCTGAAATGCTCCTTCGGGAAAGCCTGCCTTTCGAAAAATATCCTCGATCACCAACGCCGACTGCGGCACAATCGAAGCGTGTTTCAACAGCCCGACGTTCCCCGCCATCAACGCTGGGGCAGCAAATCGCAACACCTGCCAAAACGGAAAATTCCACGGCATCACTGCTAGCACCGGGCCGAGCGGCAAGTAGCGAATGTAGCTTCGGCTAGCGCTCGTTTCGACAATCTCGTCCGCCAGGAATCGCTCTGCGTTTTCAGCGTAATACCGGCAGACCCAGGCGCACTTTGCCGCTTCGTCTACCGCCGAGCGAAACGTCTTGCCCATCTCGGTAGTCATCACGCGCCCATAATTTTCTTTTTCGCCTTCCAGGATCGCCGCGGCTTTCAGCATCATTCGCGCGCGCTCGGCGAAGGGAACCTTGCGATAGCTCAAGAACGTGTCAGCCGCTTTTTGTAGTTTCACTTCCAGCTGCGCGTCCGACAGTGGTTCGAAGGTCTTTAAAGTTTCCCCGGTCGCCGGATTGACGGTTGCAATCGCCATTCTTTCTATCCTCCAAAACTCAGAGTGCTTGCGAAGGCTCACTCACCTTCTTGCCCCAACAAGACATGGCAGCGAGGGAATTTACTCTAACTCGATCAGCCGTAATCGAGAGATGAGCCTCGACATAGCAGGCGGCAATCTTCCCTTTTGATCGAACCACTATACCCCATCGGCAATTACGGCGGCACCGGGGACAGAGTGGTCATCAAACGGGCCCGCGACGTGATTGCTGCGCTACTCTCCTTTGTGCAGTTTCCAATTACGATTCTCTATTTTCCATGCGAGAGGCGCTTCACTCCGGCATCGGCGACGTCCCAACGCGCGCCGCTGTGCGGGGGCGTATGGCTGAGAACAAACTTGTAGTTGGCAAGCGCTTCGTCGCGCTGG
>CAZGBQ010000038.1:14145-27100 GCA_964524045.1 uncultured Acidobacteriaceae bacterium
CGGGGGCGTATGGCTGAGAACAAACTTGTAGTTGGCAAGCGCTTCGTCGCGCTGGTCTGCAGCTTCCTGGAGTCTCGCGAGGTACAACGCGTGGGACCATGGGGTCATCTCATCGTTGGTGTCCCAATTGTCAAACAGCCAATGGAAGGTGGCTATATGCTCGGCGGGCGGTACGGAGTTGATGAACTCTCCGGTGTTCGCTGACTCATGCGAAAACTCGGAGTAGTAGATTCCATAAATGTGGCTGCGGTCCCAATCCGTGACCGGGCGCTGCTCTTTGCGTAAAGCGTTGGCCACTCGAACCACTTCCTGAGCGGCGTCTTCGCCACCGCAGTTCAATAGCGCGGCGAGTTGCAACCGCCGCACGAAGTCCCTTTCGCGCTGCGAGGCGAGCGCCGCAGCAAAATGCGGCGCCGCTTCCTTGACGCGGTAGCAATGGTCCCAAAGGACCCAATGGCCCCACATGGCTTCTGCGTAGGGATTGTTAGGATCTTCGGCGACGGCTTCGCGGTAAGGGCTTGCAGGGTCGAGGTCGAATCGTCCGTCGCGCGTTTCGAGAAAATAGGCCCAGCCGATGTGCGCCCGCAAATCCGCTTGCTCGCGTCCAGGCTTGGCAGCGGCCACGGCGCGCGTGAGGACTGGTTCCACCTTCTGGACGATATCGGAAAACTTCTGGTTTTCCAGCAGATGCACGTCGTCAAGCCAGAGCATGGCCAACTTTTCCTGCGCGGAGCGCACTCTGGCGGAGTCGACATCGAGCTTCGCGGCTCTTTCAAGCGTTTGCCACGCCGAAGAATAATCGCGGGATTTCTGCTGCTCGGCTTCGGTGGCAAGCAGCGAAGCGAGATTCTTGCGCGCTTCCGCGCGGCCGTAGAGATACTTCCCAACGCCCCAGACTGTAGCACAAAGAGAAAAAATCGCCGTGAGGTACCCGACCCACTTGAGAACTTGCGAGAACTTGCCGTCTTGCCGGTCTTTTTTCATCGGTGACGCACGCTATTCTAGCCCTTCGTGGCAGCAAGAAAACGAAGAAAACGACGGCGCTCGTGAGTAGCTAGAACCCCGGCGCTACGGATGAGAAGAGGCGTGGCTGGAGGCGTTTTACCTGGAGATTAGAACCAGTCGCTGCGGTAAGCGATCCACCAGCTCACGAAGCCGATGGGGATGGTGGCAAGCAAGCCCCAGAGAAGAGGCAAGGTAATATCCGCGATCAGACTCAGCGCGATGAACACGGTCCAGAAGATCTTCCGCTGCATTTTGGCATTGTAGCGCGGCTGATACGCAAGCTGAATTTCCAGTGAGAGCTAGTTCGCGCCAGTAAATATGCTTTCAAAAACGTAGTGGCCCGAGCCGACATCGGCAAGCACGGCGTCTCCCGCTTGGCGCCCGTTGAAGATATCCGTGCGGCCGGTCAACGGTTTTTGTCCTTCAGTGGATTCCTCGAGCTTTGCTTTCGGCAAGCGCACGGTGGCGGTCGTATTCGGGGGCACATCGAAAGTCAGCGTCATCTTGCCGTTGGCGATTCTCCAGCCGGATGCCACGCGGCCGTACATACTGTCGACCGAAGCGTTCGCGTAGGTCAATCCGCCTCCCGGTTGCGGCTGAATCAGGATGTGTTTGTAGCCGGGCTGCTTCTCGTCGAGCTCGATGCCCGCAACCACACGATACATCCACTCGCCGATCGCGCCGTACGCGTAGTGGTTGAAGGAATTCATTTCAGGATCTTGAAAACTGCCGTCCGGTTTGATCCCATCCCAGCGCTCCCAGATGGTGGTCGCACCTTTTGTGACGGGATAGAGCCACGAGGGATAGTCCTTGCGATTGAGCAGCATGTAGGCGAGGTCGAGATAGCCGTAATCGCTTAACGTTTGGCAAAGGAGCGGAGTGCCCAGGAATCCGGTGGTGAGATGCCCAAATTTCTTTACGTCGGCGGCGAGCCTCGCCGCCGCTGCTACGCGCTGTTCAACTGGCAGCAAGTCAAACGCGAGAGCAAGCGCGTAAGCGGTCTGCGTGTTCGAGGAAAGCCTCGCATCAGGCGTCACGAACTCTTTTTGAAACGCACGCTTAATTTGTTCTTCGAGCGCCGCGTATTCAATGGCTTCTTCTCTTCTTCCCAAGATCTCGGCGGTCTTTGCAAGCAGCGCGGTCGAGCGTGCAAAGTATGCCGTTTGGATCAAGTCTTTGTCGGTGGTTGCACCGGGATAATCGGGCCGAGTGGTTTCGAAGGCCAGCCAATCGCCGAAGCTGTAACCGCTGCTCCAAATATACTTGTGGCCGGCTTGGCGTCGCATGTATTCCACCCAGGCCTTCATGCTGGGGTACTGTTCTTCCAGCACGCGTTTGTCTCCGTAGGACTGGTAGACGATCCACGGCACGACCACAGCGACATCAGCCCATCCTGCCGCGGCCGCATCCCCTCGCCGCGTTCGATGAGACAAAATATTAGGAATCACGAAAGGTACGGCGCCATCGTCTTCCTGATCGAGCGCGATGTCCTTCATCCATTTCGTGTAAAAGGCGGCGGTGTCGTGATTGAATGAGGCCGTGCGCGCAAACACCTGAGCGTCGCCGGTCCAGCCCAGGCGTTCGTCGCGCTGCGGGCAGTCCGTGGGAACTTCCAGAAAGTTTCCTTTCTGGCCCCAGATAATGTTGTGCTGCAACTGATTCAGGAGAGAGCTTGAGGTTTCGAACCAGCCGGTGCGCGAAATGTCCGAGTGCACGACGACACCGGTAAAGTCTTCCAGCTTTGGCTCGCCCGGCCAGCCGCTGACCGCGACATAGCGGAATCCCTGAAATGTAAAATGCGGCTGGTAGAGTTCGCTTCCTTGACCCTTGGTCGTGTAGTGGGTCACTTCCTTCGCGCCCCGCAAATTCGCGGTGTAGAAATTCCCGGATTTGTCGAGCACTTCGGCGTGGCGCAAGGTAATGGCTGTTCCGGTGGGAGCGGTAACGCGGAATTTGACCCAGCCAACCATGTTCTGCCCCATGTCGATAACCGTTTCGCCGGCTGGGGTCTTCCAAACTTTGACGGGCGCAATTTCTTCTATCGCTTTGACCGGAGGGCCGGCTGCCGCGACCAGCTTGGCTTCGGGTGTCTCGATCGCAGTGACGGATTTCCAATTCTTGTCGTCGAATCCGGCTTCGTTCCAGCCTGCTTGTTCGAGCCGCGCGTCAAAGGTCTCACCGCCATAAATGTCCGACTCGAGCACCGGGCCAGTCGCGGTCTTCCATTGTTCGTCGCTACCGAAGATCTGCTGCGTTCCGTCCTTGAAGGTAATGACGAGCTGTGCCAAGAGCGCCAGCCTCTTACCATAGCTATTTCGCTTCGGCGTACCCATCGTCGCGCCACGAAACCACCCGTCGCCGAGCATCGCGGCAAGGCAGTTCGCGCCACTCTTCAGGGAACTTGTCACGTCGAAAGCTTGGTACTGATAGCGGAAATCATAGGAGGTCCAGCCGGGCGTGAAATACTGATCGCCGACGCGTTTGCCGTTCAGAGAAATCTCGTAGAGCCCCATGGCCGTGGCATACAAGCGCGCCCGCTCGGCTTTTTTGTCCAAGGAAAATTCTCTCCGCAGGAGCGGCGCAGGATTTGATTTGGTCTCATCCTCGGCAAGATTGGGCATAATCCATTTCGCCTTCCAGTCGGAAACATCGAGCAGGCCCATCTCCCAACGCGCAGTTTTACTCCATTCGGAGAGATGATCGTGGTTGTCCGCCACACGGACCTGCCAGTAGTAAATCCTGCGGCTCTCGAGCGGAGGACCTCCGTACTCAATTTGGATCGACGCCTCGGAAGACTGCTTGCCGCTCTCCCAAAGCAATTTCCCTTTGGCGAGGCCTGCATCGGAAGCGGCCACGCGAATTTCGTAGCCCGTTTGTATCACTCCACGCTCTGCGTTCACGAGTTCCCAGCTCAGCCGGGGCTTCCTTACGTCGATCCCCAGCGGGTCCACTTTGTATTCACAACGCAGGTTCTTTACCGTGAGCGGCACATCGCTCGACGGGCTCGCTGCGCACGCCAGCACTGTTGCGCAGGTCCATGCCATCACTATGGCCTTTGCCTTCATCGCCGGTCTCCTTAAAGTGCCAATGTTCTATTTCTCAGACCCTTGCCAAGCGGAAGAGTGTACCGCACTGCGATTCGGCGAACGGAGCATTTGGTAGGCTAAATTGGCGCCTAGAACGGAAGGACGGGTTACTTTCTGGGAATGGGCCAGAATAATGGTACGCGGCAAAAACCGGAGAGCGCGATGATGAAAGGTACAGCCCGGAAGGCGGAAGCATGGACGAATTGAAGCAGAGGGAATCCATCTTTTCGAGCGAAACTGGAAAAGCCGCAACCGTAGAAACCCCCGATGCAGACGAGACCCCGGAGTCGCTTGAAAATGCAGCAGCGGCAGAGAGTCAGGCGGAGGCGAAAGAGATCGCCGCATCTCTGGCCGGGAAAGAGGCTCACGAATCACCGAGGCAATCGCGATACTCGCCGGTGACGGTTTCTTCGAGCGGAGCAGGCGAGTCTTCTCCCGTGTCGGAGTTCCTCGACTTCTTAAAGCAGACCAAGCGCGTGTGGCTCATCGTTGTGGGCGCAATCGCCGGAACGATCCTGGTGGTCACGCTGGCGCAGCGCGGGATCGCGTGGATCAGCAAATCGCGCGAAAGACGGCAAGAGCAGGCCATAGCGAGCGTGACGCCGGAAAGGCTGATCTCGCGATGCGGGCAACCCGCCCAGGATGCGACGAAGGCAGTATTTCCCATCCTAATGCGGACGATGACTTACCAAGCCGGCGCGAACGAAGCGTTCGTCTTTTCGTTTAGCAGGACCGCGGAAGACAAGAGCGACTGGGTGTTTCTGTCGATGAAAGATGCGAGCGGAGCGAAGAGCTACGATACCCCGGAAGCAAAAATTGCCGCGATGTCCTGCCTGAATTCGAGAAAGTAGCAGCGGCAATCACGCCCAGGAAAAACCATGTTTGGAAAGGGGCAAGGAGCGGATGCGTTTCCCGGTGATAGTGAAGAGAGCGTTGCAAACCGCTGGCAGAACCGGAGGGAGCGCGGGCTCGCCTAGACCGGTCGGTGGATTGTCGGTCTTCAGGAAGTGAACTTCAATTTCCGGCGGAACCTGGTTCATGCGAATGGGCGGATATTCGTGGAAATTGCTCTGCACTGCGCGGCCACCATCAATCGTGATTTCATAGGACATGACTTGGCTTAAGCCGTCAATCACCGCGCCACGGACCTCGTTTTCGGCGCCGCTGGGATTGATGATCTGGCTGCCAATATCGCCGGCGACCCAGACTTTGTTGACCTTCAAATTGGTTTCCGCCACGACTCCGAGCTCCACAACTTCCGCAAAATAGCCGCGATGCGAAAACTGGAAGGCGACGCCAGTGCCTGTTCCTTTCGGGTACTGGCGCGAGCCCCAGCCGGACTTTTCGGCCACGAGCTTGAGGACGCCGGTCATGCGCGCGGGGTCAAAGCTGGGAGCAGCGGATGCGCCTGCGGCGTTGAGACTTGCGATGCGCGGCAGGCTCAGCAAATCCAGACGGAATTGGACGGGATCTTTCCCCGCGGCGTGTGCGAGCTCGTCAATGAACGACTGGAAGACCCACGAAAACGCATTGCTGCGGGGCGCTCGCAAAGCGTAGGTGGGCACACCTAGAGGCATGAGTGAAGCGCCAAAGAAAAAGTTGGGGGCGAACTCGCCGGGAAATTCATTGCCTGCGATATCGGCTGACGGAGCAAACTTTTCGCCTTCGCCAAATGAGACGAAGTGATTGCGCCAGGCGACGAGTTTGCCGGAGGCGTCCACGCCACCCTTGAGATAATGGAATCCGGCGGGACGATAGTGGTCGTGGTGAAAATCGTCTTCACGCGTCCACAGAAGCTTGACAGGAACGCCGACGCGCTTGGCGATCGCCCCCGCCTCGAGCATGTAGTCGTTGGTAAGGCGGCGGCCAAACCCACCGCCGGCGCGCTTCATGTGAACGGTGATGTCGTCGTGAGGTATGCCGAGAACCTTAGCGACTTGCATGCGACCGGATTCGGGCGTTTGGCTGGGGGACCAGAATTCGAGTTTGCCATCGTGGTAATGCGCGAGGCAGTTTTGCGGCTCCATCGGCGCGTGCGCGAGAAAAGGATACGAGTAGGCGGCTTCGACGGTTTTCTCAGCCGACTGCAAAGCGGCATCGGCATTGCCGTCTTTGCGCAGAGTGATGGCGGGCGATTGCTTAGAGAGTTCGTCGGCGCGCTTCTGGAAGCGTTCGCTGCCTTGCTGCGCCGTTGCCCCTTCGCTCCACTTCGCCCGCAGCTTCTTGCGCGCAGCAGTGGCCTGCCACCAGGTGTCGGCGACGATGGCAACGCCCCAGTGCAGCCCGAGCAAATCCTGCGTTCCTTCCACTTCGAAGACATGGCGCACGCCGGGCTGGGTTTTTATTTCGTCGAGATTAGCGCCCTCGCACTTTCCCGCGTACACCGGGCACTTGTCGTAAACCGCGTATAGCATGCCGGGAACCTTGAAATCGATGCTGAAGAGAGATTTGCCTGTGACGATTGCAGAGTTGTCCACACCATGCGTGCTGTGGCCGATAATTCTGTAGTCTTTGGGATCCTTGAGCTTGACAGACTTGAGATCCGGCGGCGGGAGCGTGGCGGCTTTTTCAGCAAGCGCGCCGTAGGTGAGCGTGCGCTTCGATGGCTGGTGGATGACGCGGCCAGAGGACGTGACGCATTCGGATTCCGGCACAGACCAGATTTGCGCTGCGGCGGCGACAAACATTTGCCGGCAGGCGGCACCCACCCGGCGAAGCGGCTCCCAGTTGATTGGTGTGGCGGTGCTGCCCCCAGCGCGCTGCGGGCCATATTTCGTCTCGTCGAGGTCGGCCTGCTCGATGCGAACGTCCTTCCAGTCGACATCGAGCTCTTCGGCAATAAGCATAGGCATGCTGGTTTTGACGCCCTGACCAATTTCGGGGTTCTTGCCCATAATCGTGACGGCGCTGTCCGCAGCGACACGCACGAACGCTAGGGGCTGAGAAGCAGGAGCAGGTGGCTGCGGCGCAGCGGCTTGGGCGGCCGCTGCAAGCGCTTTCGCAATAGGTTCGACGTGATAGGCGAGAAGAATTCCGCCGCCCGCGACAGAAGAGACTTTGAGAAAAGCGCGGCGATCGAGAAGAGTTGCGCTCATTGGACCTCCTGATCAGACCGGGCAGACGGAATTAGCCAGAAATCCGGACAGTGAGCATTGTAAACCCATTGGCAAATCTCGGTCGTGGTGATTCGTGACTTGTGGAAGGTGGCTTTTGAAACGTCCGACTGCTAGGACATCTTGGCTGGCGCGGCAGGGGCTAGAAGTCTGCGATCAGGCCGAGGCCTGCCGAGAAGCGGTTGGCGCACGCGTACAGCGAGGTGACAAGCACCGCGTCGAAAATGGCCGCGTCACTCCAACCGACCTCCCGCAAGTGATCCACATCGGCCTTCTCCATCTCCCCTGGAGTGCGGGTCAGCTTTTCGGCAAAGCGAAATAGCTCCATGACTTTGGGATCAACGGGCGCGCTGGGATAGTTCAGAGACAGTTTGCGGCCAAGGGCCTTGTCGATGCCCAGTTTGCCGAGGATTTCCAAGTGGGCCGGCAAACAATAGGTGGATACATTCAACCCGCTCACTACGATGGCGAGCTGCTCCTTAACCACCCTAGGAAGTCCGCGCACGTCGAACATTGCGTTGGTGTAGAGGTTCGCTTGGTCCTGCAACAATTGGGCGTCGTGGCCCAAGGCTCGGAAATAGTTGGGCACAAAACTCCATCGTTGACCAATGTAGTCGTAGATGCGTTTCACCTCAGGACTAGCTTGCTCATCGGAAACAAGGGGCACCCATGACATACGCATCCTCCAGGGAAGACGAACGGAACTCGGCGGGGTAGAGAAAAACCTAGGTATGTGCCGAGCAAATTAGGCGGAATGATAGCACAACTGCGGACAGCGCCCCCGAGAAAGTGTGGGAGCAGGTTGGGCGAAGGCTTTCAGGAAGGCACAATTCGGCCTGTGACAGGCTCCTTCCGAAAGGCTTGTTTCAGGGGCCAAAGCTATTCAGGAATCAGCTTGGCTTCTGGCCAAACTTCTGCCGCAACGAGGAATGGAGACGCGAACGCACATCGGCAGGGAGCTTCACAGGCTCAGAGTCGCAAAGAATCTCGATGGATTTCCTTGTCTGATCCAGGATCATGGTGCAGTCCTCGCAGTGCTCGAGATGGCGTTCCAGTTCTTTCTTCAAGACGGGATCAAGGTCCCCGTCGACGTAGTTGGACAATTCGCGAATGACGCCTTTGCAATTCAATTGAGTGTACCTCGACGAAAATGTCGGTTCAGCTTTTCTCGGAGCTTGAGACGCGCGCGCAACAATCTCGATTTCACGGCAGAAGCGGAAATGCCCAGCGCCTCAGCGGTCTCCTGCGTGGAGAGCTCCTCCATGTCGCGCAGGACAAGAACCGTTCGAAACTCAGGTTGGAGTTCATCGATGACCTCCGAGAGGATGCCTTGGAGTTCCGCTTGCGCGTAACTCTGTTCGGGGCTGGGCTCCCAGTCTTCCAGCTCACGCGGCATAAAGTCGGTTTCGCCTTCGACCGGCTCATCCAGAGAAACCTGATTGGGGCGGCGTTTGCGGAGGCGCATTAATGACTCATTGGCGGCGATCCGAACGAGCCAAGTGTAGAAACGCGAATCCCCATGGAAATTCTGCAAATGCGAATAGGCTTTTAGAAAAGCTTCCTGCATGGCATCTTCGGCATCTTCATGATTGCCGGTGATGTTCTTCGTGAGGCGAAAGATCTTGTCTTCATAGCGGTTGACAAGCTCTTCAAACGCCGCGGCGTCACCCTTCTTCGCGGCGGACACCAGCAAATCCTCGTCATCGCGAACGATGGTCGACGGCAGGCGGTGAGGATTTGGCGTGCTCAAGGTGTTCCAAAAGGCTACAGATTGCTGACCTAAGCCTTCTCCAGGAACCAATATAGCATTGAACATCTGGCCGCTGCCTTCTCCCGTCCACTCTTGGATGAGCGGGAGCAGTAGCGGGATTCAGGAATTAGCGTGCCCGATAGGGGCCCGGTTAGGTCAACCTATGGTCGCTCGCCAGGCCCTCAATACCTCGGCAACCGTCCAGGCCTGCGCAATGCATCCCCGAGGGGCAAAAGGAGCGTCTCCATCGAAGATTTCGCTGAGAGTCCCAAGACCATGAGAAGAGATTTGCATCCCCAAAGGTTCCAAAAAGCTCTGTGCCGCTTTGCGGTCGCCGTAAACGCGCAAGTGCGCGAGGACAAAAGGACCTAGCAGCCAGCCCCAGACGGTTCCCTGATGATAAGCGCCATCGCGCTCGCGAGGGCCGCCGCCGTAGTGTCCCTGGTATCCGGCTTCACCTTGGGCAAGGCTGCGAAGTCCGTGCGAGATTAGCAACCGGCGCGCGCAAATATCTACGACAGCCTTTTGTTGCTCCGGCGAAAGCGGGCTCTCTGGCAAAGACACAGCGAAAATCTGATTGGGGCGCAAAGACGCATCATTGCCGACACTGGGGTCGTCAATCACGTCATAGCAGCAGTTAGCAGCAGGGTTCCAAAACCTGGCGAAGCTTTTTTTGACCATGGCGGCCATCTTCTGAAAGGGTTCGGCGGACTTCCCCGCAAGCGGTGCAAGCGCCGTCATGGTCTTCAACGCGTTATACCAAAGGGCATTGATTTCCACGGGCTTGCCAATTCGAGGAGTGACGACCCAGTCGCCGACTTTCGCATCCATCCAGGTGAGCTGAACGCCGTTTTCGCCGGCGTAAAGAAGACCATCCGCCTCATCAACGTGAATGTGATAACGAGTGCCTTTCAAATGCGCGCTGATGATTTGAGCCAGGGCCGGGTAAAGCGTTGTCACGGCTGGTGCGTCTTTTGTCGCCGTGTAGTATTGGCGGACGGCCTCAAAGTACCAAAGGGCGGCGTCAACGGTGTTGTATTCGGGCATCCCGCCGGCGTCGGGGAAATTGTTGGGCAGCATCCCGCCATCCACATAGCGCGCAAAGGCAAAAAGGATTCTCCTGGCTATTTCAGGGCGGCCCGTAGTCAGAGTGAGGCCGGGCAGGGCAATCATGGTGTCGCGGCCCCAATCGCCAAACCAGTGATAGCCCGCAATGATGGATCTTCCATCCAGCTCTTCCGGTAAAGCACGCTTCACGACGAACTGGTCGGCTGCAAGGATCAGTTGGCGGATCCAATGAGGCGCTACGGAAGCGGCCTTGGCATCCGACTCCAACCACTTGGAACAGAGCTTTTTTTCGTGGTCTGCAAGCGCTGCTCGACCGCTGGCGCCGTCAGGGTCCGCTTGGGCGTTCGTGGTAAGCACAAATGTCACGTTCTGGCCGGCCGCCAGCTCGACGCTTGCAGTTGCCGCGAGTAGATGATCTTCCTGATCGTCGAGGCCGCGGGCCCGTTCCATTGGCAGGAAACAATTGCGGTGCCAGTCGTGCATCGGCTCGAATCTCGCACCTGCGCTGAAGATATAGAAAGGGATCGCGCCATCAAAGGCAGTGATTCGAACTCCGTGTTCGACGGATTCAATTTGTATACGCCAGTCACCCGCGTGCGTGTTGGAATGAAAGTCTCGATAGTTGACCAACGCCTTTAGGGCCAGACGAAAAGGGCCACTCCCTCGCAGGAAGGAATACTGAACATACGTCGTATTCTCGCCCTGGCGCATCCAGATGCGCTTTTCGAGCAGCGCATCACCTAGCGCGAATCGCCAAACGGGCGTTGTGCCTTCCAGGCGGAAGCTCTCGATGTTGAGATAGCCTTTGGGTTCGACGGCGCCGCTGGCCCAGCGATTTGTTGCGAGAGCGAACTCGGAGCCGTTATAGCTTGCGGTCTCGTCGAACTTTGCGACGAGTTGCGTGCGACCAACGGGCGGATTGAGAGCGGCAAGGAGAAGACCATGATAGCGGCGAGTCAAGTTGCCGCTGATGGTTCCGGAAGCATATCCACCGATGCCATTGGTGACCAGCCATTCCCGTTGTTCTGCAATTTCGAGAACGCCACAGATCTCACGGCCGAATTCAATCTTGGCCTTGCGGACAGGCGCGGTCAATTCCGATTCGGCAGGCGAACCTGCGGTTTTCTGCGTTGACGCCATCTTTTCTTGGCCCTTCCATTCTAGACTTGGACGCCGGTTCGGCTTTCCGTTTATTTTGGCAAGCCCACACCCGGCAGATTGACAGACAGCCGATACAACCCCGTTTGCGCGGCAAGATACAGAGTCTTATGGTCTTCCCCGCCCCAGGCGAGATTGTGCGGATGTTCTGGTCCGACGACCGTGCCGAGATGTTTGCCTTCCGGCGAAATGATCCAAAGGCCGCTGGGGCCCGAGAGATACAAGTTGCCGCGCACGTCAATCTTCAAGCCGTCCCAGGCGTCTTCGCCAGGCTCATTCGTTGCGTCGAAAAACACCTGACCATCGGTTAGCGTGCCGTCCGGATGGACCGCGTAGCGCAGGATTACCTTGCGCTTCTCGTCCCAATTGTCGACATAGAGGTATTTCTCATCCGGCGAGAACGCCAGACCATTCGGGCCTGACAGGTCTTTGCTGACGAGCTTTAGTTCGCCGTTGATCAAGCAATAGACGCCGCTGAAGGGCAGCTCTTTGCGCGGATCGTCGAAGAACTTGGGCAGACCGAAGGGGGGATCGGTGAAGTAAAGCGCGCCGTCCGAGCGGTAGACAAGATCGTTGGGACTATTCAGGCGCTTGCCCTGATAGCGGTCCGCAAGAACCGTCAGCTGGCCATTCTTTTCGAGACGCGTGACGCGGCGGTTACCGTGCTCGTTGATTGTGAGACGTCCTTGCGCGTCGAGCGTGAGTCCGTTCGAGCCAGGCTGGGCGTATTCGCCAATGTCCAATCCTGAATAGCCGCTGTGCGTGCGATAGACGGACACTCCGTCTTCCTCAGACCAGCGATAGATCGTGTTGTTGTTGGGGTCGCTGAAGAGTAGATAGCTGCCGTCGCGAACCCAAACCGGTCCTTCCGTGAAGAAAAATCCACCGGCCAGCTTCTCGATCTTGGCATCGGGCGAAATAAGAGCGTCGAGAGCGGGATCGTTGCGAAGAATCTTGGTTTCGACTTGCTGAATGCCGCTGCCATGACCGGGCTTGTAGAAATCCAGCGTCGCTGACTTCACCCAGATGAAATTCTCCGGGCTGCGCGAAATTGGGCCGTTGAAGCCGAAGACAGCAATTTGAAATTTCTGGCCAGGTTGAGCATTGCGCGTAAGAATCACCTTGTTCGGCGCGTTCCAACCCTTCACGACACCCCCGCCGCTTTGGCCGAGCACTGTGGAGAGGCTTCCGTTCACCCAGATTTCTGCGTAGTCATCGATGACAATCTCAAAGGAAACAGACGATCCAGCGATGGAAACGTTTGCAATCTTCTCCGGCAGCGTTACGTTGATGCGGTACCAGTTGAAGCTCACTTTTCCGTTGCCACGCCGCGCGTCGAGCGTGGTGGGATCAATCTCGGGCCAACCCGAATCGTCAAAACCGGCAACGCCAGCATGCGGTGTATAGTCGTAGGTTTTGACCGGAGCGCCTGAGGGCTTGAGATCGGGCCCTGGGCCTTTTGCGTCCACTTCGACGATCTTGACGTCACTGTAGCGCCAATTTCCCTTTACGAGCTGTGCCCCTTCCTTCGTTCGCAGATCAATCGTCGCGTCCGGGCGGCCATAGGGGGGAGCCTGCGCCGACCAATTCTGCGCCGAGAGCGGCTGCACCCAGAAGAAGAGCGCCGAAAGAAAGGAGAGGAGTAATTGACGCAAGTTGGTCATCGCTTTTTCCTTCCTCAGCGCACTTTGACGACGTAATAGAGAAATGGGGCCTGGATTTCCTTGAACCAGTGCGGCACGCCGTTGGGAATAATCATGGCATCGCCCGGTACA
>CAZGBQ010000039.1:0-21872 GCA_964524045.1 uncultured Acidobacteriaceae bacterium
AGAACATAGTCTAGTTTAGATTAGGTACTGACTATTGGTGGTCTGTCGTAGAGGGTGGACCTGAAGACGGTTCGCACCCGTGGCCTAAGAAGGCTGCTTACGTTTTTTCTGATTGACCTCGAGGTGGTTGCGCAAGCGGCACACAACGTCCTCCTCGTGACCCTCTTCTATTTCCTTCTGGACTTCCTCCAGCGCAAAGTGGACCACATCGTGGTGGTGCATCTCGAGCGGAGTGACAGAGTCACTGAAGCGCAGCCACAGCCGGTGCAGAAGATTGATCTCGTTGGAGGTGAGGTTCGGCGCGTGTGGCCCCAGGACCTTGTAGAGCTTGTCCCCGTTGGGCATGTGAACTTCCAGGTTGAATTGCGGCTTGGGATCGGGGAGTTTCTCCCACGCATCACCGAACTCACGGGCCTGCTCCTCGGTGGACTCTCTTGAGGACCGACCGAGGACGATCGTGCTCGATTGCAGGGAAGTGGCAGCACGCAAAGTGGCATCCAAAATATCGTTGGAGGCAACAATAGCGAGGCGGATGGACTTTCCGCGCTTCTCCGCCATGGAAAGGGCTTTCGAGAAAAGCTGTTGCTCGATGCTGCCAAACAACTGGTCGGCTTCGAGTTCGTTCTCGCCGCTAGCGGAGCGACGCAGCAAGCGAATGTGCATCACGACAACGTCACGGCGTCCCGGCTTAACGCGGTCCAGAACATTTCCCAGATGATACAAATTATATTGATTGCTGACCGGCACTAGAATATTGCCCGCGCGCGCCCCGACCGCTGCTGGAGTAAGGTCGCCTTCTGATTCCAGATTGAACTGGTCCATCTCTACATGAGCTGCGCCACTCTTCTTCGCGCGACGCTCGGAGATCGTGAATACGATGAACAAAAGGACGGAGAAAACGCCACCAGCCATTGTGGCTACGGGTTTGGTGAACAGGTTAACAACAGCGATCAGAAACAGCGTAGTAGTGATCAGGATAAGACCAATGGGAATCTGGACACCGTTGATCCGGGGGTTGAAGGGAACCTGGAACTCGCGCTGCCCTGGGTGCGTGTAGCGCAAGACCAGCACCGCAAGGCCATTCATCGTGAAGCTCCAGATGACGCCGAACGCGTACAGGTTCGCCAGAAACGTAACGTCGCCGTGGCTTATGATGATGGTGGCGATCTGAAGCAGGACGATGATGTTGATGATGCGATAGCTGGTACCGAAGCGCGGGTGTGGCTGCCGGAACCAATCGCTGAGCACGCCATCTTCGGACACGCGATTGAGAACGCCGTTTGATCCCACAATGGCGGTATTGACCGCACCAGCAAGAATCAGCGTCCCTACAACGACGACGAAGCCATGAAAAATGAGTTTGACAAGAAATGGACCCTCAAGATTCATGGCCAGGCCGCCGATGAGATTCTGGAGGAAGCCCTGGCGGACATCGTCCGGAATGATCATCACGGCGAAGAACGAAACGAGCGACGTGAAAACGAGGCTGTAAACGAAGATAACCAGCCCGGCCTTCTTGAGATTCGGCAGCTTGGGGGACTCGATTTCGCGGTACACCTGCGCGAGAGATTCCTCTCCGCTCATGGCCAGCACGGAATGCCCGAGGGCTATAAAGATGGCGATGATGCCGAACATATGCGGTAGCGGACTGTGCACCAGCCAGCCTAAGGCGCTGGGACTCAAGTGCAGATTGCGCGGGTGCGGCAGGGGTGGAAGCGAAGAGTGCCGAACAATGACGGTGTAAACACACCAGGAGATGAGCACGACCACCATGACGGTGACCAACTTCATGATTTTCAGCGCTTTGTCGCTGGACTCATGGACGCCTTTGGTGTTCTCCCACCAGAAATAGACCGTAACGAGGATCGCGAATGAAGCTGCGATGAAATCCACCGTATGCAGCGAGAACGGGCCGCTTAGGTGAAAGTGCTGCGAGGTTTCGCTTAGAAGTCCCGCAAGGTATTGCCCCGCGGCGACGCCGCTGATTGGCCCGGTCAGGATGTAATCGAACATCAGCGCGGAGACGCTGAACTTCGCCAGGCCGCCGCCGAGAGACTGCTTGACGGCGCGGTAGACGCCTCCGCGGACGAACATGCTGCAGCTTTCGACGTACACCGCGCGGACGGCGTAGGAAAAAAGCATGATCCCGAGGATGAACCATGGGGCAGCCTTGCCAATGTAGCCTTCGGCCTCACCCCCGGCGTAATACGCAGAAGAGGCAAGATCGTTGAGGACAATGGCCGCGGCGCGCCAGAAGGAGATGAAGCTCAGCAGCGCCGTGGTGGCCACCAAGACGCGAGGAATTCCGTTGCCGCGGCTGCCTGTCGCAGCGGGGTTATTGACGGTGCTGCTCATGTGTGGATTGCGCCAGCTTGCAGGCTAAAATGCTCGCATTTTTCTGGCGCTAAGTCTAGCGCCAGGAAAGCAATCGAAAATCGCCGCGCAGGGCGATGCTTGCATTGCTTCAGAAGAGCCCCAGTCCTGAAAAACAGATTCGTCGTGGCTCACCGGGAGGGCTGACTGCGCAGGAAATCGCTTCGGACGGTGGGGCGAAAAAGATAAACGAGCAAGGCTCCCGCGATTAGCACGCCAGTTGCCCCGCTAAGGATGTGGCCTGTAATGGCGTTGAGCACGTCTCCCAGCAAATGTGTTGCTAGGACGGCGACCGCCAGCGCCCATCCCCAGAAGCGACGTCGGAACCAACCGATGCCTGCGATCAGGAGGGCTGCTGCAAGCACCAGGAAGGGCACCCCGACAACTCTTCCGAACGTGACAAGGGTTGCGTACGCTCGCGGGTTCAAGGCCCACGCGCGGTCGAGCACGGTGCCGCGCCAAATCAGCGTTGTTCCGGCGAGTGAAGCCATAGCTGCACCAAAGAACCAGAAGAATCCGATGGCTTTGAATCCTGTAAATGGACGTTTTTCCATCGGCATCTCGAATCAATCTTGTCCGGTCCAATTATTTCTTGCGCAGCAGGTCTTCAATGTCTCCGATTTTTTCGCCAAGCAAATTGAGTTTGCGCGACAGCCCCTGAATGTCTGAGGCGGCCCGCCGGTTGACGTCATAATCCAGCTCGCCGCGCAACCGGTCTTTCGTGTCCTGACGGTTCTGGCTCATCATAATCACCGGGGCTTGAATTGCCGCTAGCATCGAAAGGAAGAGATTCAGGAGAATGAAGGGATAGGGATCCCATCCGGACTTACCCAGAAACGCGTTGATGGCTGTATAGACGGTGGCGATGGCGGCAAAAAGAATGATGAAGGTCCACGAACCGCCAAATTGCGCGACCGTGTCGGCCACACGTTCGCCGAAGGTGGCTTCTCCTTCAATGATTTCATTGGGGTGGCGGCCTGCGCGCAACCGCACCAGTTGCTGCGAAGCGTGGAACTGCCTACCGAGCACGGTAAGCATGTCCATCCCGGCAAGCGGCTTGCGCTGCAAGAGGACGGCAATGTCGTCGCGTGAAACCTCGAGACAAGCGGTATCTTCCAGCGCGATAGCGTCCGTCTGGTGAGGAGTTTTCTCGAGCATAGACGCGAAGCCAAAGAATTCTCCATGACCCGGCTCGTCGACAACAACTTCCTGATGGTCCTCGTCGACGGTGCTGACGCGCACGCGTCCGGAAATCATGACGTAAGCTTGGCCGCTGGTGTCACCAATTTTGTAAATGCGTTGCCGCGGCGCAAAACGCTTCAGTTCCACCTGGCTGGCAAGAACAGCCGCCTCTTCGTCGTCGAGGAGAGCAAACAGCGGAACGTGTTTCAATTCGTTCAGATCGCAGGCCATGGTTCACCTCAGTCGGCATTGGGAATGAGCGGGCTCAGACCAGAGCATTCCACAAAGCCTCAGGAACGTTCAACTGGCTAAAGTGACCGGCCTCGACTCATAAGAATTACGCGTCGTGCGCCTATACTGGCGCAAACGAGGACATTCTAAGTGCCCGATGGATCTCGACCGAAGAATTTCAGCCGATCCGAGACAGCAAACGATTGAGCGGTTGAGATCCTTCGCTTCGCGCAGGATGACAGGCTCATGACATTTTGCCCGTGCGCTATTTTCCTGCTTGCGAACAAATCTAGCTGGCGGCCGTTCGGAAAGCTCTGGCGCATTCTTCGCAAGGGCAAATGCTGCGGAGAAGGTCGTAGGGGTAGATGCCGGTGGAGTGGCCGTCGGTAAAAGAGATTTGAATGGCATAGTTCCCGACCTGCGTGGCGGCCTTGGCGCTCGGTTTAGGCTTGAACATGGGCAGCGCGGGGGAGGAAGCCATTCCCGGCAAGAGGGATTTGAACTCCTGTTTCTTCTCGCGTTCGTCGTTGCACGTCGCGCAGGGACACTCGTCTCGCAAGTACGCGAAATCGTAGTGGCTCGCGTGGCCGTCGGCCCAGGTAATGTCCACGCCCGCGCCGCTGGAGACGTGAATTTTGACGCTGGTTGGTTTTTTCCGCGGGTCGAGGGGTGTGGGCATGCTTCTCGGGCTTTTCAGTACTTCGACTTTCCATTGCAGCAATTGCCGGGAGGGATGGGATTGCCGTGCGGGCACGTTTTCGGGTGTCCGAGGAATGAGCAAATGCGCTCGTCCAGTTCTGGGCTAATGATGTGTTCGAACTTGCAGGCTTGCGTGTGCGCTTCGGCTTCGTCGACGGAAAACGTGTCCTTAAATAAGCGCTCCGCCAGCCGATGCCGCCGCACCACGTCGCGGGCGCGCTGGCTGCCCACGAGCGTGAGTTGCGCTTCTCCGTCGCGCAACGCGACCAGCTGCATCGTCGCCATGCGCGAAAGAACCCGAGACGCGGGTTCTTCAGGCACAGTCGAGAGCTTCCCTGAAGCCCCGGTGACGCGTAGAAGATCGACCTGCGCCGGTTTCCCTTCCTCACCGCAGACCCAAATCTGCTCGAGCAAATGATCGAAGCGAATCTCGTCATCCGTGGAAGCGGCTGTGCAGCAATCGCCCGTGTCCGCCAGCGGGCAGCTTAGCGGATGGCCCGGGCCGTGCACCGCGGAGTCAAAATGCAGGTGTCCGTGTGCCAGCTCGATGCGGCGGTCGGCTTGGCGCGCGATGTCCGGGTCGTGCGTGACCATCAGGATGGTGTGCCCCGCTCCGTGCAGCTCGCGGAAAATCTTGATGATGATCGCCTCGTTGGCTTCGTCGAGATTCCCAGTGGGTTCATCGGCGAGGATCAGTTTCGGCTGGTTAATGAGAGCGCGCGCGATGGCCACGCGCTGTTGTTCGCCTCCGGAAAGCTGCGCGGGCAGATGCGTCAGGCGGTCGCCGAGGCCGACACGCTTCAGCGCTTCCTCCGCTTCTTTTTCGTCCGTGACGCTGTGGAAATATTGCGCCAGCATCACGTTTTCGACCGCGGTTAAGTACGGCACCAGGTGAAACTGCTGGAAAACGAAACCCACTCTTTCCGCACGGTAGCGAACCAGTTCGTTTTCACTCAGTTTCGAGAGATCGACACCGTCGACGATGACGCGTCCGGAAGTCAGCGTGTCCAGTCCGCCCAAGATGTTGATAAGCGTAGTCTTCCCCGAGCCGGAAGGTCCCATGAGCGCGACCCATTCGCCCGGTTGCACAGCAAAACTGACGCCGCTGAGAGCGCGCAAGGCGCCGTACTGCTTGATCAGATTCTCGATCAGCACTTGCTGCGCTGCAGCTCGTGGTTGCGCCGGGATTGGAGCGGCCACACTCACGCTTCACCTCGAAACACCGATGCCGGACGGAGGCTCGCCAGCCGCCGCAATGGAAATGCGCTTAAAATCGCTACCAACACCGTTAACCCCACGGCTACAGGATACACAATCAAGCGCGGGCGCGCCGCTACGCCAAACACCGCTTTGCCCAGTCCAATCGAGAGCACGATGCCTGCCGCGGCGCCGATCAAGCCGCCCAGCAGGCCCAGCAATGCGGCCTCTGCCAGGAACAGCCGCACCACACGCCGCGTCGCCCCGCCGATCGCTTTCATCAAGCCGACGTCCATCCTGCGTTCCATCGCGACGTTGGTCATCGCCGCCATCACGCACAGCGCGGTCAGGAGCAGCACGATTCCCACCGTGGCCGTCAGCAAGCCGCTGATGCGGTTGTAAATCTTCGCTTCGCCCTCGGTGAATTGGCGAACCGGCCGCACTTCCGCCTCCGGAATTCGCTTCTGCAGATCATCGATGTAATCTTGGATTTCGCGGGGAGTGCCTGGGACCCTCAACTCAATTGTGCTAATGCGACCCGGCAGATTGGCCAAGCGTTGTGCCGTCTGCAATCCGATCGTGACTCGGTCGTCTTCCGGCCCGCCGGTTTCGCTCACATTAGCGACGCGACACGACTCGCTCCGGTTACCGTTGGCTAAAACGAGTCTTGTGTCCTGCTGAGCGCCCACCTGTTGTGCCAATCGTGCGCCAGCCTTGCATAGTTGTTCAGACGATGGGGTTGGTACGTTCGGAGCGCCTTCGGCAGTCGAAGGAGAAAGCAGCGAGACCCTAATAAATCCCAGGGGATTGGAACCGGCGACAACAGCAGAGAGAGATTTACCGGACTCAAGGACGGAAACGCTAGCCACCAAGTAGAGAGCGGATGATACCATCACGCGGCCGTTGGTGAGATTGACGGACACCAAATGGGCGGTGGACTCAGGCAGGGTCTCGGAATTTGAGGTCGAAGAACCTTTCGGAACGATCAGCACGTTTGGTCCAAAGGCTCGGAATTCGGTTGTGAGGCGGCGCTTGGCATCGACTTGAAGATTGAGCAGAGCCGCGGTGACAGCGGCACCCGCACCGAGCGCTAGCAGCATGACAAACAAACGCCCGCGGTTGGAGCTCAGCAGACGCCGAATGATGCGCCAGAACATTCCGCGGTTGATGGCGCGTCGATCAGACATAAGCACGCTCCGAAGGAAAGAAAAAGAACGGACCTAAAGGTCCGCCACTACAAAGAAAATTCCACAACCGGTGTTGTAGTGGCCGGTCTTCAGACCGGTTCTTTTGCCACGCGATGCGCCAGTAGAACATCACTCGCCTCGCAGAATGGGCGCTGGCTCAATGCGCGAAGCGCGCCGCAACGGAATGGCGCTGCCCAGAAGCGTTACGAGCGCAGCCAGCCCGATCACCACAAGAAAGACAAGCAGAGTCGGTGCGGGCGCGGCGCCAAAAATCTTCTCACCGAGCAGGCGTGCCAAAACGATTCCCAGCGCATAGCCAACGCCTCCGCCCACAAACGCCAGCAACAGTTGCTCGGCCACGAGCAGGAAGCCAACCGCGGCGGAGCCCGCGCCGAGCGCTTTCATCAAACCGATTTCCACGCGCCGCTCGATCACCGAAGCCGCAGCCGAAGCGCCCACGGCCAGCGCTGCCGCCAGCAGCGCCGCTCCGGTCACCAGCCACAAAAGCGTCTGGACGCGCGTGAGAATCTGGCCCTCACCTTCGGCCACGCGCCGGATCACCCGCACGTCCGTTCCCGGCAATTCCTGCTGAATCTGAAAGGCAATCGACGAAATGTACGGCGTGCAGAACCAGCGGTCGTACTCCGCGGGCGTAAACGTCTTCGGGTCGCGCTTTGCAAACGCATCCTCCGGCTTGGTCAACGCGCTCACATAAAGCTTGCGATATTGCCCAGGTTCGTGTGCGAGGAATTGCGCTTTCGAGAGTGGGATTACCATGGACTGGTCCTCAGGACCACCAGAATTAAGGATCGCCGTGACTTTGAACGGAGGGGGAATCCTGGTGACCGCACCTGTGGCCAGGGAGATTTGATCGCCGACCTTGATGTGATTTTTTTGCGCGAACGCCGTTCCCACTACGCATTCCATACCATCGTCGGAAAACCAACGACCATCGATGCGCCACCAGGGGTTAGTCTTTGCTACTCCCGTATGAAATTCTCCGCCGTCCGGAAGCTGCACGGCGTGGTCAGCCCAAGTTCCAATGACGGGAACGTTCTCGATCCAATCTCCAGAATGATGCTGTTCACCTTCGCTCCAAAACGGCAAAGCCATGGCCTGAACTTCGAGTATCGGAGCAAAGCCCATGATGTTGTTGTGCCAGAAAATGGTCTTGAGTTTTGGCAGGTCCGCTTCGGGCAGATACGCGCCCGCATTCACCGGCCGGTAGTCTACTCCGCCGATTTCGAGCGGCAGGGAATCCGCTTGCGGCGTCACAAGCAGGTTCGCGCCCAGACTGCGAAACTCTTTCGCAAGGCGGTCACCAACGTCCAACGCCACGCTAAGCGCTGCGGTAGCCACACCCATGCCGAGCGCCAGCGCCGCGCCCGTCAGCAGTTTGTGCCGCGGACGCCGCCCGAAAGAATCAGCAACAAGTCGTAGGAACATGGAATTCTTTCGCGCAAGTGTAAAGGCACGATATTGTGCCCCTACTGAGGAATCTCCTTGGTCGCCTGAGCGAGAGCGGAAATGTCGATCACAATGTCGCTTCCCTCCACGTGCGATTGCACGCCGATGGGGTTGCAGCCTCCTTGATTGCCAATCGAAGGAATGTAAATCGCCGAAGCGCAGTGGCGGCACATTACGTTCTGGCCGTCCTGGCGGTACCCTTCCGCGCCGCAAATGCGGCACGCGTCCAGCGCCACGCCCCAGCCATTCGGCTTCTTGATCACCATGAAGCGCATCGACTGGTTCCCCGCGCTCACCGTGAAAAGATGCATGGAGCTGTCCTGCACCTCGCTTAAAGGAACTCGCACAATGTTTCCAGCCGCTTCGATTGGACGCGCGGCCACCGGCGCCGAATTCGCTCGCGCATAAATGAAATCGGCTGTCAGCACAAGAATCACGGTAAGGGAAGCGGTCGCAGCGGCAATCATCCAACGCCGCTGTCGGCGGTTCTGCGATTCCAGCAGCCTCTTTTCCGCGTCGTTGAGCGTCTCCTTCGCGGCCTTGGCGTGCGTAGCGGACTGCCATTCGCGCAGAATGAGCAGCGTAGCAGCCCCGAAAATGAACACGAAGAAAAACAGCTCATTGCGAACGATGGGTCCGAGAAATGCCATCTCCGCCTTGCTCGAAGGCAGCCAGCGCGCCTCGCTTAGCTCATGCACGCCGGTGAGCGCGAGTTGAAATGCTACTAGCATCAGGATAATGCTGGTCACGGCGAAAAAGCGGTGGAGCGGCACGCGCAGAGTCCCCTTGAAAAAGAACAATCCCACGGCTACAGCCGCGCCGATTCCGGCAATCGTGCCAATCCACGTCTGCACGCCCTCGCTTGAAAGCTCCACGGCGCGCAGGATCAGCGCCAGCTCCGCTCCTTCGCGCAAAACCATCAAAAACACGAACAGGAAAATGCCCCAGCCGGCGGCCCTTCCCGCCCGCTCGGCATACCTTTCGACTTTTTCTTCAATTTCTTTTCTCAGATGGCGCGCAACTCGGTTCATCCATACAATCATCGTAACTACGAACACGGAAGCCACCAGAAGCATCAGGCCCTCGAAGCCGTCCTCGCTGATGCGCCAGCGGTCCAGAGCCACAGCCACGGTCAGGCTGAGCGCTGCAGCCGTCGCAACGCCGTACCAGGCAAAGCGCGCCAGGTGGCTGCGCCCAGTGCGGGAGAGATAGACCAGGATGATGCCGACGACGAGGGCCGCTTCTACGCCTTCACGAAGGGCGACGAGGAAAGCTGAAAGCACGCAAACTCCAGTTGTAAGTCATTTGCAACTACGATTCCAGTCTACTCTAAATAAGAGCTTTAAGTCAACCGGACTAATTCAGTCCGATTTGCTTGGACCTGGGATGGGTTATCCTGTTTCCTGCTCATGAGAGCCATTCGCCAAGCCCTGCTTCTTTTCCTCAGCGCGATTCTCGCGTGTCCAGCAGCCCCGGCGCAATCGACCTCGAATTCCCAGGTGCCTACCAAGAATGCGCAGCCGGATCTCAAGCGGGCGCGCAAAGCCGCCGAACTGGGAGACAAAGCGGAAGCTGCCGGCCGGCTTGCCGAAGCGCTCTCCTACTTTGAAGAAGCGGCCCGCTACGCTCCAGCGGACATGAGCATTGTTGGTCATGCGGCGGCGCTGCGCTCCAAATTGATTCGCGCCCACGTCGAAGCGGCTGAGCGCGATGCTCTGGCCGGCGAGTTGGACCAGGCGACAGAGGAGTTAGCCGAAGCTGTGGCCATCGATCCCAGCGACACCATCGTGCTGGAACGCCTGCGCCAACTCAAAAGCATGGAGGAAGAGCAAGCCCCAAACCCGAGAGCTCCTTCGAAAATTCCAGCTTTGCCGCGGCTCAAGCCGCAGCCGGGAAAACAGAACGTGGACCTGCGAGGGGACACGAAAACGGTCTACGAGCAATTAGCAAATATGTTTGGTTTGAGAGCGGCGTTCGATCCCGATCTCGTTGTCCGAAACGTACGCCTGGCCGTCGACGACGTGGACTTCAATACCGCCCTCACCATCCTTTCCACGCAAACAGCAACTTTCTGGCGTCCGCTGGACCCGACAATGCTCTTTGTTGCCGCGGACACTCCCGAGAAGCGCCGGCAATTTGCGCTGCAAGCCGAGCAGACGTTTCCACTTTCCGCGGCCGTCACTGCGGAGGACGCAACCGAGGCCCTGCGCATCCTGCGCGAGATTACGGGGTCCGCGCATATTAATCTGGATTCGCGCAGCCACACCATCACCATGCGCGACACGCCCGAAAGGCTCGCGCTTGCCGACGCCCTCATTCAGCAGATGGAAAGAGCGCGTGGAGAAGTGATGCTGGAGATCGAGCTGCTGGAAGCCGACCGCGGCACAGCGCGCAGGCTTGGCATCAAAGCGCCTTCGAAAGCGCAACTCTTCACCGTTCCTCCCAATTTGATCAGCCTGTTGGCCCAGGCCAGCAACCTGTCCGCTCTCCAGACACTTCTCGCCGGAATCTTTGGAGGCGCATCGACCAGCGGCGGCACTTCTGTAAGTTCCTTGATCCCTCCGATTGTCGCAGTAGGCGGCGGCAAAACCACTTTTCTTCTGACGCTACCGGGTACAGCGGCTGATTTTTCCGATGCTCTCAGCCTGGTGCAAAGCGGACGACAGATTTTATTGCGCGCGCAGGACGGCAAACCGGCGACTTTTTTTGTGGGCGACCGTTTTCCGATCACGCTCTCGTTGCTCTCGAGCAGCCTGGGTACTTCCGGCTTTACGCCAAATCCCGGCGGAGCGAGCAATCCCTTTCCAAGCACCTCGTATGCGACAGGAGTTGGCCCGGCGGCGCTGGTCGCCGCCGATCTGGAAAACAATGGGTTAGTCGATCTGGCGATCGTCAACCAAATTGACAATTCCGTTTCGGTTTACCTGAATCAGAGTACGAGTCAAGGAACGTTTACTCAGGCTACGGGATCGCCCATCTCGCTTGGGACAGCGCGGACCACTGCTCCTCCCGTCCCGCCCGCCATTGCTTCCGCCGTTCTCACCACGAGCGGTTTCCACGATCTGCTGGTGACTGATCCAACGGCGAACAAGGTGAACATTCTTGTGAGCAATGGCGACGGCACGTTCGCTTCGCCCCCGACCTCGATTTCGGTTGGGCAAACCCCGAGCGCGGTGGTTACAGCGGACTTCGATGGCGACGGCCACCAGGATTTTGCCGTGCTCAATTTTGCGGACAACACGGTCTCCGTTTTTCTCGGAGGCGTGGATGCGCAAGGAAACACTACGTTCACGCCGGCGCCGGGCTCGCCTTTCGCACTTCCCGCAAGCGTAAGTGGTCCCAGCGCCATGACCGTTGCCGATTTCAATGGCGACAGCAAACCAGATCTTGCCATCACCACGGTCAATCAGGCCACGCTCGCCAATCCTGCCACCACGCCGGGAAGCCTTGTGCTGCTGCAAGGGAACGGTGACGGCACTTTCACGGAGTTTTCTGGCTCGCCCATCACAGTGGGCCAGCTGCCGGTGGCGATTGCTTCGGGCGATCTCGCCGGGAATTCGCGCGCGGATCTTGCGGTGGTGAATCAAACCGATAATTCGGTGACGATTTTGCTGAATAATGGCGACGGCACTTTTTCGGCTGGACCCAATTCTCCTCTAGCCACCTCCTCTACTCCCACGGGAATTGCCATTGCGGATTTCAACCAGGATGGGCATGTCGACATCGCGGTCACCAGCAGCGACGCCAATACGTTTAGAGTGTTCTTGGGAGTGGCGCGGGGGCTTTTCACTTTAGCTTTCGAACCCCCCGCCGGCCCCAACGGAACTTCTCCCACAGCAATTATCTCTGCAACATTTCAGAACGGCGGCTTCCCGGACGTTGCCATCACCAACAATGTTTCCGGCGCGGCGGGCGACGTGACCGTCATTTTGAGTCCGGCAAGTCTTTTTTCAGCTTTGGGGAATTCGAGCGCCGTGCAACAGCCCTATCCGGCCTCCGAATACGTCGACCTCGGCGTGAAGGTCAAAGCGACGCCGACGCTTCATCCCAACCACGAAGTGACGTTGCAACTGGAATTCGAAATTCGCTCGCTTTCCGGAGCCAGCGTGAATGGCATTCCCATCCTTTCGAATCGCACGCTGTCGCAAACCATTCGCGTAAAAGAAGACGAACCCTCTCTCATTAGCGGTTTGATGGACAAAGAGGAAACGCGCTCCTTGACGGGCCTGCCGGGATTCGCCGAGATTCCAGGAGCGGGATATGCATTTGGCACGAGAAACAATTCGCTGCAAGACACGGAGCTGCTGATTGTGATTACGCCGCGGACCTTGCGTCTTGCGGACCGCTTGACGCGGACAATTTTCGCCGGTCGCGGTGATATTGGCAGCCGCAGCGCCTTCGCTCCAGGAGTTCGCGAAACACCCGCGCCGCAGCCAATCCCGCAGCCTCCGCCGCAGCCCCAGCAACAACCGCAACAGCCCCAGCCGCAACCTCCGGTGCCGCAACAGCCGCAACAGCCACAACCGCAGCCGCAGCAACCGCAGCCCTAGCAAGAGGAAGCTTGCCTCGCCCGAATGTTGGATTGCGTGAAAGAAGCGACCTTCCCAAGCGCCGCGTGGTCCTGCCGCTCTTCAGGTCAGCGGTTCGAACACTACAATCGGTTGATAGGTTCGAGGAACTACCGCTTCCGCAATGGCAATCAATTTGTCTTGCTGGTTGAAGACGCGCAGACGCGGCGCTTTCGGGGCGCCTCCATCGAGTTCCGCGGTTGCGCCGGGAGGCAGTTCACCGCGCCCGGGCTGCAGCTGCCCAATCGAAATATTGAACTTCGCGCCGTGGCGCACGCGCTTTTCGATCACCGGCAGCACGTTGATGCGCGGAAAGTTCGGAAGCAAGTTCTCCAGCTTGATGAGGCAGTTCGTGAATTTCCCCACTCGGTTCGCTTCGGCCAGCTCTTCCAGAGTGATGGCCTGTTCCAGGGAAAATTCCCCGACCGCCGTGCGCGTGATCTCCGCCAGGTGGGCGCCGCAACCGAGTTGTTGCCCCATTTCATGAGCTAGAGAACGGATGTACGTCCCTGAGGAGCATTCAATGACAAAGCGCGCGATGCTGCCTTCGATTTCCACGAGCCTGTATTCGTACAGTTCCACTTCGACGGGCTTCAGCGCGACTTCCTGCTTCTTTCTTGCCAGTTCGTAGGCCGGGCGGCCGGCCACTTTCTTTGCCGAGAATGCCGGCGGCATCTGTTCGAATCGCCCAATCCGCTCCGCGGCGAACGTTTCGAGCGCGGTCGCCTGAAGGGCAGGCGCGGTCTCCGGCCCCTGGGCCTCGCCGTCAGAATCGTAGGTGTCCGTTGCGAAGCCAAAGCGGAAGCCGGCGGTGTAACGCTTCCGCCTTCCCGAATAGAATTGAACCAACCTGGTGGCGCGTCCCAACAACAGGACCAGAACTCCTGTCGCCAGCGGATCCAGCGTACCGAGGTGCCCGATCTGGCGGAATCCCGCGAGATGGCGCACCGCATCCACCACGTCGTGCGACGTTTTCCCTTTTGGCTTGTTGATGACGAGCGCGCCGTCAAATGGCGCCGGTTGTGGCTGGCGTGGCATTTACAATCGATGAATTACGGCGCGGAAGGCTTGTCCTGCTTCATTTCCTTCAAGAGCCGCTCGATGCGCTCCGCATGTTCTTGCGAGACGTCCAAAGTAAAATGCAATTCGGGAAGACGACGCAATTGGAGACGCTCTACGAGCTCGTGACGGATATACCCAGAGGCGTGTTCGAGCGCTTTGATAGCATCCAACTGTTCTTTGTTTGTTCCTTTCACGCTGATGAACACGCGCGCATGCTTCATGTCCGGCTGTACGCGAACTTCGCTGGCGACGACGCTGCCTTCGAGCCGCGGATCTTTCAACTCGCCTGCCAGCATGGCGTTGATTTCGTGAGCGATTTCTTCGCCTACTCGTTCATGTCGATGATTGGCTGTGCTCATCGGCGCACCTACACTTATCCGACTTCCTAGAGAATCTCCACTGCCTGATTGATCAAAAATGATCCGAGGATCCGGTCTGCTTCGTCCAAAACCTTTTGCAGCACTTCCTTCAAGTGCTTTTCTTCATTCGAAAGCGTGACCACCCCAACCACGGACCGCTGCCACACGTCGTGGTGTTCCAATTCGGCGACGGCCACGTTGAAGTCTCTCCGCAGGCGATCCTTCAGGCTGCGCAAAACTTGCCGTTTGTCCTTCAGCGATTGCGCGTCGGGAATGTGCAGCTCGAGGGTGAGCAAGCCGACTGGCATCTGCTGCTCCAGGGAATACCTGGCGGATTATTTCTTGCCGGTGGACCCGCCGCCCTGTCCGGCAGCTTCCGCGGCGCTCATTTTCGTGACGGTGAAGCATTCCAGCACGTCGCCGACCTTCACGTCGTTGAAGTTGGCCACACCCGCGCCGCATTCGAAACCAGTGCGAACTTCGTTGACGTCGTCCTTGAATCGCTTCAGCGAACTCAGTTTCGAAGTGTAAACCACCGCGCCGTCGCGCACTACGCGCACCTGCGCGTCGCGTTTCAGAATCCCATCCACCACGTAGCAGCCCGCCACTGTGCCTGCGCCCTTCACCCGGAACGTGTTCCGCACTTCCGCGCGGCCGAGGTGCGTCTCGGTGATCACTGGCTCGAGCAAGCCTTCCATGGCCTTTTTAATCTCGTCCGAAACTTCGTAAATGATGTTGTGCGTGCGGATGTCAACGTGCTCCTGCTGCGCCAGGTCCGCCGCCTTGCGGTCCGGGCGCACGCCGAATGCGATGATGATGGCGCCCGACGCCGACGCGAGGAGCACGTCGTTTTCCGATACCGCTCCCACACCTGAGCCGATGATCTTCAGTTTCACCAGCTCGGTCGAAAGCTTGGGCAGCATCTCGCTCAGCACTTCCACGGAGCCCTGCACATCGGCCTTGATGACGATGGGCAGCTCCTTGACTTCGCCCGCTTTGAGCTGTTCGTGTAATTGGTCCAGAGTGATGCGCCCGCCAGCGCTCGCGCGCATAGCCGCGTCGCGCTGTTTGCTCTGCCGGTATTCCACGATGTGGCGAGCCTTGGCTTCGTCCGCCACCTGGAAGTTATCGCCCGCTTCCGGTACTCCCTGCAATCCCAGCACTTCCACAGGGGTAGAAGGCGGAGCACTCTTCGCCGTGCGGCCGCGATCATCGAACATCGCGCGGACTTTGCCGAACACCGAACCACAAATGAAGAAATCGCCTGCGTTCAGAGTGCCATTCTGCACGAGCACGGTGGCCACCGGCCCGCGTCCTTTGTCCACACGCGATTCCAGCACGGTTCCGCTCGCCGGAGCGTCGGGATTGGCCTTCAACTCGCGCAAGTCGGCGACAAGCAAAATAATCTCCAGCAGCTTGTCGATGCCTTTCTTCTGCTTCGCGGAAACTTCTACGAATTCCGTTTCGCCGCCCCACTCCGCGGGCATCAATCCGAGGTCCGACAACTGCCGCTTTACGCGTTCCGGCTGCGCTTCGGCCTTGTCGATCTTGTTGACTGCCACCACGATCGGCACGCTCGCGGCTTTAGCGTGATCGATGGCTTCTTTGGTTTGCGGCATCACGCCGTCGTCGGCGGCGACGACCAGCACCACGATGTCGGTCACTTTCGCGCCGCGCGCGCGCATCCGGGTAAACGCTTCGTGGCCCGGCGTGTCCACAAAAACGACACTGCGCTCGTTCACTACTACTTTGTACGCGCCAATGTGCTGCGTGATTCCGCCGGCTTCTCCGCCAGCAACATCCGCTTCGCGAATCGCATCGAGCAGGCTCGTTTTGCCATGGTCGACGTGGCCCATCACCGTTACCACCGGCGGCCGCGGCTTCAAACTTTCTTTCGTCTCTTCCTTCGCGACCTCGAGCACCATTTCTTCTTCGAGCGAAACGACGCTCACAACGCCACTGAACGCCTCCGCCAGTGTCGTGGCCGTCGGGACGTCCAGCGCCTGGTTGATGCTGGCGAACACGCCGCGGTCGAGCAGCGTTTTCAGTAGATCCTTGGCGCGCACGTCGAGCTTCTCGGCAAGCTCGCGAATGGTGATGCCTTCCGTCAGTGTCACTTCACGCGGCGGGCGCGGTTCCGGCGGCGCAATGACCGCGGCGGCAGCCGCACCGCGTCCAGCTCCTTGGCGCATTCTTGTCGGGTGCAGCTTACGCTCGCCCTCGATCTCTCGCTTGTCAATCACCGGCCGCTGGCGCGGCGGAGCCTTGCGCGTGTAGAGCGGCTTTCCGGGCTCTGCCTTGGAACTTGGCGGCATTTTGTCCGGGAGAGGCGGCAACATTCCAGGCCGGCCCGGCGTTCGCGGGCCAGGGCGTGTTCCTGTTGGCAGCGGTCCGCGGCGATGCTCGAACGGCCGCGCTGGGTCTGAACCCGGACGCCCCATCGGTCGCCCTTGACCCTGCGGACGCATTGGCTGGCCGGGGCGCGGTCCGCTGGGCCGCTCTCGCGAAACATCCGGCAGCGGGCCGCGATTTCCCGTTGGCAGTGGCCCGCGGTTTCCTGTTGGCAAGGGCCGTGAGGGGGTTGTGGGCCGCAATGGCGTCCCCGGACGTGGCTGACCAGCTGCCGGCGCGGCCGCAGCAGGTCGCGCTGCTGACGGCTGTGTACCGGCCGGAGATGCTGGAGCCGCAGGGCGCGCCGCTGGCGCTCCCGGTTGCGCAGCGGGCGTCGAAGGTCGAATCGGTGTTGGAGCAGGCGCGGCGGGCTTGGCTGCCGCGGGCGCAGGACCCGGCGCCTTGGGCACAATCTTCGGTCCTGCAGGCGCAGGCGTCGGCGTTGTCACTGCCGGAGTCGCTGCTGGCGGCTTTGCTACGGGTGCCGCATGGGAACCAGGTGCTGCTGGGGCCGAGGGACCCGCCGGTTTCACGACGGCTGGAACGATACGAGCTTGGGGAGGAGGCGCAGCCGAAGCAGGCCTCATCCGCGCCGCTTTCGCCGCTGCTTCCTTGGCCTCTTTTTCTGCTCTGGCCGTCGCTTCCGCATGAGCCTCGGCCTCCGCGACTCCCTGGATGGTCCTGCGTACCTTCTCCGCGACATCCGCAGGAATGGAGCTCGAGTGCGTCTTCTTTTCTGCTACGCCGAAGCCGGGCAGAAGGTCAATGATCGCTTTAGCCTTGACCTCAAGCTCGCGGGCTAGCTCGTTGATTCGGACTTGATTCGCGTCGCTCATTCGCCTCGTTCTTTGCCCAGCCTCGGTTACTCTGGCTTTGTTTCCTGTGCTTCTCCCGGCGCGTTTTCCTTTTCCGCGGGAGCGCTTTCTGGCGCTATTTCCTCTGCAGATGCCGGCTGTTGCGCCGCTGCTTCCTCGCCCGCGGGCGCTGCTGCTTCTTGTCCCGCCGCCGATTCTTGCGCTTGAGTTTCCGTTACAACCTCTGCCGCTTCCGCGTTTTCTGCCGTCTCAGGCGCTGCTGCCGGCTCTTCGGGGCCGACTTCAGCTGCCGCTCCTTCGCCAGCGGCCGCAGCTTCCTTGGTTTCATAGAAGCGGTTTACGGCCTGGTAGATCTTGTCCACCATTTTTTCGCCAATGCCCGGAATCTCCATCAACTGTTCCGGCGTCATCGCAGCGAGCTTCTCGACGGAATTGATTCCGGCGGCCTCCATCTTCTCGATGGTCTTCGCGCCAACTCCCGCCAGCGACGTCAGCGGCGTCTCCGGAGCGGTCAACGCGGTCATCTGCTCTTCGATTTCCTGGCGCTTCTCTTCTTCGCTCTTGATGTCGATGTCCCAACCGATCAGCTTGCTCGCCAGCCGGACGTTTTGTCCTTTCTTCCCAATCGCCAGCGACAGCTGCGAATCCTCTACAATCACCTCGAGCTTCTTGGCTTCCGGGTCGATGATTTGGACGCGCGTTACTTTTGCGGGACTCAAAGCCTTTTGCGCAAATGCCGCGGTCTCCTCGTTGAACGGAATAATGTCAATCTTTTCTCCGCGCAATTCGCGGATGATGGACTGCACGCGCATGCCCTTCATTCCCACGCACGCGCCCACGGGATCCACGTCTTTGTCGCGGCTCAAGACCGCCACTTTAGTGCGTTCCCCCGCTTCGCGCGCGGCGTACCGGATTTGCACCGTGCCGTCGTAGATTTCCGGGACTTCCATTTCAAACAGGCGCTGCACCAGGCTCGCGTCTGCACGCGAAACGATCACTTGCGGCCCTTTGGCCGCGCGATCCACGGCCTTGATCACCACGCGCAGGCGCTCGCCGATGTTGTAGGTCTCGAGCTTCGATTGTTCGCGCTTCGGCAACCGGGCTTCCGTGCGTCCCATGTCCACAATCAGGTCCGGGCCTTCGGCGCGCTTTACGATCACAGTGACCAGTTCGCCCACGCGGCCGTTGTACTCGTTGAAAATAGTGTCGCGCTCGGCCTCGCGCACTTTCTGCAAGATCACCTGCTTCGCCGTCTGGGCTGCGATACGCCCCAGCACGTCCGTTGGCTTCGGCGTCAGGATTTCCGTGCCGACCTCCGCGCCGGGATTTTTTTTCTTCGCTTCTGTTAGCGTGATTTCTTTCTTTGGGTCTGTTACTTCCTCAACGACCGTGTGCACCGAATAGACGTCCACCTGTCCGGTCTCCGGGTTAAGCTTTCCGCGCAGGTCTTCCTCGGTCTTGTAAAACTTCCGCGCCGCCACGACCATTGCATCTTCAATGGCCGACACCACCACTTCCGGCTCGATGTGCTTCTCGCGGCTCAGCATCTCGATTTGTTGGTAAAGCAAATTCGCCATGTCGCTTCCCTAGTTTCCCGGACTCCTTGCCTCTAAAACTCGACGACCAGATTCGCTTTCCGAATCGCCTCCAGCGGCAGCTCCACCGTGCGCGGTTCCTTTCCTTTCAACTCCATCCGCACCTTGCCGTTGGCCAGACCAGCAAGCCGCCCCTCGAAAAACTTCGCGTCCCCAATCGGCTCCGTAGTCGTAATCTTTGCCAAGCGTCCGCGAAAGCGCTCGAAGTCCGTGGCCTTCTTCAGCGCCCGGTCCATCCCCGGCGAGCTGACCTCCAAAATGTATCCCGGCCCAGGCACCAGTTCTTCCACGTCCAGAATTACGCTCAATTGCTGGCTCACGCGCTCGCAATCCGCGTGGCTGATCTTCGGAAACGGGTCGTGCACAGCTTCTTCCGCTGCCAGCGGCCCTGCGGCATCGCTAATCAAGGCTGCAGGCTTTGCCACCCGGTCGATGTATACGCGCAGGAATCGTTGCTTGCCGATTTTCCATTCGACATCAACGACTTCCAGCCCTTCCGAACGCGCCACTCGCTCGGCGGCTTCGCGGATCTTCTCCAAATCCACCGAGAGACTCCTCGACCATAGCCGGTCCGCACCACACTCCGTCCGGCGCCAACAAAAAAGTGGGCTCGCGCCCACTCATCCGTTCGACCCGCTTCAGAGCGAAACTAGAGTATATTCCCGCAGCAAGGTAAAAGCAAGATAAGGGCGCTCCTTAGCCAACCGATGGCAACCTCTAGCCGGAAATGCCCTTCTTGAGCAAGAGCGCGCCTTCCGAATGCGCGCTCATGAAGTGGAAGTGGTTGTCTTGAAAGAGCTTACATCGACTCGCACGGACGCGGATGAACCAGAAAGCGGCTGCTCCCCAAGCCGGGCCTTGCTCGTGTCGACTTGTCTTCTCCAGCGCTCGCATCGCGACACAAAAGCTGGCGCAGCCGGATGCGTGCCTTGTGCAATTGGGATTTCGTGTTTCCCACGGAACATCCCGCGATCCTGGCGATTTCGCGGTGGGCGTAGCCTTGAACGTCGTAGAGCACAAACATGAGCTTGCACCGCGGGGGCAGCTGCTCGATGGCTTTCTCGAGGGTCACGCGGTCGATCGAGCCTTCAAGGCGCAAGTCCGGCCCGCCCAGCTCTCGTGAAGCATTGTTCGCCATTTCTTCCGATTCAGAAGCTTCCGGCAGAGCGGCCTTTGCTACTTTCGCTCTGCGCAGGCGCATCAATACGGTATTCACGGCCACGCGATGCAGCCACGTGGAAAACGCGGAATCGCCGCGAAATCCCTGAATCTTTCGAAAGACGCACAAAAAAACTTCCTGCGTGGAGTCTTCCGCTTCGTCACGGTCCCTCAACATGCGCATGCACAACGAGAACACTCGCGCGCTGTGCAACCGGTAGAGACGCTCAAACGCGGCCGCGTCTCCGCGTTGCGCCAGCCGGATGACTTTTGCTTCAGACAAGTCGCGTTCGGTAGCTCTTTGAACGCCCACGCAATCCTCCGTATCTTGTGGACACTTCCACGCGTCCACACGCAACTTTCAGCTCGCAATGAAGCGCAGATGGCCCCGTCGGCTGACGGGCTGGAGGTCGTGAAAAATCAACCTTGCGATTTACTGGGCAATCCCGCTGCCATTTGCGCGTTTTATCTTTAAGAGAGTGGAATTGTGCGACTTAGCTCTTTCCACCGGCTGGCGGGTTCAGTACTCGACCGTACTAGTCCCTGCAATCCTTCCTCTTCTTGTTTCTTTCCTTCACTGCATATTTCGCTTTTGGCCCCTCGGGCGCGCAGCCTCATTTTAGCCGAAGAGGCGTTCTCCTACGGAACGCTCACCGTGATTTCGCCAGAATTGCCGCTCTCTCGCCCGTTAGAGTCCACGGCCCGCGTGACGTAATAGTAGGTCCTGCCACCCGGAACGTTTTCGTCCTTATAAGTTAGTTCCCGGACCAGCTCGGAATTGACTCGCGAATACGGTCCCCCTGAACTGGTTCCACGATAGACGTTGTACCCCATCACTTCTGACTTGCTTGCCTTCCAGGTCAGAGTCACAGAATGGCCTTTGCCTGTTTGCCAAAAAGGCGGCGGAGACTTTCCGCTCGTTACGCGAACCCACAGCACGGACAGCGCGAGAGCAAGAAGCGTGGCCGTTCCGGTTCCCATTCTTTTCATAAGCGGAATGCCTCGATCCTTCGCCACTAGAATCTGCGCGACAATCAGAAATGCGCACACCAGGCCGACCACCAGCAATGCCAGAAACCAAATTCCGCTCAAGGGCTCCGGCGCCATGCCCGGAAACTGCCGCGTGGTGTTTTTCAGCCAGGGATCCACCCAAATATTTTCAAACGCGAACAGGGCAAGGATGCTCGCGAGCAGCCAGATGATGGAAATGCTGGAAAGGACCTTCGACCTGGATTTTGATCGTCGCATCGAACTCCGGGGCATCCTTCCTACTTTTTGGGGCGGTTGCAGTCTACCTCGTTTGCAGGTCTTGCCGCAGGGAAGCGAAATAGGCGTTGCTGGATTGTAACTCTTGAAGATGATGAAGCTGATTCTTGACGATTTGGGCAGGGCGGCGGTGTCTAGCACAGAGAGGCGCGAAGAGAATCACACCTCTACACCTACAAGCGCGAAAGGTAGATTATCTTCCGTGTCGCCCTGATCCTTGGCGCGGAAATTCTATGTTGGCGCCAAGAAGGGCGCGACAGTGCTGCCCCCCTACAACGGCGCATCAACGCATGAATCAGTGAAGCTGAAGGCTGCGCTCCGC
>CAZGBQ010000039.1:21972-26949 GCA_964524045.1 uncultured Acidobacteriaceae bacterium
CCCCTACAACGGCGCATCAACGCATGAATCAGTGAAGCTGAAGGCTGCGCTCCGCTAGTCGGCGGCGGATTGGTTTTGTTTGGCCGGGTCGATTTCGATGCGGCCCTTGAAATGCGCGCCATCTTCGATGCTGATGCGCGCGGAATCAATGTCGCCGATGATGGAGCCGTCCTTTTTGATGTCCACGCGGCCGCGCGAGTGAACGTTGCCGACCACTTTGCCGTACGCCACAACATTACCGGCGTGAATTTCGGAATTGAGCTGGGCCGTGGAGCCGACGGTGAGTTCATGGCCCTTGAGCGAAATAGGGCCATCCACGATGCCGTCAATCTGCAAATCCTCCGAGCCATGCACCTGCCCTTTGATTTGAATGCTGGCGCCGAGACGCGCGGCACTGCGAGCAGGAGGGCTACTGAGACGCGCGGACAATGACTGATTTGACGGAGCGACTGGAGATGCTGCTGGAGAAGGCGAAACCGCGGGCGGTTCCGCGACGGCTGACTGCTTGGACCACATAGGACCTCCCTATACGAATCCCGAAATGTGCTCCGGGTGGGAGGGAGCAGGATGAAACCACTGTATTCGGGCTCCGTAAGACCGAGCAAACCAGAAAAGGGGCAGTGTTGCGCAGACACGAAACTGACCGCACGGACAGGTCAGAACAAGCAGAGCCTTCGTCGTGTTTGGCGCGAGGGTTAAACGAGCGCCTTCGGCTTTCGGATTGTTGCGCAGCCTTTTTGGAAGCAGCGGGTGTAAGATACTGAGGTTCGTGTGTCCCTGCGAGTGGAGTTGGCCATGTTCTCGTCTGTCTCGAAGGCGCGTTTAGCCCCTTTAGTCTTCGCCGCTTTTGTCTCAGCTTTCCTGTCACCTGCCGCTTCGGCCCAAAGGCCAACTCCGGGGTCTGGTGGTGCGAGCAGAGGGGGGGCGGCCGGGGCCACTGCGCTTAACGGCGCCGACCCTACGGTCGACATGGACATTTATGTAAGGGGAGAAGACGGCGCTCCCCTGGAAGTAACGGCGGTTGTTACCGTAACCGCCGCCACCGGCCAAGTCTCCGGCCAGGGAACAACCATGGGGGGAAACATAAGATTCAGCGGGTTGGTGGCTACTTCGTACACCATTCAGGTCGTCGCGCCAGGCTATCAAAACAAAGTGCAGGAATTTGACGGCTACAACATGGGAATGGCGCGAGTCACCATCGAAATGCGCCCCTTATCGAATGGAGATACAACCGGAGGCGGCCCGCCAAGAATTCTCCTCGCCCCCAAAGCACAGAAAGAGCTAGGCAAGGCCTTGGAAGCACTGCGTGCCAAGAAGACGGAAGAGGCGCGAAGTCATCTGGACGCGGCTTACCGCCTGGCCCCCAACCACCCGGCAGTAAACTATCTTTTTGGCGTTTATTTCCTGCAAATGAACGATCGGGAGAAAGCGAAATCCTATTGGACGAAGGCGCTCGAATTCAATCCCAAGCACGTTTCCGCGCTGTTATCGCTGAGCGAGCTCCTGATGCGGGAGAAGAATCTGCCCGAGGCGGAGTCTTATGGGAAACGCGCGCTGGAGGCTGATCCCTCATCCTGGCGCGCCCATGCAATCCTCGCGGACGTCCTTTTGAGGGAGCGTTCTACGAACGAGGCCATTAAGGAAGCCGAGCGCGCGCTGGAATTGGGTCACGGACAAGCGGCGAGTGTTCAACCCCTGCTGGCTCAGGCGCTTGCCGAAGGCGGTAACAAAGAGCGAGCGGCGAAGGTTCTGCAAGAGTATGTTGCAGGCCATCCGCGTGATGCCGCGGCGCGCAAGCAACTCGAGGATCTGCGATCTCCCATTGCGGCGGCGCCTTCGTCCCCGGAGGCGGCCACTACTTCGGCAAAGCCTTCTGTCGCGACAGAGGTGGCCATCTCGCTGCCCCTTCCGTCGACCTGGCTGCCGCCGGATGTTGACGAGAAGGTGCCTCCCGTGGAGCCCGGGGCCGCTTGCGCGCTGACCGAAGTGGTGCAGAAGGCAGGTAAGCGCGTCGAGGAATTTGTCCAGAATGTGGACCGCTTCACGGCGAGCGAATTCCTGAAGCACGAGTCCATTAATAAATGGGGATTTGCAGAATCTCCCGAGACTCGCAGGTTCGATTATGTAGTGGCCATCAACCAATATAGGCCGGGATTCTTCAGCGTGACGGAGTATCGTGCCAATGGGTATTCGCCTGCGGAATTTCCAGAAGGCGTGAGAACGAACGGTCTGCCGACGCTGTCGCTCATTTTTCACCCAAACAATGCGGGGAATTTTGAGATGAGTTGCGAAGGTTTGGCGCGATCGAGTGGAGGTCTCGCATGGCAAGTGCACTTCCGGCAGAGACCCGACAAACCGAATACCATGCGGGAATATCGGCTCGGTGAAAACGGCCCTTCCTACCCTGTTGCGCTTAGGGGACGGGCTTGGATTGCGGCAGACAGCTATCAAATTGTGCGCATGGAATCGGACCTGGTGGCGCCGGTGCCGGAGATTCGTTTGGTTGCCGATCACATGCTCGTCGAATATGGACCCGTGCGATTCCAGAATCGCAATATCGAAATGTGGCTTCCGCAGAATGCGGAAGTGTATTTCGACTGGAGAGGGCGGCGCGTGCACCGGCGCCACAGTTTCAGCAATTACCTGCTCTTTTCCGTGGATGAAAAGCAGCGCATCTCCCAGCCGAAAACGGAGAGTAATGGCCAGCCACAAAATTGAATAGCGCTGGAATCACTTGGCACTGGCTTTTTCTGCGAATCCGATTTGCAACGATTTTCCAGCGATGGCCGTGAGTCCCTTGGGCGCACGATTTGGCGCCGATCAGGCCAACCCGAGGACTCGATTCAGAAAGCCAACCAGATACTTCCACGCTAAATAGTAGATGATCAGCCCGACCGGGGCAGCAATTGGCAAGAGGTGCGCGACAAAGCCTGGAACAGGGAAGTTGAGAAGGCTGGTGACGGCGATAGCCATCGGCGCCAGCAGAAGTGGCAACAGCGCGCCATGCAGGCCAATGGACATTCGCAGACGCCGCCGCCCGGCGATGAACAGAACATTCCAAAGGCCCCAGGCGTTCGGGATGACGGCCATGGGAAACACGATAACGCGCTCCACCGGCACGGGAAAATGGTAGACAAGCCGGAAGAGTATGTACACCGTCATGGCGACAAGCAAAAGAGGGGTCGGCACGGCGATGCCTGCGAGATAAGCTCGAAGATAAACATGTTGATTCATTAGAAGCCTCCCGCTCACAAGTGATAGAGCAGTGCTGGAATGGTTCCGGGAAAGAACAAGAGAGCAGCAGCGACAGCAGCGGCAAGCGCCCAATCAAACCAGGGAACGCGGAGCGGCTGTGCGTCGAGGCGCCGAAGCATCTGCGGCCACAGGTCGCGCTGAGGTCCAGTGTTCTGCACGGGACCGAGCGCTTGCTTGAGAAGCTCTTTGAGCTCCTTTTCGTCTTCCTGGTTGGTCATTTTGTTGTTCATAGGACTATTGTTCCTCTCTCGGTCGCAGCCACGCCCAATGAATTGAGTTTCTTGCGCAGCATGCGAACGGCGCGAAACACGCGCACTTTCACTAGCGCCTCGGAAATGCCGGCGGCTTCGGCAATTTCGCTGTATGGTTCATCTTCGATGAGCGCCAGCGTTGCCACCAGACGGTACTTCGCGGGCAACTCCAAAAATGCTCGCCGGAGTTGGCTGCGCAGCTCACCGCGGACCGCGGGATCGCCACGCGCTGCGGCAGGGTAATCGTCCCCTAGCTCCGTTTCCTGGTGCGCGTGGCGCAGGTGGTCCAAAGCCGCGTTGGTGGCGATGCGGCGGGCCCAGCCGCGGAAATTGCCTTGCGATGGATTGAAGCGCGCACGCGCCCGGTAGATGCGCCAGAAGGTCTCCACGGTCAAATCCTCGGCGATGCCGCTGTCACGCACAATTCGGATAATCCAGGCGTAGACTTCCCTCTGGTGCTGGCGGAACAGCGTTTCGAAGGAGTCCAGGTCGCCCGCCGCGAATCGTTCGAACAGCTCCATCCGTCACTCTCTATACCTAGTTACTCGTTTTGGCCACAGCTGGTTACAGTTTCGTGGGGCGTCGAACCCGAGAGCCATTTAGGGAGTTGTAGGCCGTGTGCGAATGAGCTAAGATAGCTTAGCTAAGGAGTCGCAATGAGTATTGTGACCATTCACAAAGCGAAAACCCACCTTTCGAGACTGATTGAGAAGGCTTCAGGAGGGGAAGAAGTGATCATCGCGCGTGGGTCGAAGCCCGTAGCCAGGCTCGTTCCAGTCGGCGAGGTCAACGGCAAACGCCGGCCAGGGTCGCTGAAGGGCAAGTTGCGCGTCGGCCCCGAATTCTTTGAGCCTCTCCCCGATAGCGAGTTGCGGGGCTGGGAGTAATCGCTTTGCGTGCCCTGCTCGACACGCATGCACTGCTCTGGTGGCTTTCCGACGATCCAGCCCTGACACGAACCGCGCGAAGAATAATTGCGGAGACAAAAAACAGCTTGGTAGTGAGCGCTGCTTCGGCATGGGAGATTGCGACGAAGGTCCGATTGGGGAAACTGCCGACGGGCGTAGACCTGGCTTCAGACTTCTCTGGCCAAATTCAGCTCGAAGGGTTTGAGTTGCTGCCTATTTCCGCGGAACACGGTATTCGGGCTGGCCTCTTGCCGGGTCCTCACAAGGACCCCTTTGACCGCATGCTGATTGCGCAGTCTCAAGCGGAGAACGTGCCGATCATCAGTAACGAAGCAGTGTTTGAAAGCTATGGCGTAAGGCGAGTGTGGTGACTCCCTTTGCTAGTGCCGAAGCTGAGCCTGAAATTCTTCTTAGTAGATGTCGTACTGCTCCCAGTGGAGGGTGGCGTCGGACTGGATGATGACGTGTTTGTGCGAGTTCTGCTCGAGTTCGTCGATGAGCATGGACTCGCGCGTCTTAAGGGCCTTGGCAATTTCCGGATGCACACGCAGCGTAAGGCTCGG
>CAZGBQ010000040.1:0-26670 GCA_964524045.1 uncultured Acidobacteriaceae bacterium
CCATCGTGGTTGAATTCTAAGATCAGGTGTCGCGCTCCAACAGCGCCAAATTGGACACGTCCACCTAGCCACCAAACATACGCGTAGGCGTCAGTTTGAATTTTGTGATTCATGACACAATAGGGTCAAAATTCAAACTGACCCGTTCCAAACAACGAAACCCAGTGCGGCCCAGCGGCGGTGTAAGGTATGATAAAGTGTTCGAGAATTCGCTAGAATTAGCAATACATTAAGGTGACGATGCAGAACGCAAAGAATGGAAAGGTCCTCCTTCGCGTCAGGCCACGCGGCTTTTGTGCCGGCGTGGTGCGTGCCGTCGACATCGTGGAACTAGCTCTGGAAGCCTATGGCGCCCCCGTCTATGTCCACCACGAAATCGTCCACAACACCTACGTAGTAGAGCAGTTGCGTCGACGCGGCGCCATCTTTGTCGAGGCCATCGAAGAGGTCCCTCACGGAGCGGTCCTCGTTTTCAGCGCGCACGGCGTTCCTCCTACCGTTCGCGAGGAGGCGAAATCGCGCGAACTCAAAGTGATTGACGCCACTTGCCCGCTGGTCACCAAAGTTCATCTTGAGGCCCTGAAATTCGCCCGCGAGAAGCGCACCATTATTCTGATCGGCCACAAGGACCATCAGGAGATTATCGGAACTTCCGGCGAGGCTCCAGACCGCACTCTCGTGGTGGACTCGGTCGCCGCTGTGGACGCATTGGAAGTCGAGGACCCGCAGAAACTTTCTTTTCTCACGCAGACGACCTTGAGCCTTTACGACACTCAGGAAATCGTGGCGCGGCTCCGCCAGAAATTTCCTTTCATCCAGGGCCCAGCAAGCGATGACATTTGCTATGCCACGCAGAACCGGCAGGAAGCTGTCGAACAGGTTGCGAAAGACGTCGATCTCATTCTCGTGGTAGGCTCGCCGAACAGTTCGAACTCCAACCGGCTCGTAGAGGTAGCGCAGCGTAGGGGCGTCCAGGCGAAACTAATCGATTCGGCGTCGGACATCGACGTCCGTTGGCTCGACGGCGTTGCCCGCGTGGGCCTGACCGCTGGAGCTTCTGCGCCGGAAGTTTTGGTGGAACAGGTCAGCCAGCGCCTTGCGGAATTCGGCTTTACCGACCAGCGCGATCTGGACCTGATCCGCGAGGACGTGCGCTTCACGCTGCCTCCGGAATTGGCGACCATCGCGTCCGCGCCGCGCCGCTAACGAGTTTATTGTCGTAGACCCGGCAAGGAACGCCGCGCAAGACGGGAAGGGCTTCACCTACAAGGGAGTTTTGCCTTTCCGGCCCAGGCTAAATCGCGGAGCGATTCGGAAAAGTCAGCACAAGGAGCCATACTTTGGCGGTCAAAATCGTCCGTCAGCCGAAGAAGATTGCCTTGATTGGCGCGCCTTCGAGCGCGGCCGCATTTTCTCTGGGCAGCGAAAAAGCTCCCGCCACCCTCCGCGCCGCCGGACTGATCGAGAAGCTCCAGGCCGCTGGGTACGAGGTCATGGATCACGGCGACTGTGCTCCGCGCCTGTTCGCCGACGACGAAGAGCACCGGCGCGCCCGCAATCTTTCGGAAATCGTGGCTGGCCTGAGCGACTTGAAAATCCGTGCTGAGCTTTCCGTGAAAAGCGGCGCCCTGGTTCTCGTCCTGGGCGGCGACTGCGCCCAGGTTATCGGTTTGCTGGCTGGGGCGCGGCGCTACTACCACCACATCAACTTGCTGTGGTGCGATCGCGACGCCGACTTGAACACTCCGGCCTCTACTCCTTCCGGCCGCATCGACGGCATGGTGGTCGCACACATTCTTGGCAAAGGCGCGCCGGAGTTGGTTCGCTTCTGGGGCGAGCCGCCGCTGGTGCGTGAGCCGGACATAACCCTCTTTGGGTTAGAGCGCCTCGATCCACCGGAGCAGGAATTTCTCGCTAAGTCGCCCATACGCCACAATCACGCCGCGGACATTCAGAGCAAAGGTGCTGCGCAGGCCGCCCACGCTGCGCTTACGCAAGTTCACGCCGACGCGCACGAATTTGTCCTTCACCTAGACACCGACGTCATCGCGGCAGAAGATTTTTCACCCGTCAATGTTCCTGGCAACGGCGGTTTGCGTATCGAGGACGTGCGCCTATCCCTGACCGAGTTTGTCAAGCACAAGAACTTACTCGGTCTCGACGTCGCGCAGTACAACCCGGACAAAGACCCGGACGGCAGCGGCGCGCGCAAACTCGTGGATTTGCTGGTCGAAGTCCTCGCCGCCCGCCTGCAATCTTTCGAGACGCCTCCGCCCGAGCCGGCCCCTACCACCACCGCTGGCGCCACGGATCCCGTCGGGTCGACAGGCGCGCCCGAAGTCTCTTCTTCCGAATCCGCCGCCTCATAGCCGAAGCATTCTTTGTCGAATTCAGGGAGCCGCTTGGGCGCGCTTCCGCAGATGCCGCGCCAGTCCCAGAAACGACAAGTTGAGTCCGGCGCTGAAAACGTAATGGTCCACTTCCGCGGCCGGAAGATGCTCGGCGATTTCCGCGCGCATCGTGGACATGAACGACTCCATCGCTGCCGAATCGCCGTTCGTAGACTGAACGATCTTCCCGGTAACCTCGAACCAGCGGTGTAGCCGCTCGCGAAACTCCGCGATGTGTTCGGCCGGATTCGCGGAAAATCCAAAATGCGTCAGAAACAGCCGCTGGGGTTTGCGCTCGAGGATGACTTCGAAAGATGTCTCCCAAATTTCCAGGTCTATGTCCGGCGGCGGCGTGGCTGGCATGACGTAGTCGCATGGCTCGATGCGCACGCCCGCCATATCACCGACGAAAGCCACGCCTTCCAAGTTTTCGAAATAGCTGACGTGGTGCGAAGCGTGTCCCGGCGTATACGCAACTTCGATTTTGCGACCTCCAAGCGTAATCGCCTCTCCACCTTCCAGAATGCGCAGGTTTTCCCTCGGCACCGAAACCGCTTCGCCGAAAAGCCGCTCCAACTCACCGCCGGGCCAAAGCCGTGCCGCGCTGGCCAGAAGTTTCGACGGATCGATCATGTGCGGCGCACCGAGCTTGTGGACGTACACAGCGAGCCTCGGATTTTCCTGCACCAGCGCGCCAGTCGCGCCGGCGTGGTCCAAATGAATGTGCGTCAATAGGATGGCGTCCAGCTTACTTACGGGAACGCCGCGCGCGCCCAGCTGCTTCCGCAGCGTGTCCAGCGTCGAACCCGGTCCCGGATCGACAATCGCGAAGTGCCCGTCCGATTCGAGTAGCGCGGTGGCAATCGAGCGCGCTCGCCCGGTCCAGTTGTCGTCCAGCGTGGAAATCTTGTCCATGGAGCAGTTAGTGTAACGCAGATGCCGCGCCCTTACCCTTTGCGTTCTCCGAATCGCAGGGAATCTCCGCGCGCAGGGAGACTCCCAAGAATCAGTTGCGCCTGGAGGTAATTCTGGAATAACCTTGTGCCATCGCGTCCAGTCGCCTCTTGCGTCATCTTCCCGGAGAACGAGTGGCTTTTGGGAAGAGACCTAGCTTATGGGGGCAAGAGTCGACGGATTGACCGCCTGCAATGCGCGGTAGAGTCCGCCCATACACCGGTCGGTCCTGAAGCGGACGCGTGACTCAAGCGAGATTCGAGTGAAGTTTTAGGAGGAACAGAATGCGCAATTGGTGTGTAGCGACGGCTTTGGTTGCCTTTTTGGCGTTGCCTCTGCGCGCTCAGCAGAAGGCTGGTGGTTTCACCGACGATACTGCGAAGCCTGCAGAAAAACCGGGCACTGCGAGCGGCGAGGAGTCGGTTAGTGGCGTTGCCTTTTCCAAGGATTTGTTCGCGGTTCCGGCCTTCCCTCAGCCCAAACCGTTTCCGCAGGCGAAGACAACCAAGAAAGATACGCGCGCTCCAGGCCAGTTAGTGCCCCGCTTTGAAATTGCTGGGATGTACGATTACATCAATTACGCCCCGGGAAGTCCGTTCTCGAACTTCAACAGCCAGGGCGGCTCCGGGTCGTTTGCTTACAATGCTTCCCGCTGGCTTGGATTGACCGGGGAGCTCGGGTTCTATGGTTTCACGCGCAATCTCTTTCCGCTCACTGGCAGCAACACGGGAGTTCACGGCAGTCTTACCACCTTTCTCTTTGGCCCGCGGCTGAACCTCCGGAAGTATGACCATTTCGTGCCATTTGCCGAATTTCTTCTTGGTGGATCGAAGGGTCGCGTGGAGCTTACGGGAACCAGTAACCAGAGCTCCTTCGCGCTCGCTGCGGGCGGTGGCGTCGATCTGGTGTTCACCAAGAACATTGCGTGGCGCGTCGCGCAACTCGACTACTTAATGACCAACTTTTCCGGGCCCGCCGTCGGCGGCAACGCCCGCCAGGACAACTTCCGCGCCGGTACCGGTCTGGTTCTGCGTTTTGGTATTCCGAATCCGCCTCCGCCGCCCAATCATCCCCCCGTGGCCGCTTGCTCGGTGAATCCGGCCTCTGTGTTTGCGGGTTCGGGTGACATTGTCGCGGTCCACGTAAACGCCAGCGATCCGGACAACGATCCCCTTACCTATAGCTACTCGGCGACAGGCGGCACTGTCGAAGGAACGGGTGCGGATGCCCGTTGGAGTTCCGGGAGTGTCAGCCCCGGTTCGTACACAGTGAACGTGAAGGTCGACGATGGCAGAGGCGGCACTGCTTCCTGCTCCGCGGACATCAAAGTCGAGGAAAAGCCCAATCATCCGCCGACGGCCAGCCTCTCGATCGAGCGCAATTCACTTCTCCCCGGGGAAAAAACTGGCGTCACTTGCACCGGCAGCGACCCGGACAACGATCCGCTGACCTACAGCTACACAACTACTGGCGGACAGATCACCGGGACCGGCTCGAACGTGCAATTCGACTCCACCGGTTTGCAGCCCGGCAACTACACTGTGAAATGCACGGTGAATGACGGCCGCGGCGGTACGGCCGATGCGTCCGGCAGCCTTGAAGTGAAGGAGCCTCCGCAGATCAAGCAGCTCGAAGCCAAGCTGGCGCTGCACAGTATCTACTTCCCGACAGCGCAGCCGACCGTAGCGAAGCCCATGGGCGGATTGCTGGCTAGCCAAGAAGGGACGCTTGATACATTGGCTGCCGATTACAAACAGTATTTGACCTATCGCCCGGCAGCCCATCTGATTCTGGAAGGGCATGCCGACGTTCGCGGCGCCAAAGACTACAACATGAAGCTCTCCGAACGCCGCGTCGAGCGCGCCAAGAGCTATCTCATCGAAAAGGGCGTGCCCGCCGATCACCTCGAAACCAAAGCTTTTGGCTTCGAGAAGAACATGACCGATGCCGAAGTCAAGAGCCTGGTCGAAGCGGACACCCAGCTCAGCGCCGCGGAGAAGCAGAAGATCCTCAAGAATCTTCTGACCGTCCGCCTGGCCAACAACCGCCGCGTGGATGTGACCTTGAGCACCACGGGCGAACAATCCGTTCGGCAATTCCCGTTCAATGCCAAGGACGCTTTGACGCTGCTCAGCCGTGGCGGCGGCGAAAAACCCAAAGGTGCGGCTGGAACCAAACCGGCTCCCAAGAAACCGACAAAGCCGTAGCCAAAGCCAAATGCAGCAGACCGCGCCGGGCCTTACACTCGGTGCGGTCTTCCAACATCACCCAGGCTTCCAAAGGGCTCCCTGGCCGGTAGGGAGCCCGTTTCTGTTTCTGGGCCACTCGCATTCGTGACTATTCTGCGTCATTCACAACTTGAGCGCCTTGGGGCTTCCCGAAATGGAACAGTTTCCATTCCTTTCCGGCAAACGGCTGAAAACAAAGCATAAGCCGCGAAATTCAAGGGGCCCTTGTGCCAAAAACGACTTGCGGATATTCTCAAATTGGTACTTGCCAGAACCTTTCTCTCTTTACTAAGCTGTTGATTAAAGAATAGTAATGAAGGCATCCCGATTTGGAACTCAACCTGCCCGTGATCTGACCAGGCGTACTTCGAGGATGCATACCATGTCTGAAGAAGCGGCAGTGCGTCGTGAAGTAGTTCCCATGAACGTTCTCATTGTGGACGACGAGCAGTCGATACGGGAGACCTGTGCCGTTGTCGCTTCCCAAACCGGCATGAACCCCATTGCCGTAGCCACTGCCGAGGAAGCCTTCGAGGTTTTGGAGCACTCCCCCGTCGATATCCTTCTCACCGACCTGAAGCTTCCCCGCACCACCGGAGTTGAACTGCTGAAGCTCGTCCGCGATCTCCATCCGGAAATTGCCGTCGTGGTGCTGACGCAGTACGGCACCATCGACTCCGCGGTGGAAGTCACACGCCTGGGCGCCATGGACTATGTGACCAAACCGTTCCGCATCGAAGAGCTCCGCTCGCGTCTCGAGCGTGTAGCGCGCGCCGTCGAGCTGCAGCAGGAAAACCGTCTCCTCCGCGAACAGCTGCAGCACCGCCCGGGGTTCGGGGGGTTCATCGGTCTGTCCATGAAAATGCAGCGAGTCTACAGAATGATCGAAAAGGTAAGCCAGCATGAGTATCCCGTGCTCATTCTTGGAGAGAGCGGCACGGGGAAGGAACTCGTGGCTCGCAGCATCCATTACTCCGGCCCGCGCAAGGACCGGGCTTTTGCTCCAGTGGATTGCTCCTCGCTGGTGCCCACGCTCATCGAGTCCGAGCTGTTTGGCTACGTCAAAGGGGCTTTTACCGGCGCGGTACAGTCGAAGCAGGGACTGCTCGAGGCGGCTTCGGGCGGCACGCTCTTCCTGGACGAAATCGGCGACATGCCCGTGGACTTGCAAGCCAAGCTGCTTCGCGCCCTTCAGGAACGCGAAGTCAAACCCGTCGGTTCCACGGAGCGCCGCCAGATCAACGTTCGCGTCATCGCCGCCACCAACCGCGATCTTGAATCCGCCATTCGCGCCGGCACCTTCCGCCAGGATCTCTATTTCCGGCTTAACGTCGTGCAGCTCAAGCTCCCGCCCTTGCGCGACCGCAAGAGCGACATTCCTCTGCTCGTGACCGCCTTTCTCGAAAAATTCTCCGATCCGCAAGGTCCCGTGCGCACCATTTCCGAAGAAGCCATGCGCCGTCTGATTGCCTACGACTGGCCCGGCAACGTTCGTGAGCTCGAAAATGCCGTGGAGCGCGCCGTGGCCCTGGGTTCCGGCCCCATCGTGCACGTGGCGGACTTGCCCTCCAACCTCCAGTACCCCACGACCGAGCGGCTCCCGGAAAAAGACGAGATTCTTCCCCTCGAAGAACTGGAGCGCCGCGCCATTCTCCGCACCCTGCGCGAAACCGGCGGCGATAAACTTTCTGCCGCGCGCATGCTCGGCATCGGCAAGACCACCCTCTACCGCAAGCTCAAGCAGTACAACATGGAGCCTGCCGAACCGTGAACGATCCATCGTCTCCGTTGACTTGCTCTGGACTGCAACCTAACATCTGCACGCATGGAAGAAGGCCAGCCGCTCCTCGGCCAAACCATCTCGCACTACCGCATCCTCGAGAAGCTCGGCGGTGGCGGCATGGGTGTGGTTTACAAAGCCGAGGACACTCGCCTTCGCCGCTTTGTGGCCCTCAAATTCCTCCCGGAAGACATCGCCAGGGATCCGCAAGCGCTCGCCCGCTTCCAACGTGAAGCGCAGGCCGCCTCGGCGCTGAATCATCCCAACATCTGCACGATCCATGACATCGGCGAGCAGGACGGCCGTGCGTTCCTGGCCATGGAATTCCTGGACGGCGTCACGCTCAAGCACCTGATTCGCGAACACCCCTTGAAGACCGATCAAATCCTAGACCTCGCCTTTGAAATCGCCGATGCCCTCGACGCCGCTCATGCCAAGAACATCATCCACCGCGACATCAAGCCTGCGAATATCTTCGTCACCGAGCGCGGCCATGCCAAGATTCTCGATTTTGGCCTCGCCAAAGTTTCCAGCAAAAGCGTCATCGAACCCGCCGAGATGACCGCCGCGACCGTGGATGAATCCGACGAAAATCTGACCAGCCCTGGCGCCGCCATCGGCACCGTCGCGTACATGTCGCCCGAGCAAGTTCGCGGCGAGAAGCTCGATCCGCGCACCGATCTTTTCTCTTTCGGCGTCGTTCTCTACGAGATGGCCACCGGGAAGCGTCCCTTCAGCGGCGACACCTCAGGCCTGATTTTCGACTCCATTCTCAATCGCGCCCCCACTTCGCCCGTTCGCCTCAATCCAGACATGCCTGCCGAACTCGAACACATCATCAACAAAGCGCTCGAAAAGGACCGCGACATTCGTTGCCAATCCGCCGCGGAACTACGCGCCGACATCAAGCGCCTCAAGCGCAACACGGAATCCCGGCAGCATGGTTCAGCGGCAACCGTTCCGGAGACTGGCGTCTACCGCAAGTCTTCGGCCAGACGCGGGACTCTCATCTTCGCATCGGTCTTGACCCTTCTTGTCGCTGTCGCAGGAACAGGATTCTGGTTGTGGAAGGGCAAGGAGCCCTCTCCTCGCGGACCGTTGAAAGAGACGCAGTTCACTTATAATTCTGCAGAAAATCTAGTTATGGGCAGCGCCATTTCGCCCGACGGAAAGTATATTGTCTACACCGACCCAAAAGGCCTCCATCTGGGCGTGGTTGACACGGGCGAAACACACGATATTCCCTTGCCGGAGGATATTCGCGGGCGTGTGAATACCGCTTCCTGGTTTCCGGATGGGCAGAGGCTGATCATCGAAGCGGGAAGCGACAGGGAAGGGTATGTACTGTGGCTGTCGTCCATTTTTGGGGGCGCCCCACAAAAGCTGCGAACTCACAGTCTTACTGCGGCCGTCTCGCCTCGGGATTCCTCGATAGCGTTTGTAAGTGGAAAACGCAATGAACTCTGGGTGATGGGACCAACGGGAGAAAATGCCAGAAAGATTCTCACATTGGACGGCGAGCTTTTGTGCTTACTGGCTTGGTCACCCCTCGGTGAGCGCCTCGCCTATGGCAAGGTAAAGATAGGCGAATTGGATATCGGCGGTTCGCTCGCAACCATTTCCGCAGAAGGGGGACCACCCAATGTCGTCTATTCTTCCAATCTGCTCCGGTGCAACCAAGCTTCCTCGCTCCTCTGGATGCGCGATGGCCGTCTTATCTTTCAACAGGACGAGCCTTCTCTGTACTCTGTAAATCTCTGGGCTGTCGGTACAGACCCCAAGACGGGGGCTGTCTCTTCAGCCCCGACGAAATTGACCAATTGGTTTGGTTTCGTTCCGTGGTTCCTGAGCATGAGCAAGGATGGCAGCCGCCTCGCGATGACCAGGGCACGGGATTGGTATGACCTCTATATCGGAGAACTTCGGGACCATGCTACACGCATGGATTCTCCCAAACGAATCACTCTGACCCAGAGCTTCGACTTTCCGAATATGTGGACCCAGGACAGCAAAAGCATTATTTTTTCGTCCGATCGTAACCGAGCGAGTCAGATCTACCGCCAGCAGCTTGATCGGGATTCTGCGGAATTATTGGTCCCAGGCTCGAAAGAATTAAGCGATGCCAGGCTTACTCCAGATGGCTCCTGGATTCTCTATTGGGCGCAAGCCGAGAGGTACCCTTCGCCCGGATCACCTAGGGAACTCAAGCGGGTCTCTTCTTCTGGCGGCGCCTCAGAAGTCGTGTTGAAGACTGTTCAATCGCGAATGACCAATCTAGATTGTCCTCGGAGTCCATCAGCTTCGTGTGTCGTCAGTCGCGGCGAGCAAGGACAGTTGGTCTTTTATGCGTTGGACCCTCTCCATGGCTTGGGAAAACAGGTCGCACGGACCAAGCTAAGCGCGGCCAATTACCTAACTTTGAGAATCTCACCGGATGGCTCGAGCATTGCCATCTCAGGCGCGGGTCAACTTGACGGCCGGATTCGCATCCTCGATCTGATGAATCAGAAAGAGCGCGAAATCTCACTCCCGGAAGATTCAAAGTACATGAGCAGCCTTGCATGGACTCCTGATGGCAAAGCCTTTTTGGCATCCGCGTGGCGGCAAACAAATAGCAATGCAATCTTACGCATTGAACTGGACGGAAAGACTCAACTCATCCAGGATCGAGGAATACATTCAGTCGAAAATCTGGTTCCTTCGCCAGACGGCCGTTACCTCGCTTTTAGCCAGCGAACCCTCGAGAACAATGTCTGGGTCCTCGAAAACTTCTGACTCAGCATCTAGGCCGCCCCTAAGACCTCCTCATGGAGGTAGAATGACCCTGCTTCCGACATCCCCATTTTTAAGCAAGACAAAGCCGACTTACGCCAAGCTGCAATAATTCCCCAGCGCGCTGAAAAGATGAAATTCTTCTGCGATGGCTGCGCCTTTACAATGAAAAGTACTTTGTATATGATCTTTCGGACTTTACCCCACGAAGAAGGGTCTTCTCGTCATGCTGGCAAACCGGCTCATCCAATGGCTCGCAAGAGCGCTTGCGGCATTAATCGCACTCGCTGCCATCGCGCTCGCGATTCTGCTCGCTCTGCTCTGGCGGGAGCACAAAACAGAAATCGCGCTGCCGGAGCCCACTGGCCGCTTTGCCATTGGGCGGACAACCTATTCGTGGGTCAACAAGGATGAGCCCGACGAATTCGCGCCATCTCCGGCTACGAAGCGGCGGGTCGTCGTCTGGATTTGGTACCCCGCCGCGGCGAACAACTCTGCCGCATCGACGGAGTATCTGCCCGGGCCTTGGCGCCTGGCACTTGCGCAGTCCTCCGGCATTCTGATGAGTCGATTCCTTACTCGAGATTTGTCCGTCGTGCGCACGCATAGCACGGCCGATCCCGCCGTCTCGCCTGAGCAACCTTCCTATCCCGTCGTGATGATGCGGGCAGGCGGAGGAGCCTTAACCACCGACTTCACGACGCTTGCGGAAGATCTCGCAAGTCACGGGTACGTTGTCGTGGGTTTCGATGCGCCCTACAGAACTTATCTTGTCGCCTTGCCGGACAGAGAAGTGGTAAAGAGGGCCCCCTCGGCGGACCCCGAGAGTCTGCCCGGAGGCCATGCGGATGCGCTGATCAATCGGCTGCTCGGCATGTGGGTCAGCGACACGAAGTTCGTTGTGGATCAACTGGTGCAGCTCAACGCCTCAGACCCCTCCGGCAGATTCACCGGGCGGCTGGATCTGCAGCGGCTAGGTATGTTCGGCCATTCGTTCGGCGGCGCGCAGGCCCTCCAATTCTGTCACGACGATGCTCGCTGCAAGGCCGGGATCGATATCGATGGCGCTCCCTATGGCTCCGTGATTCAGGATGGACTCCACCAGCCTTTCCTGTTTCTCTTCAGCGACCACCGTCGCGAATTGTCCGACCCCGCCAGCAGGCAAATCCTCGCCAACTTCCAATCCATTTACAGGCGGCTTCCGAATGGGCGGCTCTCTGTCACTATTCGGGGAGCGAATCATTTCAGCTTCAGCGACCAAATTTTGTTGAAGAGCTGGTTTGTAACCAAGCTGCTCGGCGTCATGGGATTCGGTCGCCTGGACAGGCGCCAGGGACTTGCCATTACCACGGAGTATGTGTACACCTTCTTCGATGTCAAACTGAAGAGTGCTCCAGCAGGGCAACTAACAAGCATTTCAAGCCGGCATCCAGAGGTTCAAGCTGAGGAGCGCTGACTCGCCGCGCTTCGACGCCCGCGATTCCGGTAGGCTTGAACGGTTCTAGAACTCCAGTGTGTAAGCGTAGGTTATTTTTATTCCTCGATTCAGTCTGGGAAGATTCCCGCCGCGAGTCTCGACATGGAATTATCCACAGGTTTTCCTTGTTCGTAGCCTCCCCTAAATAGCTGATTTATAAGCCGGTTATCCTCCTAGCTGATGGGCCTGCCAATGCAAGGGCTATTTCAAGACATTTCCTCTCTTTCCTCAGTCCACTTGTTTCCGGGGAGAGGTGAACTCCAAGAAAGAGGGAACTGCCGCCGATGGGATGAGATTTTGGGCAAAGAAACCGGAGGAAGAACCAAGCCGCTCCAGCATAGCGTGCGCGGCCGTCTCCGGAGCTTCGCGCGAGGAATTACTCGAGGAAGCCCTCAAAGAGCTCACGCAAGACCATCTTGCGGATCGCGTTGGCGTCTGGCTCGAACCTGGCCCACACGCCTCCTCTGCGAACGAATTCTCAGGCGCGTTCCACGGTCTGGTTTGGGATCGCGGCAGCCAAGACGATTGCCCTGCGGAATGGAAATTTCTCTCGTTGGAGCCGCCTTTGCCGGCGGAACTCTTGCTGGGCGCGGAACCCTTTGAGCAAAATCTCGAAGACTCCGCCTCCGCTCCGCTTATCGGCCAGCTTGTGGGACTCCGCCGCGCCCTCTGGGTTCCGATTGCCAGTCAAGGCCGCGTGAAGGGCATGATTCTCCTTGGCAGCGCCGGAGAGTCCCTGGCTTCTTCCTTGGCGGGCACAAGAGCCGTTGCCGCGGAATTGGCTCTGGCGGTGGACGCGGAAGATCAACTCCGCGACGCTCGAATTAGCAACGTGGAGCTGACCCTGGTCAGGCATTTTCTGGAAACGCCCATGGATTCCTCTTCAATCCAGACGCTGCTCAGTGAATTGGTGGCGAACTCTGTCGAGCCCAGTCACAATGGCGACAGTCTCGCTGCGGTTTTTGCTGCCATTGGTGAGCTGCCGTCCCCGGATGGCAACACGTCTTTCTCCCCGACACCGGATTTTCGCTGGCGCAGAGGCGATGACGTCTGGACGAGCGCTATTGAGACCAATCCCCTGGCGAAGCTGTGGCGTTCCAGTCTCAAGACTCGCCACATTCTGGGAAGCGAGCCCCCGGCAACTTGGCCTCAGGCAGCAGTGGCTCGTATTGTCGCGGTCCCTCTTGAGGCGGAGGGAGAACTTCTCGGGGCCCTCGTGGCGGGGCTCTCTGGCCGCGGCACTTCGCTCGCCACCCTCAGCCGCCTGCAACTGCGCGCACGTCTCGCTGCCTTCGCGCTCCAACGCAAGAGGCAGCTTGACCAGGACGCTCAGAGAACAAGCTTCGAGCAGTCCCTCCTCGACTCCGTCCGCGATCCCATGCTCCTGCTGGATGACGCGGGGAGGATTTCCGCCAGTAGCCGCGGCGCGCGAGAACTATTTAGCCGCGCCGGCCTTCCCGCGGGATTGCTCTCCGGCCAGCTCTCCGACCATTGCTCCGGCGCTGACCGCGAGCGCCTGCAGAAATGGTTGCGCCGGGCGCTTGATGCTCCAACCTTGGTTCCCTCCGGGGAAGCGCCGCGGGCGGAGCTCCGGAACGGTTTTGCCGTGCGGTTGCGTCTCACACCGCTCGTTCCTGGCCGCACGGCTGTCGCTCTCGACCTCGAAGACGCGCTCGAGCCGCATCCGGCTGGTAGTTATGGCGAGGCCGAATTGTTAAACGTCATCGAATGGCTCGAGGAAGGCGTCGTTCTCTACGATGCGCGCGAAAACGTGCGGGCCATGAATATGCGCTTCAAGCAGATCGTCGGTCTTACTCCAGAAGAATCCGCAAATATCAAAACGCTCGACGAATTGATCGGCCGCCTTCAGGGACAGGCCGCGGAGCCCGCCTGGTTCGCCGAACGCTGGCGCGAACTGGCCCGCACCAGCAGCGGCGGCGTGCGCGAGCAATTGAATATGGTGCGTCCCTCGCCGCGGGTCCTCGATCGCGCCGCGCGGCCCATCCTCGACGGCGCGGGCAGGCAAGTGGGCCGCGTTGAAATCTATCGCGACCTTACCGCGCAGCGCGCCTTTCATTCGCAGCTTCTGCAAACCGAAAAACTTGCGGCGCTCGGGCAAATGGTCAGTGGCATCGCCCATGAATTGAGCAATCCCCTGACCAGCATCATCGGCTATTCCCAGCGCTTGCTGCGCACCGACGCCACCGGCCGTTCGGAGGAAATACGTCAGATCTATCAAGAGGCGGAGCGCGCCGGCAGCATCCTCCGGCAATTGCTCATGAACGCCCGGGAAACCATCCCGGAGCGCCGCCCCGTTTCTTTGAATCAGGTTGTGTCGCGCGCCTTGGAATTGCAGCGCTTTAGCCTGGCCGCTGGAAAAATCGCTGTTGAGCTCGATCTCGATCCGGCCCTCCCGTTTGTCTACGGCGACGCCGGGCAATTGCAGCAGGTGCTGATGAATCTGATGGGCAACGCCCGGCACGCGCTGGAGGAGCAGAACAAGAAGAGAACCATTCATCTCCGCACACGGAGACCTGGCGAACGCCGCGTCCTCCTGGAGGTGGAAGATAACGGCCCGGGGATTCCACAAGCCATCCAGGCGCGCATCTTCGATCCGTTTTTCACCACCAAGCCGGCCGGTGTCGGTACCGGACTCGGACTGGCCATTGTTCTGGGCGTCGTCCGCGAGCACGGCGGGCAGGTGCGTCTTCAGACTCCACCGCAAGGCGGCGCGCTCTTTCAGATTGAGCTCCCCGCGGCTTCCGAACGCCAGCAGGAGGAAGCGCAGAGCCCTCGTTCGCACGAGCCAAGAAGCACGTTAACGGAGACGGCAACCTTCCCTGGCCTTCTTGATTCGCGCTCTGCCTCCTTCGAAGCAGAGAAAAAAGCGCGCGTACTCGTTGTCGAGGACGAGCCCACCGTTGCGCAACTTATTGCCGACGTGTTGCAGGACGAAGGCATGCGCGTGGACGTGATCCTAGATGGCCGCGAAGCTTTGGACCGCGCCGCCCGCGAATCCTACGATCTGGTGATCTGCGACATGAAAATGCCGAGCCTTGGCGGCCAGCGCTTCTACCGCGCTCTTCAGCGCAACGGCAATCCGCTGCGCGAGCGCTTCCTTTTCGTGACCGGCGACGTGATGGCTGCGCAAACACGCGAGTTCCTGGAGCGCAACCGGCTGCCGCACGTCGCCAAGCCGTTTCGCGTTGAAGAGCTGACTGAAAAGGTGCACGCCGTTCTGCGCGCGCAGGAGCAGCGCGAGCCTGCGCCGGCCGAAGTATCCCGGAAAAACGCAGCGAGAAACGGATAAAGGAAATGGAATTCGAGAACGAGTCGTCAGATAGAACGCGGCGAGAAATGGATGAACCATGGGCAACAAGGAACAAACCGTACTCCTGGTAAGCAATGACGCAGGATTTTGCGCGGCGATGCGCAAGGAATTTGATGCCAGCGTGCTGCGCGTGCGCGCCGCCGCCGTAAGCAGCGTGGCTGCGGCTCGGCGCGTGCTCGAACAGAACGCACCCGGAGTAATTCTCCTCGAAGAGGACACTGTAGCGGCGGAGTCCGACGGCGCGCGCGGGCTGGCGCCCTCGCTCGAAGCCGTGGTGGCGCCACTGGCGGTTCACGCGCCGGTGGTGGTGATCGGGCCGGCGGAAAAACGCGAAGAGCTTGCCGGGCTGATCAGCGTGCATGCGGTGGACTATGTGCCGCGCGAAGGCGAGTGCCTGGAAGCAGCGTTTCGCACCGTGCAGCGCCGGCTGCTGCAGGCGCAACAGACAACTGTCGTGGCGCCGGAGATTCTCGAAATAGAAGAGGAAGATTTCGGCGAAGTCCTGCGGCACGAACTGAACAATCCGCTGACCGGAATCCTCGGCAATGCCGAGCTGCTCCTCGCGGAGATTCACCGTAAAAACGACGGGAAGATTCCCCGCGGCGGCGAACAGCGGCTCGAAACCATCGCGTCGCTCGCTGTGCGCCTTCGCGAAACGGTGCGGCGCCTGAGCCAGCAATGGGAAGAGCGGCGCCATCTGGTGCCCTAGAGACCAATTTGACCGTTTTTTTTCACTCTTCTCTGTGTCCTCTGTGCCATTCACTCTAGGCTCTCGTTGTTAATTCTTTTTTCTTTCTTCAGACAGGGCGGGCTTATTTGCGTACTGTGCGAAGAAAGATAAGACACGGCGCTTGAACTCCTCCGGCGCAAAGCCCAGCGCGGCCGTGTGATAAGCGCCCGGAACTTTCCAGAGCTGTTTCGGGCCGCGGGCAGCGTTGTAGATCATTTGCGTGTGGCGGCAGGGAAGCGCCTCATCCTTTTCATCGCAGATCAGCAGAACGGGAAAGGCTCGCGAGGCGACCGCTTTGACCGGCGAAACGTCGGCGAGCGGAATGCCCGTCAGTTTTTCTCCACGATAGAGCAGCGTCCAACTGAACGGAGACAGCAGCGTTTTGCCGAGCAGCGGGGATTTGCGCAGGCCGGCGTAGTCGTACGCGGCTTCGCGGAGATTCGCGAACGAAGCTTCGGCGGCCACGGCTTCGATGCGCGGATCGGCCGCCGCGGATTGCAGCGCGATGCCCGCGCCCATGGATTCGCCAAGGGCAAAAATGTGATTCGGCGCACAAACCGGTCCGCCCGGGCCATGCCATTGGATTGAAATGCAGGGATTGACCAGGGAAGAAACGAGCGCGTCGATGATGGCCCTGGTGTCGTTGCGCTCGAGCCAGCCGTAGGTGGCGATGGGGCCTTCGCTCGCGCCGTGGGCGCGCGCATCCATCATGATGACGCTGTAGCCGGCACGCAGCAGGAATTCGGACTGGCCGATGACGCCGACGCGATTGTCGGCCACGCCGTGAAAGAGGAGCACCCAATTGCCGTTCGCGCTGGGCGGTGTGACCTTCCAGCCGCGAAGCATGACGCCGTCCGAAGCACGGACGTCGAAATCTTCCCGCTGCGCCTGGGTAATCGCAAAAGAGGTGTCGGCTTCGCGGACCAGATCGGCCGTGAGTTCGCGCCTAATCGGCTTCAGGTACCAGGGCGCCACCAGCCAGCCCGCCACCGCCGCAAGCAGTGGCGGAACGAGCAGCAGAATCAGCGCGATGCGGATCAGTCGTCTAACCATGGGTGTTTGGCGGAGCTATGGCTCCTTTTGTGATACGTGCAGAACGGGAGCGGTGTTCTCCCTTGCGTGTTGCCGCAAGCGGCGAGTGAGGAGTGGCGAGGGTACCTCACCCCCCGTGCAACGAGAAAGAATGCGCAAGCGATTGATGACAAAGGGGTTGCGAGACACTCTTGGTGGAATGAGGAGGCAAAGAGTGGGCAAGTCATTGAAAAGAAAGGAATTGAGGAAGCGCTGAAACGCCTGGACGATGGAATGTCTGAACATTGCTGGACGGATCGGCGGGGATGGCGGCTGGTAAGCAAAGTTCATGTTACCATACAATGACTTATTTGTCCAGGAAATTCTGTTCCGCACCGGGAAGAAGCGCTTGACAATAGTTTTGCTGTGTGTCAGTGTGTAGTTGCAAGTAGTTAGTTTGCTGTTTGTCAGGAGGTTATCGACATGGATATCGAAGAAGGAAATGAGTTGTTGTCAGTAGAAGAAGTTGAGGCACTTTTGCCCCTCAAGGAGAGGTGGGAGAAGGAACTCGCCTCCCTCGAGCAAGAGTTAAAGCCTTTAATCGAGCGCAAGCTCGCGCTCACGAGAAAACTCGCCGCGTTCAAAGGAATCTTGCCGCCGGATGAGGCTCACACCCAGGCGATCGTGCAACCCACTCAGGCAGCCGAGCCTCAGCCCCCACCGGCAGTCTTCGGGGGCAGACCGAAATCTGGATGGACGGCCAGGAGGAAGAAGTTCACCCCAGTCGAAGCGTACTGGCTGCCCACACTACTCGCACTGGTGGAGTGTGGCGGCAGGGCCCGTAGGGACGAAATTGTAGAGCTCGTTGGGAAGAAGATGCAGAGCGTGCTTACCCCCGACGACCAGGAACTGCTTCCTAGCGGCGTGGAGGTGCGTTGGAAAAACAGAGTGGCGTGGCAGCGTGAAAACATGAAGCGCAGGGGCCTGATGCGCGATGATTCCCCTCAAGGCATTTGGGAGATTACCGACGCTGGCCGAAAGTGGTTGCAGGACGCATTAGGTCGCTTCTCTTTCTACAGGCTCGCGGCGCTGCGAGTCGGAAACCTTTTGCGTGGGCACGCACTCAAGATGGGCGACTACCGTAACTTCGTACGCCAATTTGCACAAGAGTTTGACGACCCCTCACTTGGGGAGGCGGACGACAACGCCCTGACCGAACCAATAGTGCTGCTATGGAAGGAGGGGTGCCTCAGGCTCAAGAAGTACGATCCGATGAAGAAGGAATGGTGGAACTTCGCAGAGCTGCAAGACATCAGTGCGCTCGTTGGAAGAAGTGACTGGAGCATGGACCTGACAGAGGAGGGCCGCGCCGCGCTCGAGAAGATGGAGGGTCACGCAAAGTTGATGAATAAGAAGAAAGCGGACTTCGAGCCAGTCGCGATCCGGGGCGAAAATCTCTCTGCAACCGTACTGCGCGACAGGCGTTGAATTGGCCCTCTATTACCTAGAAACGAGTGCATTGGTGAAGTTGTATGTACTGGAGCCGGGCACTGACCGGCTCCTGCAGCTCGCGAGGGTGTCCGAAAACCGCCTCGCGGTGCTGGCTGTTTCTATCGTGGAGGCTCGTTCTGCGATACGACGGCGAGAACGGGCCGGAGATCTCGATTCCAAAAGCGCGGCAATGATTCTGGATCGGGTGCAGCAACATGCTGAGACGCGGCTTCTTCGACAGGCGGTGACTGACGCGGTCCTTGATGGGGCGCTTGAAATGATCGATCGATATGCGCTGCGGGCTTACGACGCCATTCAACTTGCCGGTTGTTTGGCGCTCAAGACAACGGTGGGCACGGAGCCGCTAACGTTCGTTTGCTCTGACCAGGAGTTAGTTGATGCGGCTCGTTCCGAGTTGCTGGCGGTCCTCGACCCGTGCGCGCCCTATTGATTGAGCGAAGGATCATCCAAGGAATGGCGAGGCCCGACCGCAGAGGTAGGGCCACCCACCTTCAAAAGGTGAAGGAGTTTCTAATAGTTGATCGTAATGCATTTCCGGTGGGAGATTTAGGTGGACTACAGCAGATTGAGTCTTGAGTACTGGAACGGGCAACAATCACGTATTGCAGCTACTCTCGGCAAAATAAATGAGCGGGCGCAGGTCGTGATAACCGGCCGTGAAGTGCCGGACGACGAGGTACTTCTGCTCGGTACAGGTCGCCATCTTGAAATGGCGGTTCTGTTCCTGGATATCTCCAGTTATTCGAGCCGTCCATCCGGCACAATCGCGCAACAGGCGCTCATAGTCCACACTTTTAATCTTCTCTTTACGGAATTGATTAGGATAGCCGAAGACTACGGCGGAACAGTAGAAAAGAACACAGGCGACGGGTTGATGGTTTATTTCGAGGATGGAGGTGGTTCACCTGCAGAGAGTGGGAGCAAGCGTGCAGTTGCGGCTGCCCTCACGATGTTCTACGCAACGCAGAACGCCATCAACCCTATTCTTGCAAGGTCTAGTGTCCCGGAAATTGGGTTTAGAGTGGGCATCGACTTTGGCCCTGTCACCATCGCCGAGTTGGGGGCGGCCAGAAGGTTTCGATCGCGTGTTGCAATCGGTGCTAGCGCGAACATAGCGTCCAAGATTTTAGATGTTGCGGGAAGTGGAGAGATCATCATTGGTCAGGACGTGCGCGACCGTCTTCCACCGGGGTGGGTCAACGAGTTCACTCAGATTCATTCGGTGGAAACGGGCTGGGTCTACATCGCGACCGGGCAACCGTATCCTTTCTATCGCTACACGGGCCGTTGGAAGGCGCCGTGGTGAGGTTCCCATGGAGGATGAGAAGCTTGCGCAAATAACAAATCCTGGCCCTGGTGCCAATCCTTTGACGGGCAACCCAGGAGGCGGGAGATTGCAGTCGCCGTCACTCCCTAAGAACGAAGGGGGTGGGGCAAAATCACTAGCGGGCAGCGGACCTGTCGATTGGGCGAAAGGACGAAGGGAGTTCGCCAATTTTGTGCACCTGTACATCCGCGATTTCATTAAATTTGCGGACCAAAAAGCGGCGTTTGTGTTCGCTGCAGCTTCGGCGATCATTGCCTTCCTTGTGAAGCGAGAGGCTCACAAGGCCCTGCTGGTCCCGATTTCAACCCGAGGAATGTCCGACTGGTTCGCGTCTCTATCTTTCCTGTTTGTTGCCCTATCGGGTGTGCTATCGCTGTATGTGGTGCTTCCGCGTCTGCGAAACAAAGGTAAAGGCTTGATTTATTGGAAGGGCATAACCAGTTTGGGAGGGTCGGCAAAGTACATTGCCGATGTCGAAGAGCTCAGTGATGAGGGGCTCACTCGTAGTGTTTTTGAGCATTGCTATGAACTCGCCGAAATCGCGGATCACAAGTATGAGGTGTTGAAGTGGGCCATGTGGCTGGGCGCGATGGGCGGTATAGCTGCAGGGTATGTTCTGCTGGGCCTCTAGCTCACTTGCGTGTTGTAAACGCTCGGAGAAGAATCGAGAGCGGCGCCGTTCATCGCAGGTTAATCTGCGCGGTGATAGATTCCGCGGCCGGAGGGAAATGCCAATGAGACTTTCGAGGGCAAGCAGACACGTCTTGGTCGGGACTGCGCTACTGCTTGGTGCAGCGGCTGTCGCGTGGGCGCAGGGCGGGTATCACCTGCTGAAGAAATACACCTTTGGGGCGGCGGAGGGCGCGACGAGGGAGTATTTCGACTACATCACGGTGGATTCGGCGGCGCGGCGCGTGTATTTGTCGCACGGGACGGAGTTCAAAGTGATCGACGCGGATAACGGCAGTCTGATTGGCAACATCACGGGGCTGAAGCAAGTGCACGGGATCGCGATTGCGAGCGAGCTTGGGCGCGGATTCATCACCGACGGCGCGCAAGGGAAGGTGATCATCGTCGACTTGAAGACGCTGAAGGTGACGGGCGAGGCGAAAGCGGACAAGGACGCGGACAGCGTGGCGTACGATCCAGCGTCGAAGCGGATTTTCGTGATGAATGGCGATCCGCACAGCGCGACGGTAGTGGATGCGAAGAGCGGCAACGTGGTGGGAACGATTGACCTGGGGGGCGGGCCGGAGTTCGCGGTGGCGGACGGCAAGGGAACGCTGTTCGTCAACATCGAGGACAAGAACGAAGTGGTGGCGATTGATTCGAGCACGCTGAAGATCAAATCGCGCTGGCCGCTGGCGCCTGCGGGAACGCCGACGGCGCTGGCGATGGACACGGCGCATCGGCGGCTGTTCAGCGCGGGGCGCAATCCGCAGAACCTGGTGGTGCTGGATGCGGACAGCGGCAAGGTGATTCAGTCGTTCCCGATTTCAGCGGGTGTGGACGCCGCGGCGTTTGAGGCGGAGACGGGGATGCTGTTCGTGTCGACGCGCGAGGGATTTGTGCACATTTTCCACGAAGATTCGCCGGACAAGTACAGCGAAGTGGAGAAGGTGAAGACGGAGTTTGGCGCGAAGACCATGGGGCTGGACACGAAGACGCACAACGTGTTCGTGGACACGGCGGATTTCAAGGCCGCTGCCGGTGCGGAACGGCCGCAGCCGGTCCTGGGGACGTTTCATGTGCTGGTGTATGGAAGGTAGGGAATAGGGAATGGGGAATGGGGATTAGGGATTAGAAGGAGAAAGCCGGCAAGATGCCGGCGTTACGAAATAGCGATCTTCGGGCAGACTTAAGTTAGTCGTCGTAGATGGTGCTGCGATGGCCGACGGTGACGACCAGCACGACGAGTTTAGACTCCTGAAGCTGGCAAATGATGCGGTAGTCGCGCACCCGGTAACGCCAGAGTCCGAACTTGCTATGCCGGAGCGGCTTGCCAAAGTTGCGAGGATCGTCCGCCTTGGCGATGCGTTTGTCGATGAAGTCGAGGATTTCACGCTGGACCTGGCGGTCGAGTTTCTTTGAGGTCGCGGACCGCTTCCTGGTCGTATTCAATCGTCCAGGCCAAGCTGCCTCCGGACCTGGGCGGTGGTAAAGCGCTTGCCGCGCTTTTCGAGTCGAGCTTCCGCGAGGTAACGGTCCTCGAGGTCTTCGATGTTTTCCTCGATGAGCTTGGTGGCGTAAAAGGTTTTGGTACGGCCCGTCTGCCTTGCAAGACGAGACAGGCGGCGTTCAAGCGTAGGTTTCAGACGGATGGAAAGCATTTAGCGTCATCTCCCTTGGCCAGTCTGTATGACACGTAGTATACGTCGCACACGTGTTACAGTCAAGAGCGAGCCCAAGAAGGCTTCCTACGAGGCTAAGAGGAAAAGCAGATCCCTCCGGCCTCAGGCTGCGGAAGGACCTGCCTGCGGCGGGCAGGCCGCAACCTGAGGGTCGGGATGACAACTTGGATTTTCCAATTCGAGTTTCGAAATTAGAAGCCGGGAGGGCGCTCGGAAGCGACGGCGAAGGCGCGTTCGAGCGCGATGGCGGCACGGCACAGAGTGCCTTCGTCAAAGAGGCGGCCCAGCAGCGTGATGCCGTGGGGAACGCGGCGTGGCGGGGAAAATTTTGGCAAGGGATTTTGCGGATCGGGCGCCCAGTCGGAGCGCGCTTCAGAAACTTGGACGAAGCCGGCGCGCAGCGTAATGGAAGGATGGCCGGTGTTGTTGCTGATGGTGAGCATTTCGTCGCGAAGCGAGGGAACCAGAAGCAAATCCACATCAGCGAAGATGCGCGCCATTTCCTGACAAACCTTGCGGCGGAATCGGTCGGTCTGCACGAAATCGACGGCGGAAAGAAAGCGCGCCTGGCGGAAAAGATTCGGCCAGGAATCGTGCGTCTGCATTTTGAGCTGAGCGTCGGCGTGCGAGAGCGTGAGCTCTTCGAAGGAGGCGGCTCCCTCGGCGAAAAGATTGAGATTGAGCGAGCCGTAGGGCCAGTCGGGGAGAAAGACTTCGACGGTCTTCATGCCGAGTTGCTTTACCGTTTCGAGCGCGGCGCGGTCGACGTCGGTGGCGGGATCTTCTTTCATCCATTTGGGGAAGTAGCCGACACGAAGATCTTTGACGGGACCGGCGGAATCGAAATCAAGTTTGCAGGGCACGCTGGAAACGTCGCCACCGTCGGGACCGGAAATTGCATGAAGTACGAGAAGCGCGTCTTCGACGGAGCGCGTCATGGGGCCGAGCTTGTCGAGGGACCAACAAAGCGTCATGGCGCCGGTGCGCGGGACGCGGCCGTAGGTGGGGCGAAGGCCGGTTACGCCACAACGCATGCTGGGGCTGACGATGCTGCCTCCCGTCTCGCTACCGATGGAAAAGCCAACGAGGCCCGCGGCGGTGGCGGCACCTGGGCCGGCGCTAGACCCTGACGCACCTTCTTCGAGTAGCCACGGATTCACGGTCTGCCCGCCAAACCAAATGTCGTTGAGCGCGAGCGCGCCGAGGCTGAGTTTGGCAATAAGAACGGCGCCAGCCTCGTGAAGGCGCTGCACCACTGCTGCGTCTTTCTCGGGGAGGCGATTGCGGAAGGGCTCGGCGCCGTAAGTCGTGGGAATGCCTGCGGTGTCGAGTAGATCTTTGCCGCCCCAGGGGATGCCGTGAAGCGGGCCGCGGTACTTTCCAGCGGCGATTTCTGCGTCGGCTTTTTTCGCCTGCGCGAGCGCGAGATCGCGCGTGAGAGTAATGACGGAGCGGAGTTTGGAGTCGAATTGCTCGATGCGATGGAGATAGATGTGCGTGAGGCGTTCGGACGTGAGCTTCCTTTGCTCGATCCAGCGGGAGAGCTTGGTGACTGGGGCGAAGGCGATGTCGGCGTCGCTGGAGGGAAGAGGGCCGGGATCGGAGTTGCTGCGAATGAAGCGATCGCTCTGAGGCGCTGAGTGCTGGCCGGGGAGAGCGGATTCGTAGCGCGAAAAAGGAGCAAGAGCGGGTTCGAGAGCCACATTGCGCGGGCCGGCGCGCCGCTCGAGGAGAGCAGCCATATTGACGCGCCAGGAATTCGCGGCTTGCGCGCGCTCGGCGGCAGTGAACTGAACGCGGACGAGTTTTTCGGCTTCGTTGAAAGTGGCGGGGGATACTTCGGGGCCGACGGCGGGGCCAGTGCCGAACGCGGGAGGCGCGCCAGGCGGAGGCGACTGCGAAGGCTCTTGGGCTTTTGCGTTCAGAGAAACAGCGGCGCCAAGAAGGCCGAGAGAAGTCTGGGCAAAGAATTGCCTGCGCGAATTTGGCATGAGTCCTCCGAGGGCAGCATTGTAACCGAGAGTCGAAAAATGGTCCGAAGCCACATGTGGCAGAAAAGCGCCGCACTCCAAAATCAGGACCGGAAGAGGACCGATTCGCGCTGGAACATTCTCACAGCGATAAAGAGCGCGCCAGCGGCATAGACCGATGTTGAAAGGAATATAACCGCGATGTAGCCCCAGTGATAGGTCCCGCTGACGAGCTCTTTGCAAAGCAAGCTCGCGTTAAGAATGGGAATGATGGCGAGTTTCGGCGTGAGCTCGATGCCCGGCAAGACCGCGGCGACGGCGGGAATGATGACAACGGAAGTCAACGGAGTGAGATAGCTTGAGGCTTCTTTATGGGTTCTGGCGAAGAGCGAGATTGCCAGAAGCACAGCGGCAAAAAGCACGGCGATGGGCAACGCGACGATAAATACGGCAATGACGGTCTTGAGGTGAATTGGCAGCATGGGGATGCCTTCCCCTTCCTTGCCAGAAGGGACAAAGCGGGAAAGCAGGAGCACAGAAGTTCCCATGGAAGTGACCGATATGGCCGCGGTCACCAAGGAGGCGGTGACCACGACGAGAAATTTTCCCAACGCCAAATGAGTTCGCTTAATGGGGCTGGAGAGAATGGTTTCGATGGTGCCCCGCTCCTTCTCCCCGGCGGTGAGATCCATGGCGGGATACATAGCGCCCGTCATGCACATTAGAATGACGATATAAGGTATGAATCCTCCGTAAGTCTCGGCCGCGACTTTCTCCGGGGAGACAACGTTTTGCTGCTTGATCTCGAAGAGTTTCATCAAGCCTTCGGGAAGTTTTTCGGCGGCCAGTCTGCGCTTCACCCTGGCGTCGCGGTACTCGGTGAAGAATCTCTCGATGCGTGTCGCTCCAATGGTGGACTTGAAGTCGCCGGAGAAAATATAGATTTTTGCAGTGGGATGCTCGCCGCGCTCCGCGCTGGCCTGGAATCCGGGCGGGAGCTCCACGACAGCCCTAATTTTCTTGTTGGAAATGAGATCCACGTAATTCGGAGAAAAAGGCAAGACTCGCAAATCCTTGGCGTTACGCAGTCCTTCGAGCACATCCGGCGAATCTTCTCCGCCAAGTACCATGATTTTCGAAGGCTGGCGTTTGGCTTCTTCGAAAAGCTCCGCCGCGAGAGTTCCCAGCACGAGTGTCAAAACCGGGAAAAGGAGCAGCGGAACGAGAACCGAGGAGAGGACGGTGCGGCGGTCACGAAGAGATTCGAGCAATTCCTTTTTGTAGACAATCGCTACGTTGCGAAGAGACATGCTTAGCGGGCCTCGGCGGGGACGTAGTGGGGCGTGACGATTTTGACGAAGATTTCTTCGAGGTCGTGCTCGTCGCATTTGCCGCGAAGCTCGGACAGCGTGCCCTCGACGAGAAGTTTACCGGACTGAATTATGCCGATGACGTCACAGAGCTTTTCCACTTCGGTCATGATGTGCGTGGAGAACACGATGGTCTTGCCGCGATCGCGGCACTCGCGGATGAAGGCGGTGATCGTGCGAGCGGTCATGACGTCGAGTCCGGTAGTGGGCTCGTCGAAAATCATGACCTGAGGGTCGTGGACCAGAGTGCGGGCGATGGAAGTTTTCTGCTTCATGCCGGTAGAGAGCTTGTCGCAACGGCGGTCGCGAAAGCCGTTCATGTCCAGGCGGTCGAAAATGTCGTCAACGCGCTTTTTCAGCGCGGGCTCGTCGAGACCGTTGAGGCGGCCGAAGTATTCGACCAGTTCCTGAGCGCTGAGACGCGGATAGAGCGCGGTGGCGGTGGAAAGAAAGCCCACGTTGGCGCGGACCTTCTCGGGCTGCTCGATGACGTCGTAGCCGCAGATGATTGCCGTGCCGTCGGTCGGCTCAAGAATGGTGGCGAGCATGCGCAGGGTAGTGGTTTTGCCGGCGCCGTTGGCCCCGAGCAGGCCGTAAATCTGGCCGGGTTTGCACATAAAGCTGACATTGTCTACCGCGCGAATCTCGCCGCGCTTCTTGTCGTGGAAACGCTTGGACAGACCGCGAGCCTCGATCATGCAGAAATCCCCCACTGACGGTCAAGAAAGGGCAAATGCGTTCAGAGTGTACTACGTAGGGGTGCAAAGAATGTTACGGGAGTGAAGAAGAGGTCAGAGATCGGAGGTCAGAGAACCGCGAACGGCGAACAACGAACGGCGAACAGTCAAAAGACAATGGCGAGCAGCAAAGTAATTGGAACGGTAAACCACAAAGAGACGGAATTAACCCTTGTGGCAGGCGGGGCACTGCTTGGCATCAAACTTATCGGGCGTAACGCGAAACATGTTGTTGCATTGGATGCAGACGCGGTGAAGAACGGGGCTGGTAACCGGAGCGGACGTGGCAGCCTTGGAAGGAGGTGTCGTGGTCGGGGTAGTCGTGGTCTCCGTGGACATGGGTTGATACTAGCATGTGGCGACCAGCAGGCCAACGAGGGCTTTCGGCATCCCCCGGCGGAGGAAAGGCATCTCTTTTCTGTGGAATGCAGCTTGACGCGGGAAGAAGCACTTCGGAGCCTGGGAATAAACAACCGGGCAGCGTCGCGCGGGTGAGGACATGTTGCTGTAAGACAAGGAAGATAAAGAAAGCCGCCTAGGCCTTGCTAGAATGAAGTATGTTGGACCTTCCAGATAAGGCCCGGCTAGCCACGGACAGACAAGAGGAGATTGCGCCCAGCGATAGCGCTGCTGCGCCTGTATGACGCCGATTACAGCGCCTCTGAACAAGAGAATATGGATCGAAAGCTGAGAAATCGCATTCTGCTTTACCTGCTGCTGGCGGGAGTGC
>CAZGBQ010000041.1:0-4245 GCA_964524045.1 uncultured Acidobacteriaceae bacterium
GGAGTGGCGGGGGTGTGCGGGGCGCTGCTGTTCTTTGTGGGCGACATGCTGTTTTACGGGCATTGGGGGCCGGGAACGCGGTTTCACGAGGGGATGGTCGAAACGGTGCGGAACGCTTCGCTCGCGCGGCTGTATGTGGGAGGCTTGGTGGGGCCGTTCGCGGCGTGCTTGTGCATCCTCGGGTTTTGGCATGTGTACCGCAACGTGCGGCCCCCGCAGGCGCGGATTGGGCGAGTGATGCTGGTGCTCTTTGCGGTGTTGATGGTCTGGGGGAGCGCGATCCACACCCTTTGGACGGCCAGAGGAATTGCGCTTAAGTATTGTTATGGCAGCGACGATGTGGCTTGCCGCGCGGTAGTGCAGGCCACGAACGATTATTGGAACCTCGCGTACAACATCGGAGCCGTGCCCGGGTACATCGGAGCGGTTCTGCTGGTGGGACTGGTGCTGTGGGGGAAGACCTGGTATCCGAAGTGGACGGTGCTGGCGAATCCTGCGGCGCTGTTTTTGCTGGAGCCGCTGGCGGACCGGGTGCCGGCGCCGCTCGGCGCGGTGCTGTCGGGAGGATTCACGAACCTGTCGATCGCGGCGTTTTTTGTGCTCTCGGTGTTGACGACGTGGGCGCGAGAGGAAAACGCAGAACGCCGAAACGTTTGAACAACGAACAGAAAGGCACGGGTCTGAGGACCCGCCACTACAAAGGCGAAAGAACAACCCTAGAAATCAGGAGGCGGCAGCTTTGGCGGGCTTGTAGCGGCCGGGGAGGGCACGCAGAGAAATCGCGAACCGGTTCCAGAGGTTGATCATGCCGGCGATTAGAGTCAGATCGACAATTTCTTTTTCGCTGAACTGCTTTTTCAGCTCTTCGTAGACGCTGTCGGGAACGTGCGTTTGCGAAACGAGCGTGACGGCCTCGATCCAGGCCAGGGCGGCGCGTTCGCGGTCGGTGAAAAAAGGAGTCTCAGGCCAAGCGTCGAGGGTATAGAGGCGCTGCTCGGTTTCGCCGGCGGCACGCGCGTCAATGGAATGCATGTCCAGGCAGTAAGCGCAGCCGTTGATTTGCGAAGCGCGCATTTTGAGCAGATGGATCAGTTTTTCGTCGAGTCCGCTCTCGGCGATGTATTTTTCCAAAGCGAGCAGGTGCTGGAGCGGTTCCTGGGCATATTTCCGGTAGTCGATGCGAGGCTGCATGATGGTCTCCTCCCTGCGGATTGGATGTGCCGAGGAACAGCGCGGGTACAACCGTTCCAGTGAGGGATTGCTGAATGGGGCGCAGCATGCTGCGCCCCTACAAAAGAAAATGCGAAGAAGGGCACGATATATCGTGCCCCAACACAAGACGAAGAGAGATTTCTCTGCCGCAAAAAGTGCGGCCTCGAAATGACGGGTTTCGTACTATTCGGCGAGGAGGACTCTAGGGAGAGGGAGGGTTGGGCTTCTTGAGAACGGGCTTTTCGCCGGAAGCCGGAGCCGGTAGAGCACTGGCTGGTTTCGCGGGCTCCGCGGTGGTGGGAGCGGCGATCAGCTCGCCGCTTGCGTTCTCGGAATAGGGCTTCTTGAGCAACTGCTCGCAGCGGGCCTGGGCACCGCCCGTATTGTCGTTGGTCTGTTTGCATTTGCTGTATTCGTTGACGGCGCGCTCGCGCTGGCCGAGCAAGTCGAAAATCATGCCGAGATAAGCGTGGCTCCAAACCTCGGTCCATTTTTCGGAAGGTTCAGGAACGGTTTGTAAGGCCTCGCGGAACGAGTTCGCGGAAGCTTGATAGTTTTTCTGGTAGAAGAAGGCCTCGCCCATGCGGAAATTGGCGAGCGGGCGGCCGGGCTGGATGCCAAGCGCTTTCTGGTATTGCGCGACAGCGTCGTAGAAGCGGCCTGATTCGGCGAGATCTTCGCCGCGAGCGATCGCGGCGCGCGCGCGCAGCGGCGTGCTGCCCTTGAGAATGACGTTGTTGGGGTCGACTTTGATGCCGCCGGGTTTGGGACGGCCAAAGGTCTCGACCGTGAATTGGGATTCGGAGCCAACGGCGTCGATGGTTTTGTTTTCGGGATTGCCTTCGGTGTCGATGCGCAGATCCACGGGCATGTGGAACGTGTCAAGGGGCTGCTTGAGCTTGCCGACGACGCGAAAGCCTTTGGTGGTGCGATAGACCACGTACTCGAGCGTAAATTCAGGAACGCCGGTGGAATTGAGCCATTGCGCGAAAAAGCTGTGCAGGTTCGGGGGCTCTTTCGGCGGCTTGGTGGAGGCCTGGACGCGTTTCTCGGCAAGGTTTTCGAAATCGTCAACGCGGGCGGACTTTTCGGCGAACTGGAAATAGAAATCGCGGAGCGCGGCCTTGAAGGCCGCGTCGCCCATTTGCGCGCGTAGCATGTGAAACAGCATGGCGCCTTTGTTCATGACGACGGAGCGGTAATCGGGCGAGTAAGGCGCGAGACGGCTGGCCTGCGCGACGGGCGCGGCGTCCTCATACATGAGCGCGCCGACGGCGAATTCGTCGACGGCACGGAGGCCCGCTTCTTTGCCGGAGTTTTGCTCGGCGTAGAGAGCCTCGGAGTAGCGCGCGAGGCCGTCGCTGAGCCACGCGTCATTCGGAGTAGCAGGGGCAACCTGAACGCCCCACCATTGCGAAGCGACCAGCCGCGCAATCGTGCGGTCGCTGGCCTTGGGATCCCAAGAGCGCGAGTTCAGAAGGAGAACGCCCGGAGCGGCAAAATCGCGAAGCGTTCCTTCGGGCATTTGAATCAGCGTAAATGTGGGATCGGGAATAGGGCCAAAGAGGTCGGAAAAGCTAAGGGCGGCGCGCGCGACATCGGAGGCGAAGTCCTGGGCGTTCGCGGACATGCTGCGCGGCGCGTAGACGGCCACGCTGACGCCTTCCGCCTGCTTGGGATTGAGTTGCAGATTGTTTCCTGCTACGAAGGTGCCGTGCTGCGCGGGACGAGAGCACTCAAAAGTGTAGAGAAGACGGTTGCCCTCGACGGCGTTTTTTCCGGGCGCGGGCGTAGGGGCCGCGGCCTTGCCAGTGCCCGCAACGGCGAAGGTGTCAGGAACGTTCAAGCGGAAAGTAGCGGTGTAGCGGTTGGAAGGGTAGTTGGTAAGCGGAAACCAGCGCGAGGGCAGGAGGAGAAAGGCGCCATCTTTGTTGATGGAAGCGGCGCGAACGCCGGGCACAGGACTGTTTTCTTCGTTAAAGAGCAGTCCGGCATAAGTGAAAGTAAGGGTGACGTGGCCGCCGGTGGCGACGGGAGTGAGGAGCTGGACATTGACGAAGAGCTTGTTCTGATTGTCGCGTTCAAACGAGAGCGGCTTGTTCTCCGGGCCCTTAACTTCCTTGACCACCAAGTTGGGATGGAGCTCGACGCGCACGTTGCTGGACGCTTCGGTGGCGGTGAAGTCAATTTTGGCGGAGGCGGAAATCGACTGGCCGATAGAGTCGAGCGTGGCCGAGACGTCGTAATGAGTGGCGAGAAAATTCGCGGGACGAGGCGCCTGGGCAAAGAGCGGCTTTGCGACGGGCATTGCGGTGATCAGCGCAAGCAAGCAGACAGAGCGAAAAATTCTACGGCGGGTCATCGGACCCCTTTCCCTACATTGTGCCTGGAGCCAAAACACTTCTGTACATCTATAGGATACCAAACCCTTCACTTTGCGTTGCTTTTGGCGGGTTGCAAGAGACGGGCGATTTCGTCGGCGGCGCGGTCCACGGCTCCCGGGGGCCCAAGGAGCTTTTGGACTTCTTGCAGACCACTCCTCATTTCTGAGACGCGGGCTTCGGCGTTTTGTGAGCCGGAAAGGAGGGATTCCGCTTCGGAGGCGAGGCGGCCGGGAGTGAAATCATCCTGGATCAATTCCGGAACGATGGCCCGGCCAGCGATGAGATTGACCATGCTGAAGAACTTGGTTCGCACCAGTGGTTTGGCCAGCCGGGCGGTGAGCGGCGAAAGACGATAGATGACAATCATTGGCTTGCCGAGGAGCGCGGTTTCGACGGTGGCGGTGCCGCTGGAGACAATCACGAGGTCGGCTGCCGCTAGGGCGTTGTAGGTTTCACCGGCAATGACGCGCACGTTCCATTCCGCGGGGAAGCTTTGTTCGACCTGCGCGGCAACCAAACTAGGCGCGACGGCGACGACAATTTGCGGTGGGGCGGCGCGCCTGCCGCGGATTTCGCGTAGCCCTTCCATTAAGACGGGAAGATGATGGGCAATTTCGCCGCGGCGGCTACCTGGCAGAACGGTGATGAT
>CAZGBQ010000041.1:4345-26652 GCA_964524045.1 uncultured Acidobacteriaceae bacterium
CGGGAAGATGATGGGCAATTTCGCCGCGGCGGCTACCTGGCAGAACGGTGATGATTTGGCCTCCCCCGTGGAGACCATATTTTCTGCAAAATAATTCCCGCGTCAGCGAAACGCGAACGTTACCGACCAGAGGATGGCCGATGAATTTCACGGGCACGCCAGCGTCGGCGTAAAACTTTTCTTCGAAGTGAAAGATGCAAAGCGCTTCGGCGAAGCGGCGGCGGACGAGATTCACGCGCCAGGGGCGCCAGGCCCAGAACTGTGGGCAAATGTAATAGACATTGCGAATGCCTTTGGGGCGCAGTTTGCGCGCGAGGCGGAGGTGAAAACCAGGAAAGTCGGTGAGGATGGCGAGCGGCGGCTTGCGGCGGTGCGCTTCGTCGACCAGATGACGCATGGCACGGATGAGAGAGGGCAGGCGCTTAAATACTTCGGTAATGCCGACGACGGAGACTTCGGAATAGTCGGTGACGATGTCGACGCCGGCGGCGCGCATTTGGGGGCCGCCCATGCCGAAGATGGAAACGTCGAGGCGCTGCTTTAGAGCGGTGGCGAGGCGCGCGGCGTACATGTCTCCGGAGGCTTCGCCGGCGGAAAGAAGGAGCGGAATCGTTGGCATGTGCGGCAGCGAGTGGGCTAATCGCTCGCGGGCAAAGCGGAAGGTTCCGCGGCACCGCGAGCCTCGATGGGAAGAGGCAATTCCTGCTCCTTGTACTGGAGCTGATAGAGACGGTAGTAGATGCCGCGCTGGAGGAGTAGCTCCTGGTGGGCGCCTTGCTCCCGCAGGCGGCCTTTGTGGAACACGAGGATGCGGTCCGCGTGCTGGATGGTGCTGAGGCGATGGGCAATGACGAGCGCGGTGCGTCCGGAAAGCAGGCGGTTCAAGGCCTCGCGGATCTGTAATTCCGTTTTCGTATCCACGCTGGAAGTGGCTTCGTCGAGAATCAGGAAGCGCGGATTGTGCGCAAGAGCGCGAGCGAAATTAATGAGCTGGCGCTGGCCGACGGAAAGCGTAGAGCCGCGTTCATTGACGCTGGTCGAGGGGCCGTCGGAAAGGGAGCGAATGAATTCGCCGAGGCCGACTTCGTCGAGGGCGCGCTCGACGGCAATGTTGTCGATATTATGGGTGCCGAGGCGGACGTTGGTCTCAATCGTTCCGGTGAACAGGAAAGGATCCTGGAGAACGATGCCGAATTGGCGGCGCAAATCCTGAAGGTTGATGGTGCGAATGTCTTTGCCATCGAGAAGGATTTGGCCGCGCTGAATGTCGTAGAAGCGGAGAAGCAGGGAAATGAGAGTAGTTTTGCCGGCTCCGGTGTGGCCGACGATGGCGAACGTCTGCCCTGGGTCCATACGGAAAGAAACGTCGCGCAGCACCCAGTCTTCGTCGGAAGGCTCGGGGACGTTGCGGTAGCTGAACCAGACGTTGCGAAATTCGATTTCGCCGCGGGGCTGAACGAGCGGGAGCGCACGCGGATCGGACTGGATGGTGACGCGCTCGTCGAGGAGCTTGAAAATTCGTTCCGAAGCGGCCATGGCGGACTGAAGGATGTTGAACTTCTCACTGAGGTCTTGGATCGGGCGGAAGAAGCGCTGGGCGTACATGGTGAAGGCAGTGAGGACGCCGAGGGATAGCGTGCTGTGGAAAATGCGATTGCCACCGTCCCAATAGATCAAAGCGATGGTGGCAAAGCTCAAGAATTCGACGGCGGGGTAAAAAAGCGCGTAGGCCAGAATGGCGTCGCGCCAGGCAAGCATGTTGTCCCGATTGCGATTGGCAAACTCGGCTTTGGCTTTTTCCTCGCGATTGAAAAGCTGGACCACGGTCATTCCGGAAATGTATTCCTGGAGGAAGGCGTTGATGCGGGCGATGGCCGTGCGGATGCGGCGGTTGGCGTCGCGGACGAATTTGCGGAAGATCATGGTGACAATCAAGATGCCGGGGAGGACCGCGAGGGCATCGATAGCCAAGCGGCGATCGATCTTGAAAAGCAGGCCAGCCATGACCGCGAGGAGAAAGAAGTCGTTGATCATAGTAACGACGCCCGCGGCGAAGAGGTCGTTCAGCGCGTCCACGTCGGTGGTCACTCGGGTAACGAGGCGGCCCACGGGATTGCGGTCGAAGTAGCTCATGGGCAGGCGCTGCATATGGGAGAAAATTTCGCGGCGCATGTCGTACATGGTCTGCTGGCCGACGCGCTGCATGATGCGAATCTGGATGTATTGAGCGAGAAAATCGAACGCGAGAACAGCGAAGAACAGCAGGCTAAGCCAGCCAACGCCCGTCCAGGCGTTGCCTTCCGGAATGAGGTGATTCATCGCCGGGACGAAGTAGCTGTCAATCGCTTTGCGGAAGATGGCGGGCGGAGCAAGCTCGAGCGGAGTGACGACGGCTACAAGCGCGAGCGCAAGAACGACGCGCCCGCGATACGGCTTCATGTACTGCAAAAGCCGCTTCATCAAGCGCGAGTCGTACGCTTTGCCTAAGGCCTCTTCTTCGTGCTGCGTGCTCATGCGTTTTCGAGCTCTTCCTCGAGCAACTGCTTCTGATACAAATCCGCGTAATAACCGCCGCGCTCGAGCAACTGGTCATGCGTGCCGCGCTCGATGATGCGGCCTTCGCGGAGCACCACAATCTGGTCGGCATTCTGCACGGTGGAGGTGCGGTGCGAAATCAAAATGGTAGTGCGGCCTTGCATAACGCCGCGCAATCCGGAGAGGATTTTTTCTTCGGTTTGCGTGTCCACGCTGGAGAGCGCGTCGTCCAGAATCAGGATGCGCGGATCGCGAATAATAGCGCGGGCAATGGCGGTGCGCTGCTTTTGTCCCCCGGAGAGCGTGACGCCGCGCTCGCCGACAGCGGTTTCGTAGCCGGAAGCGAAATCTTTGATGTCGCAATGGAGGCTGGCGATTTCCGCGGCCTCCCGGGCGCGCTCCGAGTTGTAGTCCTGCAAGCCGAAGGCGATATTCCCGCCAACTGATTCGCTGAAAAGATAGGTATCCTGCGGGACGTAGCCGATGGAGCGGCGAAGTGATGCGAGCGGCCAGTCTTGAATGGGCTGACCGTCGATCAGCACGGTTCCTTCGGGGGCTTCCCAGAGGCGGGCTACCAGAGCGGCAAGGGTGGTCTTGCCGCAACCGGTGGGGCCGACGATGGCGAGCGTGGAGCCGGCGGGAATCTTCAGGTTGATGTCAGAAAGCACGGCGTGCGGGACGCTGCCGTTGGCTTTACCGGCGCCGTTCGATCCGTTCGTCCCGGAAAGAGTGGTTGGGTAGGTAAACGTGAGATTTCGAAACTCGATTTCGCCGAGCGGCGCCGAATCCTTGGGCAAAGTTGCGGCGGCGTCGTCGATGCTGGGCTTGGCCGTTAGGATGAAGTTCAAACGGCCCATGGAAGCGGCGCCACGCTGGAAAATATTGGTGACCCAGCCGAGCGCGATCATGGGCCAGACGAGCTGGTTCAAGTAGAAAAAGAAGGCGACAAGCCCTCCAAGAGAGATCTGCCCGCGGAGGAGTTGGTGGCCGCCCTGCCAAAGGACAATTAGAAAACTCGTTCCGACCAGGGCCTGGAGAGAAGGCATGAACATGCTCCAGGTGCGGATGAGGCGAATGTTGCGCGAGACGTATTCGCGATTGGGCTCGTCAAACGCCCGCATTTCCGCTTCTTCCTGGGCGTAGGCGCGCACAATGCGAACGCCGGAAAGATTCTCCTGCACGCGGGCGGTCAGCGTGGCGAGGGCAGCTTGGATAATTTCGTAGAGGTCATGGATGGTCTTGCCAAAGAACCAAACGGCGACGGCGACGACCGGCGCAGGGAGCAAAACCCAAAGCGTAAGCGAAGGGGAGAGAGTGACCATGACGAGAATGGCCATGATCATGGTGACGAGTGTCGTGGCGCTATACATGATGCCCGGGCCGAGCACCATGCGAACGGCGTTGAGATCGTTGGTGGCACGGGACATCAACTCGCCGGTGCGATTGCGCACGTAAAATTCCGGCTCGAGGGCGAGCAATCGCTTCAGCAGGTCGCTGCGAATGTCGAATTCGATGTCGCGGGAAACGCCAATGAGAACCCAGCGTCCGCCAAAAGAGAGAACGCCTTTGATGGCCACACAGAAAACTACAATCAGGGAGTAAATGGCGAGGGTGCGGCGGCTGCTTGGAGCGTAAAAGGGGACGGATCGGCTCAACTTAGAAACTCGAGGAACCGCAGCGAGCGCAGGTCCCTTGCCGGCGGCGTGTTCGAAGGGAGCTGGGCTGCCCGCTATCGTGTCCGTCAAAACACCTGTGGCCAGCGGAAGGACATTACTGACGAGACCCATCACGAAAACCATCAGCAAGCCGAAAACAATGCCCGCAGTGTACCGGCGAAGGTAGGGCATCAATCCGCGAAGGTCTTTGCTAGGAGGAGAGTCAACGGCGGTCTTCGACGCCCGTGCGCCCGCGCGGCTAGTCGCTTGGCTCATCGGACAGTAGACCTCGGCGCTTCGAGCGTGGGGGACTCAAGCAAGAAATTCTCGTAGGTGCGGTCAAGGGACTGGTAGCGCTGCGTCTTCGGGTTCCAGCGCACGCCGATAGGGAGCACGTGCGAATCGCCCATGCCCTTCAAAGGTGTGAAGTAGAGTTGCAAGCCCTTGTCTTCGCTTTGCTCGTACTGCAGTCGCCAACCGGTGATGGCGGTCAAGGGGCTCAATCCCAGAAAGCCCTTCTGGTTCTTCAGGTGTTCATCGCAGCGCAGCACTTCCGCCCACTTTCCGTCGCTGTTCTCGACGACCACGGCCCGAGTCACGATCGTGCCGGGAAGATTATTGGTCGGAGTCTTGGGCACGACGTTGGCGGCAAGAAATTCCTGCCTGCCATTTTTCGCCAGATCTCCGAAGACCAGCACCTGGGCCTGACTTCCCAGCAAGGACTCCGCGGCGGATTGAATCTCTTCAGGCACGGCCGGCCCGGCTGGCTTGGTTTCGGCCTGGACCGCCGGCTTGGGCGCTTCGGCGCCGCACCCGCTCAGGACTACAGGCAAGACCATCAACAAAAGACTGAGGAGGAATTGCAGCCGCGTCCCGGACCGGACCTCGGCGGTTCCGCTTATCCCCTCAGGAAAGGACGGGTGCCCGCCAGCAGCGTTAGCACACGAACAGTAACTAGGTAAGGTATTTTCCATCAATTGCTTGACCAATGGCTTGACGCCGCCAGCGAAATGCCGAGTATCGGCCCGGGCTTCCCAACTCTTTTCGGAGCGTGAGGTAACGTGACCCTCCACACACAGTCCGGACCTGGCGAATCATACGCCAAATTATCCAATTCTATCTGCTGGTACCCTTTCTTGAAAGGGACTCCGCGAATCCATTTTGTTAAGGAGCACACAGACTCAGCGCTGAGCGAGAATCTCGTCCAGCCGCGCCTCCATGTTTTCCTCGCCCTCCGACCACAGCTCCGTCCGCTCTACGGGCAGGGCGCGCTCAATAGCCTCTACCCAAAGGAACAATTGTTGGATGTTTTCGCGAGTCTTGGCGTGATATTCCTTCAAGTTGCTACTGACAGTCATCCACTGCCGGAAGGTGTGCTCGACGGGATGCTCCGAGGAATTGGAAGGGCGCGTCGAGGGCGCCGGAGTCAGCAGCCCGCCGTGGCCGGTAAAAAAATGCTCGAAGCCCAAATTCGCCTGAAAATGTCCGGCCGAAGCCGCAATTCCATCGTCGTAATCAGGGCCGTGGCAGGCCAGTTCGAGGGGTTCCGGCTTCCGTTGCCACTTTAAGGTTTCGAGGTCGAAGCCCCACAGGTCCCAGGATGCTGTCGCGATGTACGCTGTGTCGGAGTTGAGGTGCTGGGCGGCCATTGCGGCGACTTCTGCGGGACCGGCGTTCGATGGGCGCAAATCCCATTCCGCTAAGGGGGCCTCTCCGGGATCAACGGCTTGCACAACCAGTTCTTCGAATATGCCGCGAGAGGAAGAAAGCGGGGCGGTGGTCAGGAACCGCGCGAACTCCGCGATCATGGTCTGCAGAGAAAAGTCGCGGGTCCAGACGCGCAGGTAAGCGTGATTGGCCATGGCATTCGGAATCCTTGAGGATTATACCGGGCCGAAGGCGAAGTAGTTAATCGAGCGGGGATCGCGGGGCATTGTCCTGCCGCAGTGGGCGGAATCCCCCTAGGATGGACTGATTCTCAGCAATAGACCATGAACCAATCATCCTGAGCGGAGCGAAGGATCTCAACAAACGCAGATTTTGCATTTCGCATCGGTTGAGATTCTTCGCGCATCCTCATCGGATGCGCTCGGAATGACTTCGCTTTTCGCTCCCGCGGATTCAAACCACACGCTTTATGGCAAATGACGGCTAGTTCCCTGCGGTCGCGCTTTTTGTTTGTCGAGGAGGCTCGCTTGGCGGAGTGAAGTTTTTGGCGATTTCGCTAAGCCGTTGACGCAGAGAATCGCCCACGCCCTCGAAAACCTGAGCGCAGGCTTCGCGAAGCTTTTCTTCGGCGGTAGCGGCGATTCCGGAGATCATTTCGCGCGATTGATGATCCAGCGAAGCCACGGTGGCCAGCAGCCACTGATTCGAGACACCCTCGAGGCGCTCTTTGTGATGTGCAGCGGCCTCTTCGCCCATGCGATCGTAGGAGCGCTGCAATTCCTGCTGGTGGGCGTCAGTCATCGATTTCCATTGCTTGAGCAAGGATGCAAATCCTTCCGAAACGGTCTTCTGAGCGTCGGCAACGCTGGATTGCAGCACTCCGCCTAAGGCGGTCTGAAAGCGATTCAGAAAAGCTTCCTGCTCGGAATTCACGCGGTAGCTAAGTTCGGTCCGTTCTTGTTCGGTGGACCGGCGTAGTTCCTCCGCGTAGCCCTGGAGTTCACTGCGGGCAGTGCGCTGGATTTCGTCGGTGAAGGCCGCCGTGGTGGTATCGGCCACTTCGGCGAAGAGCGCGCGCGCCCGTTCGAACGAATCGCGCACGACATCATCCATCTGCGTCTGCGTGTGAGCCACGAAATTGCGGCTCGAGTGATCCAGTTCCGAGGCAAAGACGCTGGAGATCTCTCCCGCTTTGTCACGCAACTGGCCGCCCGTTTGGTCGATGGCCTTCTCGGCGTGATTCTGAATCTGCGTCTGCGCTTTCTTTTCGTACCATTCGGCGGATTTGAGGAGTTCTTCCGTAACCTGGTGCTTCAGGTCGCTGACTTTTCCTTCCAGTTCCGCGAGGCTTTGATAGGTGATCGACTGAGAGGAATCGTGCAGACTTTGCTCGACCGTTCCGAGGTTTTCGCGGAAACGGGCAAGGGAATCGGCGAACGCATTATCGGCCGCAGCCTGAATGCGATCCTGTTGCAGAGTGAGAGCGGCATCGAGGAGTGACCGTCCACCGGCCAGGCGCTGAACAGCTTCCTCGGTACGGGTGATGTGCGGTTGTACCATTTCTTCCATCTGCCGGGAGAACTGCTCGACCGCGCGGCTGGCCGCTTCCCCAAAACTGGCCGCGATCTGTGTGTTGTTCTTTTCGAGGACGGATTCCGCTTCGCGATGCAGTTCGTTGCGGCGCTCAGCCACCAGGTCATCCATTTGCGTGCGGAAGGTGGTTAGCGCCTGCTGCCCGGTGTCCTGAAGCTCCGCGGAATGATGTGCGAGTTGCTGATGGGCTTCTCCTGCGCGGCCCAAAATGGACTCCAGCTCTTGCGACTGTTCCAGCAGGGACTCGCGCAGGCGAGAAAGGCGCTGTTCCAATTCCGTTCCGGCAATGCCCGCAGATTCCTGCAGAGCCGCGGCGAGGCGCGCCGTTTCCTCCCGAAGTTGAGTGATCAGCGTCTGTAAGCGCTCGTTCAATCCGCCTGCAGCGCGGTCTTGCGCTTCCACAAGAGTGGCTTCCAAGCGCTCGCGCAACTGCCCGTGAGCGGCTTCGAGGCCGCGAGAGACCTGCTCATACCAGGAATCTTGCGCGGCGGTGAACGTAGAGGTGACTTGCTGCTGAATTTCCGCAGCTCTGGCTTCGAGGGCCTCGCGCTGCGTATTGGCGGCCTCCACATGGTTTTTGGCCATGTCCTCAAGTGCGCGCATAGCGAATTCCGAGCGGCCCCCAAGCTGCGTTTCGGCTTCATCCGCGCGCATCATTAGCCGGCTGGCGGTTTCCTCCGCCTGCTGGCAAGAGGCCCTCAGGGATGCCGCCGTGGCGTCCAGTTGCTGCGCCTGTTCGCCGCGTTGCGCGACAGCTTCCTGAGAGAGCCTGGTCGTAAGGTCGCGAGTCAGCTGCTCCAGTTGCGGCGCAAGCCAGCGTGGCAACTCCGTCCGCAACGCTTCGGCGGCCGCGGAGTGGGCCTGTCGCGAATGCTTGTCGGTTTCCTGCTGAATTTTTTCGATGGCGCGAGACGTTTCGCTGTCAAGCTCGGAGCGCCCTGCGGCGAATTTCTGCTCCCATTGTTCAAAAGAGAGTTTTCGTTCGGCGGAGACCGCTTGAGAGGCGGCCTCGCGAGCAGCCGTCTGGATTTGTTGTCTCGCGTCGGCGACCAAGCGCGCGACTTGGCGAGCTAGCTGAAGGGAAGCGTCAGTGGCGCTTGCGGGAGCAGGAAAAACACGCAGGTTGTCGTTCGGGGGCGCTGATGGGAGCTCGGTTTCGACTGAGGATGGCAGAGTTTCGGTTTCCATTGCTGAAGATGGCAAACGAGATGTCTCTGCTTCCGCGTCTAGTTTTGGCGGAGCCTGCTTCCCCTCGGGGAATGCAAACCAATCGTCCGGGGGAAACGCGATACCCCAGACATTTCCGGAGACTTCCAGTTCCAACGCGACTTGAAAAAGCTGGCGAACCGTTCGAGGCCGCTGAATCCAAGCGACGCGGCCACGCACGGAACGCGGCAACTGGTCGGTCTCCGGATGCGGAATCTCCAGCGTTACCCACATGTTTTTGAGGACGTAGTGTTTGGATTGGTAGCGGCAGCCGTGGCAGTTGAGAATCAAAGAAGAGGTGCGCTCCACGAAGGGGCGGCCGAGCGCATCCACACCGGTAACCACGAGGGGAACCGCCTGCACGATGCGGGTGCTGCGGCGTTTTCTCAATTCCGTATTTGGATTGGCTTCCGCCTCCGAGGCCATTTCCACCGACTCGTCAACAAAATTGCTGCTTGGATCGTCCATGCAAACCGCCGCCTTACCTCAGTCGATTTTCCCCTTCGTACAAATCGTGAAGCGCCGCCGAATTACTTTGCTGCGGCGCCTCGCGTGGAACCTTCTGAGGTCGGCTTGCGGTGAGTGCCCGTGAGAAACGTCCAAGCTTCTTTTGCGACCCAGATTGGCCCAACTAGCAAATAAACCGGTCCCTGAAAAAACGCCGGATGGTTTCCTTCCAGCCGGTGGCCGAGAAACAAAAGCGCCCACCCGCCGACGAAAAATCCTGCCGCCCAAATCCATTTCAAGAAAATCGCAAGGATAATTCCTGCGAAAATCATGGGGATCCCGAAAGCGTGCAGCAGCTTGTTCGCGGCGGATCCGTGCTCGTGATCGTACTGCGCCATGTAGTGCGCCAGGCTCGGCATTAGCGCACCTCCGGTCAGCCGCTTTCCGGCTGCCAAGTCGCGGGTGTGGGGACAGCCACGTTCAAGATGGACTGTATACCTAAATTTGTAAATTGCCTAGAGCGTCCTGTAGGTACTAGAAGTTCTTTAACGAAAGTAGTAGAAGCGGGAAAACTCTGCCGTAGAAAGAACGCAGGTCGGATGTCGTCCTAATCATGCTTTGGCGGTTTGCCTCCGCAGTTCCTGGTCATCAGGGTGTGCTTCTGAGGCTGTTGAGGGAGTTGTGGGTTCCTTGGGATCAATTTTCTTTGGCTTTCGCGTTTCCCATCCCCAAAGAGCGAGGCTAATCCGAGGCCAGAGTTTTTTCAGCCAAGGTAACAAATAGACCATCGCCACCGTTGCGACGAGATAACTGAAAAAGGAAACAAAGGCAGTGCCAGTTCGCGTTGTTGGAGCGGGCGCAAACGAGAATTGCAGGGGCAGTTTGGCAAGAACATTCGCTGCAAGGGAGAAAGTCGATGACCATAATGTTGTGAAGTGCTCATTCAAATCGCCCTCGATGGCTTGCAGGTATAACGCGGCAATGGCCCACACTACGATTCCACCGAAGGCGAATAAAACTTCCCGATAGTAACCGCTCACAAGTTTCTTGCGGTGCCAATCCAATCTCAAGAGGATTCCTAAGGCGGCCAGCACTGCAAGTAAAGTGGCCAGCCAAATGAAGGTGCCACGCCGGATGGCCCAGGTCCACAGTAAAGGCCTTGCTTCCGGATCCGCATATCCGAGCATATTGTTGGGGACTTTGCTGCCCACCAGCGTTAGTGTGGCGGGCCCGATCATCTCGCCGTCGACCATTGTTCCGGTGTCGGACTCGACATCGCCCCTGGCGCCGCCTTCGGCCAGCAAATTGCGCCGCAAGTGGTTTTCGATGTCGGCCTGCTGATTCCGGATCAGTTCCGCCATTTCACGAACGCCATCTGCGTCCGCATTGTTGCGAGTCAAAAGCAGCGCTTGCACGCCAATACTGTAGACACCTTCGCCCGCCGCGGGGTATTCGCTGCGCTGGATGGAGGTTTCGCGATAGATGCCGTCTTGGGTCATGCGCTGAACGGAGGGCCAATCGATTCCCAGCAGTTGAATTTCGGAGTCTTTGAGCGCCTCGTGGATGAGGCGAAAAGGAGCGACGCGTGTTTCGATGATGGCGTCCAAGCCGTCCCCGTTCCTTAGAGACTTGAGGGCATCCTCCAAATCCTTGGGAACTTTGCCGCCGCAGCCTGAATCGATGCTCTTTAACTGGTCCCGGCTCCACCCCGCTGCTTCCAGCAGCATGCGCGCCGTTGGTGCACTGCCACTACCGCTGCCACCAATCCAGATGCAATGCGACGACCGTAACTCGGAGAGAGAAGAAAGGTAGAGATGCGGCCTGACCAGCACCTGGGCCTTTTCGACGAAAAGAGGGGTCACCAAGCGGATGCGCCAACGCTCTTTCTGGCACTCGGATTTCTTCGCGTCGGGGACTTCGCACTGCCAAAGGTGATGCACAACGTCGCCCTGTACGATAGCAAAGTCAGCTTCGTTCTTGAGCAAGGCATCGAGATTGGTCTCCGAGCCATGGGAGGAGCAAGTGTGAATTCTTAAGCCGTCATGCATATGCTTAGAAGCGGCTTCGATGGCTTTGCCTACCTGATAGTAATAACCGTGATCCATCGGGCCGGTCCAGAGATGCATTACGGTCTCGTCGCCGGGGTGGCGTTCTTCTTCGAGGCAGTGAGTGTGAGTTTGCGTTTGCGCGAGTGCGATGGCCGGAGAGAGGAGCGCGCTTAGAAGCGCGACCGCGCGGAATACTTTATGGTGCATGGTTAACCTTCCAAGGCAAGTTCCCCCGTCTGACAGGCCCCCGAACGGGCGAAACCGGCTCCTTGAAAGGTAGTGACGTGAAGATGCGATTCGTTTCAGGCGAAGTGTCGCGATTTCTTGTCCGGTAACAACGTTCAGTCAGAGGAGGGCTCAAGAGGAGAAGCCGCGCCGGGCACGACCCTGCGCGGGTTGTGCCCGGCCCGAGAATCTCATGAGGCGGCTTCGCCTTAGCCTTTTCTTAAGACGCATTCGGCCACACCGAGTCAGTGAGCTATTGTTGGTTTTCGCGGGTTGGATCGCGCACTACAACGTTCATGCGCATCCAGGGGTGCACGCAGCACTGCCAGTGGGTAACTCCGATCGGCAGCACCGGCGTGCCCGCAATTGGTCCAAGTTCCGTTGTGCCGGCCTCCACAAATTGATTGGTGTCTGTTTCCGGCTGCGGGGCCAGCGAGCCGTCGGGCAACACGCGGGCGCATTCGGGAGCCGGTTCGGGGTTGCCCGTGAGGCCGTTCAGCGGAGCGAAGAATCCTCCTGCGAACTCTTCTACTTTGGTGAAGGTATGAATCTCGCCGCCGACGTTTTGCAAGGAAATATGATCGCCGGGAGCGAGCTCCAGCCGGACGAGCTTAAAGACGCCATCCGACGCGTTCAGCATGGGGTTGAAGCGCCAGGCTCCCGCGATTCCGTCGAGCTGAAGCTCCGCGAAGAAATCAGCGAAATTCGTCTGTCCGTGATGACCAGGAATACAAGTTCCCGGGCCCACGGCGGCGTTGAAACTCGCCGGATCACAGGCGTCCCAGATGCGAATCGTCTTTGTTTCCGATGCCTTGTCAGAATTCCGCGCGGCAGGGACCGCATTTCCGTGAAAAGTCGCAAGCGCCGTCATGCGCTCCTTGCCCGCGCTTTTCGATTGCGCTGCGCCTTTCAATGGACAGAGCAACAGAGCGGCGGCCATGCATAGGGCGAGCCACTTCAATCTGCTTGTTGCTGGCTTGTGCGAACTGCGAAAGTTCATTTTCTTTTCTCCTAGTTTTGTTTGATTGCACAGCTAACTGCAGACTTTCCTGACAACCAAAAACCGTGCCCAGCGCGCCGCTACTGCGCCATTCTCTCCGCCGAAACGGCGACGCGAACGCCGCGAGTGATCGAATCGTAGACCGGTGAAAACGTGGGGCCGAGGGAGCAGAGCTCCTGAAGTTGCTCGTCTGAGACATCCGCCTTGATGCGCAGCTTCATGCGGATGTTTTGGTATCCCCGGCGGACGTCCGGAGAGAGATCGAGAAAGCCACGGAGATCCAGGTCGCCTTCCAAGGTGGATTCCACCTGCTCTATGGCGATGCCGCGCGCAGCCGCGTGATAGACCATCGAAGTCGTGACACAGGAGGCCAGAGCATGCAGCAAGTGCTCCACGGGATTGGCGCCGCGGTCGCCACCGAGCAAAATGTCCGGCTCGTCGGCTACCAACGTAAACCCGCCCGCATGTTCGATCTCTTTTCCTCCAGCCGAAAACGATTGCACCTCGGAGCGATTCTCGCCGCAGTGAATCCAGCGGTTCTGAATGCGGAACTGAAAACTGCCGAGTTCGGGTGTGGCCTTCACCGCCGCGACCGTGTCGGTCAAGCGGGTCAGGTCTACCCCATTAGTGATTGTTGCGGTTTTGCTTTGCACTCCAATTTCTCCTTTTCAGTTGTTGTCGAAGCTGGCGTTGCACACAGAGCTTTAGGCAGTCTGGATACCATTGCCGGAAATGCGCTTAGTCTTTGAAATTCAACAGGATCGAGCGCCTGGCCCATCTGGAATCGCTAACGATTATTCGCGAGTTGCGAAATCTCGGAAGAGCTGACTTGCGTCATGCCGGGTGCCCGGCTAGACGAGTCTTAGTTGCCGAGCAGCAGAGTTCCATGGGCGGCTCCGAGGATTTCCCTCTTGCAGTGCCGCACCACCTCTTCGGTGTTTCGCGAAGACCGACCGTCCCAAGAATCATCGTCTTCGGCAAGCCGTCCCACAATGTGGCCCAGCTCGTGAAGCAATATCGTCGTTTGTGCCTCGCTGGTGGCCCCTTTGAAAGAGGCCAGGGTCAGCGTTTGCGTGCTCGTGAGCCGGATCGGGGATCCTCCCCCGTCCAGATCCCTAACCGGCAAACTCCAACTGAAGAAAGGGCCACTGGGATTTAGTTCAATGGTTGAGTCGCGGCCACCATACTGCGTCGCGCGGGCGGCCCAAGGCTGCTTTACGACCTGTCTGCGGTGGTCGTCAACCATGCGGAACACATAAGAAGGCTTATCCTTCTCGATTTGGTAGTGCAACGACCGGGAAACTTCTGCGGGGTCAGTTTCGACCTCTCGGAACCAGTCTGAGCACGCATTCTGCGTTTGCAAAATGGCCAGCGTCTGCTCGCGTGCAAGTGCGACCACGCCACCGCGTTTGCCCATGGCGGCCAATTCCAACTCGATGCCATCTTCACTCTTTAACGAACTTTGACAGAAAGCGGTCAGCGGGATGACTCCGCTCAAGATCGCCGTAACCACTAATTGATTCAGCCGTCGCGCAAAAAAAGACATTCCTTCCTCCTGCGCACGAAGGAGCAAGAGGACTGCCAGCGATGCTTGCGAATAAGGGCGTTTCTTTCAAGCAGTTCCGGTGGGAGAGCCGCTCGCGCACTTACCGACTTCTCGTTACTCTCGACTTTTCCCGGGCTGTCACGAGGAAACAGGGTGAATTCTTACTTGGGACGATGGATGCGCAACGCCTTCATTCTGGAAGAAAGCGTGGAGGCCGGAACGCCCAGCTTGCTGGCGGCGCCCTTCGCTCCGGACACTTTCCACTCGGACTCTTCCAGGGCGCGGAGTACAGTGGCCCTCTCCAATTGGCGCAGCTCGTTTTTCGTACGCACCAACGGAACCGCTTCGGAACTCTTGCGTTCGACCACGTGCGGAAAGTGGCGAAGCGGCAGGACATCGCGAAGACTCAATCGCCCGTCGTGGGCGATGATCACCGCGCGCTCGATCACGTTTTCGAGTTCACGCACATTGCCCGGCCAATGATACGAACGCAGCCGCCTCAAACAATCGGCGGTCAGCTCGAGGGGAGGCTTTCTCATTCTCGCGCAGTTGCATGCAATTAGGCTTTGCGCGAGCACCTCAACATCGGTGCCGCGCTCGCGAAGCGGCGGAATGCTTACCGGAAAAACATGAAGGCGGTAGTACAAGTCTTCGCGGAATCGCCCTGCTGCAACCTCCACGGAAAGATCTCGGTTTGTCGCGGCAATCACGCGAACGTCTACTTTGCGCGTTTGCGAGCTGCCCACCGGTTCATATTCGCCTTCTTGAAGAACGCGCAGCAGCTTGGGCTGCAGTTCGAGGGGCAGCTCCGCAACTTCATCGAGGAAGATCGTTCCGCCGTGCGCCAGCTCGAACCTTCCAGCGCGGCGTGCAGCCGCGCCGGTAAAAGCGCCGCGCTCGTGACCAAAGAATTCGCTTTCACACAATGTTGCGGGAATGGCGGCGCAATTCACGCGGATGAACGGTTTTGCAGCCCGATCACTTGCTTGATGAATTGCCCGCGCGACGAGCTCCTTGCCCGTCCCGGTTTCTCCAGTGATAAGAACGGTAGCCGGGGTGGGCGCAACTTGTCCGACCGCAGTGATCACCGCGCGGATGGCCGGACTGTTGCCGACAATCTCGCCGGCACCCGGATGTCCGCTCATTTCATTCGAGAGATAAGCGGTTTCTCCTTCGAGTTCTCGAAGGCGGCTCTCTGCGGCCAATTGATCCTGGACATTGCGCAAGATCAGGCTGAAGCGGCAGTTGCCCAGCACGTCAAAGCGAGACACGCTGGCTTCGGCCGCAAACGAGGAACCGTCGCTGCGCACGGCGTCGAATCCCCCTGCCACCCACGCAAAAGGCCGGGTTGTGCAGTCCAACTGTTCCGCGACCAAGGACAATTTCTGCGCGCTGGCCGGAGTGAGAAGCTCTGTCATTTTGCACTTTGCAAGAGCTTCTCCCGATAGCGCGAACAGTGCAGCTGCAGACCCGTTCGCCATCTGCACACGAAACTGATCGTCCAGTTCGAAGATGGCGTCCATAGCGCTGTCGAATAGCCGCGCAAAGCGCTGCTCGCTTTCACGAATCGCGGATTCCGCGCGAAGCCGATTGAGTTCCGCGGCCGCGCGCGCCCCGAAGATACGAAAAGCGGACTCGAGCTCCGGAAACAGCTTGAGAGGCTTGGTATCCAGCGCGGAAAGGTGCCCCATGACGGTACCATCGGAATTGAGTAGCGGAACGCCGGCATAACTTACGGCGTTAAGGGCAACCAAGTCCGGATCGTTAGGGAAGAGCTCGATAACTCGCTCAGGATAGTGGACTAGGCGCACCTCTTCGACCACGACTTCGCAAGGAGTCCCCTCTATCCGGTACTCGAAGTCCTCGATGAACTCCCCGTTCATCCAGAAGGCCAGCGAGCGCAGAACTTTTTTCTCCCGCAAATACTCGGTAACCCAGACACCGGCAACGTTCATTGCCAAAGCGGCCGAGCGCACTAAAGCGCGGAGAAATTCCTGGCCTGTCTCGGAAGCAGTGCCTTCGAGAAGGTAACGAATTAGGGTTTCGGACCCGCCCTGTACGGCTGTGGCGCTCATACGTTAAACTTTTTGACGGTCCCGGCAACGACTCGTGAGTCGCGTCGGGCCGCCTCTCAAAAAAACATGGATGAACCCGTGGACTCAGGCGAGTATGCGAAACTTTTTTGATCGGACCTGGGAGTTCCCTGGAAAGCGATCAAACATTCTGCAGGCCTACACTCCGCCACATCACATCTACGACCGCTTTTCTTGAGAATTTATTCCCAAAGGGAAGTTGAGAGTGCGGAGAACCCGCTCTATCTTGCAAACAAGCCAAAAGAAACTACAGGTCCCGGCGCCCTTCCATGGCCTTCAACATCGTGACTTCATCGGCGTATTCCAGGTCGGCGCCGACTGGAATGCCGACTCCGATGCGGGTGACGCGGACACCCAAGGGTTTCAGGAGCTTAGACAGATAAACCGCTGTGGCTTCGCCTTCGGCGGTGGGATTGGTCGCAATGATGATTTCTTCGACCGTGTTGCCCTTCAGCCGCCCGATGAGCGATTTGATGTGTAATTGATCCGGCCCTCGCCCGGAAAGCGGCGAGAGCGAGCCGCCCAGCACGTGGTACATGCCGCTGTAGGTGCGTGTCTTTTCGATGGCCAGAATGTTGTGGGCTTCCTCGACCACGCAAATCGTTTTCTTGTTGCGCGTCGGACCAATGCAGTAAAGACAAGGATTGGTGTCCGTGATGTTGTGGCATGTCGAGCATTCACGGATTTTTTCTTTGGCGTCGCGAATCGCGTCGGCGAGCGCCAGCGCGTCTTCCGGCGCGGCGCGCAATAGAAAAAACGCCAGACGCTGCGCGGTCTTCTGGCCGATTCCGGGCAGATGCTTCAATTCGTCGATGAGACGTTCGACGGGCGCGGCAAAATCAGGCATGCAGCATGTGTAGCATAGGCGCGCGCGAGAGCGCAAACGGCCTAGAGTTCACGAAACATGACGAACGCATCGACAAAGCCGAACTTCGGATGATCAAACGCCTTTGGCAGGCGGCCAACGATAGCGAAGCCAAAGCTCTTCCACAGGCGGACGGCGCGCTCATTGGTGCTGACCACGAAATTGTATTGCATGGCGCGGAATCCGCGTTCGCGTGCACGTTCCAACGAATGAGCGCACATGGCGCGAGCTACGCCGCGGCCCGTGGCGTCGGGCGCCGTGATGTAGCCGCAATTCGCAACGTGTGTCCCGCCGCCCTGCTGGTTGGCACGCAGAATGTATGTCCCGACAATCCGGTCGTTTTCTTCGGCGACGAAGACTTCATGGCTGGGAGAGAGCCAATAGGCGAGTGCGCTCTCGCGATTCATATCTCGTGGCAAAGTGTAGGTCTCGCCCGCGCGAATGATAGGCTCCAGAATTGCCCAAAGCGCATCCGCGTCGCATGCGACCGCTTGTCTAATTTCCATTGGAAAAAATCGATTGGAAGGATTGCGTGCTTAAAACAGGCCCGGAATTTTGAGTCCCGCAATTCCCGGAATTCCGCCGGCGAGGCTTTTGATCTGGCTGGCCAGTTCTTCGTCGACGCGCCGCGACGCTTCATTCACTGCCGCGCGTACCAAGTCCTGCAGCATTTCCTGGTCTTTGCCGGCGAAAACATCCGGCTCAATCTTTACGTCCACAACTTGCTTCTGGCCGTTCATCTTCACGGTGACCATGCCGCCGCCGGCCGAAGCTTCGACGGTGACCGCATTCACCTGCCGCTGGTAGTCTTCCTGCAGCTTGCCCAGCCGCGAAAGCATTTGTTGGATGGCGCCGACTTCCATTTCTGAACCCTTTGCAGCTTCACTTTCCGTCTTGCCGCGGCCGCACTTCGGTAATTTTACCACCGAATCGTTGCAACATCGACCGTACCAGCGGATCGCGTTCGAACTGCGCCCGCAACTCTTGCGTGCTGGATGCCGCCGCTGCTGCAGCGAGTGAGTCCAGTCTAGCACAGACTCGCACAGCGCGGCCCAGCACGTTGCTCGAAACTGCACGGATCTTTTCCAGCGACTCTCGTCCTTCCAGCAATTCGGCAAACATTTTGTGGCTCGCAGAAAAATAGATGCGCAGCTCCGCGCCTTCCAGTTCCCACGCGCTGCTGTGTTCTACCAGTTCGCCTAGGAATTTCTGCTTCGCCTGCACAGCTGCTTTGATTTCCGCAACCTGCTCCACTGAAATTCCGCTGAGCCGTGTCGCTGCTCCATTTTCTCTTCTTGGCACAACTTCTGAAGCAGCCGAAGTCGTCGGCGCAGCGGGCGAAGCGGGAGTTTGTGGCCGTTCCGTTTGTGGTTTTTCAGATGAGGGAATTGGCGCCTCGAGATTCGGGGTGCTGGTCCTTGGGGTATAAACAAACTCGGCGTTCGCCGTAACTGGCGTAACCTGACGCGCCAGAGGCGGAGCGCTCGAAGACTCTCGCGCTGAACCTGCGCTTGTGCCGCCCGGCGCGCCACCTTTCAACTCTGTAAGCAGTTCTTCCAATGGCGCGAGCCGCGCCGCATTGATCAGGCGGAGCAGGCCCATTTCCAGATGCACCCGCGGGTCAGGCTTCCTTCGCAAGTCGTCATCCGTTTGCAGCAGAATCTGAAAAAATCGCGTCAGGTCTTCTTCACTGAATAGTCCGGCCGCCTTCGCAATGGCGGGCCGCTGGTCCGGTGTCGCGGCAATCAAATCGGAATCCGCGCCGCAGACACGCGCGACCAGCAAGTTCCGAAAATGACGAATGGCTTCCCGGCAGAAATGCTGCAGGTTGCGTCCTTCTTTTTGGAACGCGTGCACCAAGCCGAGCGCGCGGTCTGCGGAACCTTCTGAGATCGCATGAACCAATTCCTCGAGCGCATCCTCCGGCACAACGCCGAGCAAAGCGCGCACTTCCGCATCCGGTATCGTGTCTCCGCAGTATGCGCGCGCCTGCTCCAGCAGAGAGAGCGCGTCGCGCAGGCTGCCTTCCGCCATGCGCGCAATCACCGCCATCGCCCCCGGTTCGATCTTCAGTTCTTCCTTCTGTCCGATTTCTTCCAGCCGTTTGGTGATCTCCGCAAACGTCAGCGCGCGAAAATGAAAATGTTGGGACCGCGAACGAATCGTGTCTTCGAGGTTTTCCGGCTCCGTTGTGGCCATCACGAAGACCACGCGGTCCGGCGGCTCTTCCAGGGTTTTCAGGAGCGCGTTGGAAGCCTCGCCCGTCAGCATGTGCGCTTCGTCGAGAATCACCACCTTCGTTCGCGAAACCGCCGGCGCATAGCGCACCATTTCACGCAGCTCGCGGATCTGATCGATGCCGCGGTTCGAAGCCGCGTCGATTTCGATCACGTCGAGCGAAGTTCCCGCAGCAATTTCTTTGCACGAATCGCAAACGCCGCAGGGCTCTGGCGTTGGCCCTTTCACACAATTGAGCGCCTTGGCGAGAATCCTCGCCGCTGTGGTTTTCCCCACGCCGCGGGCGCCCGAAAAAATGTAGGCGTGCGCCACACGGTCGTGCGTGATTGCATTTTTCAGCGTTTCGGTGACGTGCTGCTGGCCAACGAGATCGTTGAAAGTCTGCGGCCGCCATTTTCGCGCTATAACTTGATAACTCATCAGAGCAATTCACCTGAGATATGGGAACGAAGGAACTCTTTCTCGGCGAGAGGAACTTCGGGTAATCTGCGGCACCCGAGGCATACCCGGTACCGTTGCTCCCTTCCGGGCCTGGCGGGGTTCGCGGGACCTCGTTGCACAGAGCCCGAAGTTCCACGCTCCGGCGGATGCGCGATTTCGCGCGTCCGCGGAGAAAAGTCTAGCATAGGGTCAGGAGCGCAGCCAGAAACTCGCACCGCGCTTCAATTTTGATGTCTCGTGAAAGGTTCCTTCGGTCCTGGCCAATTGTTTTGGTTAAAGAGCGTTGATCAGGACTTGGGCTTCGCCGCAGCGGCCGGCGCGTCGGGCGGCTGCACTTCCGAAGGATTCACCCAGTTCACTTTGAACGGCCCCATTGCATGGACCTGGACGATCGTCTCCCCTTTGCACAGGGCAAAGTGCCGCATTTCCTTGGGCATCATCAAAAAATTTCCCACGTTCATCGGCTGCAATTTGCTCTCTTCGAAGGCCTCTCCCATTCCGACGAGAAACGTTCCCTTCAACACCGTCACGTTTTCATCCGTTGGATGCCAATGCGCGGGGACTTTCGTTCCGTCCGTGCAGCGGATGCGCAGCACGAACGGTGCGCCCTCCGCATTCATGTCTCCCGCAACCGGCGCCAGGTCGCATCCCTTCATAATCGGCGTCCATTTCAGATCGCCGAAGTGCACGATCTTATGCGCCTCCATGCTTTCTTTTTTCTCCTGGCTGGAAGCGGCCCCTGCGAGCGCTACGATCCCAGCCAAAACTGCGCAGACTACCCCCGTTCGAGTTTTGTTCATCGACGTTCCTCCGCTACGAATTAGGCCACCAACCCGCAAACAATACTCCTCCCCAATGGGCTCGGCAAGATTCGTCGCGGCGTTTGCAGCTTCCCGATGACCTCCAAGCTCGTTCTTTACGCAAAGGAAACACCTTCAGAAAATTTCCCAGCTAAATCAAAATTCGAGTACTCTACTGGCGGATGGAATTCCTCCCCATCCGCCTTGTTCCGGCGGCGCCGGAACGGGGTCCGCGCGCCAGCGGAATGCACCGAGGCATCGCCTGGGTGTTGCCTCACGATACGAGGCTCGCTCGCACTTCCCAGTCGAGCAGGAGGACTCCATGAAACGTATGCTGTCTGTTCTTTTAGTTGCTGCGCTGGCCTGCGCTGTAGCGCCCGCGTCTTACGCCGAGCCGCGTCAAGTCATGCAAGGCACGCAGGTTCATCTGACGCTGCTGAGCGGCATCAACTCAGGCGTCGCCAGAGAGGGAGATCCCTTTGTCGCGGTAGTTGCCGAGCCCGTTTACCTGGGCAGCCAGCTGCTGCTTCCCGCAGGCACTCGGGTGAACGGCGCTATCGGCACGGTAGAAAAAGCTCGCCGCTTCTCCACGATCCGCGGCCAGGCGTACCTGAATCTTTCCTTCCGCTCCATTGAAGTCGACAGCCGGCTAATTCCGGTGCAAATGAGCATCATCGCTATCGAGCAGCCCCACGGACAAGCTGACGGTAGGACGCGCAAGGATGTGAAGGTGGAGGAAGGCCAGGTCATTGAGGAAAAGCATGACGTCAAAGGAGACGTGCTCGCCGCAACCGTGGGAACAGGCGGCGGGACGCTCATTGGCGCGGTCTTCAGCCACGTGGTTCGCGGCTTTGGCTTGGGCCTGGCGGGCAGCGCAGCGTACATTGTCGCGCGCAAGGGAAAAGAAGTGGAGCTTCCCGCGCAAACCGGAATGCTGGTTCGGACGGACAACACCGTCACCGTTCCAGTCATCAGCGGCGCTGGCGGTTCTTCCGTTTCGCGCTGAACCCTGCTAATCGCTCGTCGCTTTTTGAATAGCGCCTTTCGCGGTCATTCCGACCGATGCGGGGAATCTCTCTTCCCGAATCCATCCAATAAAAAAGAGAGATTCCTCACCGCTCTGCCTGCTTGCTGCAGGCAGGCTCCTCGGAATGACGGGACTGGTCGAGTGTTCGACAATCAGCCGAGCAGCGCCACGCGCGGCGGTGGCTGACCTGGCCGTTGCGTAGCGCAGGGTGCTTTGCGTTTGCGGATCCCTACTTCTTTGGAAAACCCGGGTCCGCCTTCACTTCGTTGATCTGTTTGGTGTGGCGTTCGCTGTGCGCCGCGATGAACAGAACAAACTCGTATCCGTCCAGCTTGCCCAACGGGCTGTCCATCACATGGTCGCGCAGTCCTGACGCGCTCTTCAGGAAATCCTCTGTTGCCGCGCGGCTCTCCACGAAATGCTTGACCGATGCCTCCGGCGAACCGAAGCGGTTGCTCGGCACCAACGGCTCCGGCGCTTGCGCCTTGTGGCTGCGGTCGGGAACCATCGCCAGCACGGCTTCGTCGGTTTTCTTGAGGTCGCGGCCGGCTTCTCCCGCCGGCGAAGTCATGACCTTTTCCTTGGTCATGTCCCGGATAAAGTCTTCCGCCGCCGCAATGTGTTCCATCACTTGCGCCACCGACCAGCGGTCCGGCGCCGGCTTGAAGTTCCACTGCGCTTCCGAGAGACCTTTCGTCGCCTCCAGAACATTCTTTTTTGTGGACTCCAGATATTGCAGTGCGTGCTCCTTGTCCGCCGGTGTCACTTCCTGCGCGCGCGCCGCAGCTGCGCCCGCAAGTAGGAACAATGCGACAAGCGTCCCTGCTAGGGATTTCTTCCTCATTTTTCTTCTCTCCTTGTGTTGGGCTTCGGTGGCGAAACGGGGGAATGCAAGCTTACCACATTTGGCGCGCTCCGCC
>CAZGBQ010000042.1:0-12278 GCA_964524045.1 uncultured Acidobacteriaceae bacterium
TGCTCGGCGCGTTCGATGAGCGACAGGATGTCGCCCATCCCGAGGACGCGTGAGACGATGCGCTCCGGATAGAATCCTTCCAACGCGTCGTATTTTTCGCCGAGGCCGACGAACTTTACGGGCGCGCCAGAAACTTTGCTGATGCTCAGCGCCGCGCCGCCGCGTGCATCGCCGTCAAGCTTGGTCAGAATGACTCCGGTGAGCCCCAGCCGCTTGTGGAATTCCCCTGCGGATCGCACGGCGTCCTGGCCGATCATGGCGTCCGCGATGAACAGAATCTCGCTGGGCTGCAGCTCTTTCTTGAGCATGGTGAGCTCGCTCATCAATTCGTCGTCAATGTGCAACCGGCCCGCCGTGTCGACGAGAATCACATCGCTTGCGGAAAGCTTCGCTTCCTTGATGGCGCCTTTCACGATTTCGAGCGGCTTGTCCGTTCCGGCGCCCGGCCAAATTGCTGTACCGACGGCTTTCGCCACTTGCGCGAGCTGCTCGCGCGCCGCGGGGCGATACACGTCGGTTGAGACGACAATAGGCCGATGGCCGTGTTGCGCGAGCCATTTCGAGAGTTTTCCCGTTGTAGTTGTCTTTCCCGAACCTTGCAGACCCACGATCATCCAGACGGAAGGCGGGCGCGACGCGAACAGCGGCTTGGCGTGTTTTCCCAGAAGGGCGGTCAGTTCGTCGCGCACGACTTTGACGACTTGTTGATCCGGGGAAAGTTGCAGCATCACTTCGCTGCCGATGGCCTTCTTGCGGATGTTGGCCAACAGCTCATCGGCAACTCCAACGTTGACGTCGCCTTCGAGCAGCGCCTCGCGAATTTCAGCGAGCGCCGCGTCCAAGTGCTCTTCGGTGAGCTTGCCCTGCCCGCGCAGGTTCTTGAACGCTCGTTGCAGCTTCTCTGTCAGATTCTCAAACATGCTCGGATGAATCCTCGTCAATCTCTCCTCAAGAATAGCCATCCGCGGGCGCAGTCGCAACGCCGGTTAACGACAACCAGGGTGTTCTCTCGTTTTTTTTTGTGCAAATGTTGACGAGGAATGCGTTAGATCCAAAAAAAAAGGGGAGTGGGCTAGAGCTAGAAAGTAAGTTTGATCCCGAGTTGCGCGGCGAAGGGAATCCCCACGGTTGTGCCGGGGCCGAAGAAATCGCCGAGGGCGCCCGCGGGAAAGAGCAACTGGTTGCCGCTCGTAACCGCGCGGTTTTGCGTACATGCGGGCGGATCGAGGCACACCGAAGCGACGTTGGAAATGTCATTCACTGGTGTGGGAATTGCGTTGATATCAGGAATGTAGTTGTTGCCGGGATTATTGCGATTGAACAGGTTGAAGAACTCTGCGAATGGAGAAACCGACCAGCGTTCATTGATGTGGAAGGGACGGCTGACCCGCATATCGATCTGCACGAAGGGCGTCCCGCGGAACTGATCGAGCGAAGTCTCGACTCCGTTGATGACCGCGCGATTGCCGGTAGCGGGTGTCGTGAGCGTGATGGGCCGTCCAGTTTCCGCCTGGAACAGCCAGGAAACTTGCACTCCCGCGGGCGCAAGCACCATGCCGGCGATCACGCCCCGATGCCGCACGTCTTCGCCGGATGGCCCATAGTCGCCTGGCGCGAAAGCATTGAAAGGATCGCAAACGCCATTCACGTAATCAAAGAGCTCTCCGATCTGGCAGCCCCACGTTTTGGCGCTAGAGAGTGTGTAGTTGGCGACGAGATTCAAGCGCTTCGCGATGTTTCCCTGCAAGTGCAGCATCAACGCCTTGTAGCTGGAGCGATTGTCCGTTCGGAACACGGACACGTTGGGATAGTCGTAGCGCCGGTAGCCGTGCATTCCGGTTTCCAGCGTGTAGTCCGCGCTGAGAGTCCAGTCGGAATTGAACGCGTGCTGAGCTCCGGCGGTGGCATGGAGGGCGTAGGGAGTCGTGTAGTTCGGATCGATCAGTGATGGAGGACTGGTTCCATTGGCCAGATTGCCCTGATTGACCGCCGTGAGGGCTTCCACCCAGCCGTTTTGCGCAAGGTCGGCATAGTAAAGCCCCGCGCCGCCACGCAGAACGGTCTTCCCGGAGTCATCGAGAGCGTACGCCACCCCCAACCGCGGCGCGAAAGCCTTGCGATAGTCGTGAGGAATCCCTGAAATGATGCCGTTGCCTGGCAACGCAGGGTTAGCGCCCTGATTTTGGCCGGAAGCGATGAAGAGTCCGTAGGTCGTGTCGTAGCGCAACCCGTAGTTGATGGTAAGGCGGCGCGTCGCACGCCAAGAATCTTGCGCATATAGGCCGAGCCTCTGCACGTTTTGAGAAAAGCTGCCGTCGCTCGGGCCCGTTGCGTCGACCGTCGGACAATTCGGATCGGGATTCGCAGACGAGCAGGTTCCGAGCACACCGGGATTCGAAACATAGAAGCTAGGATCCTGGGGGTAGGTAAGAACCGTCTCAGCGTTGGCCGAGAGCGCTCCGCTCAGCACCGGCTCGTGAATGAAATTCACACCGAAGCGCACGGCGTGCTTGCCCGCAACGTAGCTGAGGTCATAGCGGAATTGATACTTCTCCTGATTCCGGAGAACGGGAAAGGCGGTAATCGCGGTAACGAATTGCTGGTCACCAAAGGTTTCAAACCCGGAGATGGTGCTGGTCGTGGTGCTGAAGGGAAAGGCTAGCGAGAAACCAAGATTCGAATTCCGCGACTGCGTGAGATGTAATCCGCTGCCGCTGAAAACGAACGAGCCAAACCACGACGAATCGAACGTAAACTGATTGCTGAGAACCAGGTCAAGGTAGTTGTTGTGCGTGGTAGCTCCAGTCGAGGGAAGCGTGGCCTGCTGCACCAGCCCGTTGTGCGTCGTGTAGCTGTCGAACGACGTGCGCAAGAACCAATGCGAACGATTCGACTGCTGCCAGTCAAAACGCAGCAAGCCAAGGTAATCGCGGAAGGGAATCGGCACGCTGCTTGGTACGGCAATCGAATTCACCGCCGGGATGAATCCCTGTTGCGCGAGCTGCGAAAGCGCGTTGAATTCCGTGAGGCTGTTTGTGCTATAGGCGATGCTGGCATTCTCGTGGACATACTCCAGCGAACCGAACACCCAGAGTTTGTCTGTGACGACCGGGCCTCCCAGCGTTCCTACATAGTTCTGCCGTGAGAAAGGCTGCTTCGGATTGGGGGCGGGGTTGTCAATGGGAAAGCGCGCATTGAGCGAAGCGTCGCGTCCGTAAAAGGCTTCGTCGCCGTGCCATTCGTTGGTGCCGCCTTTCGTGGTGATTACAATCGAGGCGGCGGTTGTCCTACCGGTGTCCGCGTTTTCTTGGGCCGTAGCCACGGCGAATTCCTGAATCGCTTCTGGCGAATAGTTCTGCAGAAACCCGCCAATCCAGTCGTCTGTATTATCGGCCCCATCCACCGAAAGATCATTGTTCAATCCGGAGCTGCCTCCGGTGGAGACCGCAGTGATGCGGGCTTTGGTGGGATCGGAAGGCTCGAGGGGCTCGGTTCCCGGAGCGAGATAGGCAATATTGGCAAAGGTGCGCGCCGCTAGAGGAATCGTGTTGAGATCCTGAGAAGTAATGATCGTCTGGTGCACCGCGGCCTCTGTGTCGATGCGCTGCGTAGTGATCGACTCCAACCCGTCCGTAGTGATGGTCTGCTGGTGGAGGGCGCTAACCTTCAACGCAACGGTGATTTCCCGGACTGAACTCACCGACACTTTCACGTCCGCGCTGGCGTCCGCAAACCCTTTTGCTTGCACGGTCACGTGATACAAATCCGGCTGCAATTCGTCGATCCGAAATTCGCCATCTGCGTCCGCCAAGACTTCTCGATGCAAGGAAGAGTCAGCCGTCTGAACCAGGATGCGTGCGCCGGGAACGCGTGCACCACTCGTGTCCTGGACAACGCCGCGCAGCGTCCCGCGCGGATTCTGCGCAAAGAGAAGCGCGGGCGCGAGAAGAGCAATCGTCAATAGCAATCGCGCCGCTGGCGCCGTGGCAACACGGTGGGGAACGAATCGGCTGTCCATGATGGGCATTAGGCTACAAAAAAAGGCGAATCTACTACCACGGGTCGTAGCGACATGCCCACGAGCCGAGGGAGATTTTTGCGTGGCGGAAAGGGCGCAAACTCTAGCGAAGGAAGAGTTCCAGAAGCCGGTGTACATTAGACAGCGCGGCAGGTCCGACAGCAAGGGCCATAGCGCAAACGGCGAGGCTGAGGCCGCCGACAGCTCGGCGGCCGACAAAAAACCGATTTTGAGAAATCGTTTCGGCGGGGCATAGTTCATTATCCAACAGCCTATTGATACGCGCCGATAGATCGTGGCTGCTGGGAACGAGTGACGTGTGTAGGAACGAGAGACGCGGTCCAGCGCCCATGCGCGCAACTTGGAGCAGCGCCGTAGCCAGCGAGAGCGCGCGGTGGGAATCTCCGTCCACCGCTTCATCGTCCGCCGCCCATTCCGAGAGCCTGGCCCAGGTTTGCTCGAGCAGGGTGGGGCGCCCTATGAATGGGAAGATGTCCGGAATCAGAAGCAGGAAAAGCCGTTTGAGGTTGTCGCGAGAAACGCGATGCGCATGTTCGTGCCGCAGCGCCACGTCCAATTGCTCATTCGAAAGCACGCGCAACACTCCGCGGGATATTACCAGGTATGGCAGAGAAACACCGGCGAGAGCCATCACGGGCGCATCGGTCTCAACGACATCAGCTGATGACCCTACGCCAGGCAGGCCAAAGTCGCGACGCTCTTTGTGCCACGTGCGGCTCATGCGCAAGGATGCTCCGACGGCTCGTGCCGTGCGGACACCAGCTGCGCACCAGCTTGCGGTTCCAAAGGCAGCAAGGATCAGGCAAATATAGCCCACGCGCTCGGCGGCCACTTGCGGCTCGAGCCACAGGTAACTGGGCAAACAGAGCCCCATCACAACGGCCATTCCAACGCCTGCTGGCAGCACTCGCAGGAAGAATAGAAAGCGCGCGGCTGTTCTCGGCCTCATCTTTTCCGCGATTCGAATGGCAAACCGCGAAGCAGCTCTCACCGTCAATCCCAGCGCGGCGTTGACCACAAAGAAGGAAGCCAGGCAAAGGCACAGCAGCTTGAACAAATAGAGGGCGATCATGACTGCCCCCGCCGGAAAAGTTCCCGGCGCTTTCTGCGGATCTTCTTCTCCAGTTCATCGAGAAGCTCCGCGTCGAGGTCGCCAACGGCTTCGAGAAAAGAGGAGAGCAGCAAATCCCGCGACGGCTGCGGCCCGGCGAGAAAGCCGGACACGATCGATTCAGCTCGTTCCTGCTCCCACTCCTGACGCGTCATTCGGGCACAATAAAGGAAAGCCCGGCTCTCCATGCGCCGGTCCAGCAACCCCTTCTTATACAGCCGATCCAGCGTAGTCATGACCGTCGTGTAAGCGAGCGGGCGTCCCAATTCGTGCGCCACGTCGCGAACGTTGCTCTCGCCCCGCGACCAAAGGATTTCCATCAATTCGAATTCCAGATGCCCCAGTGGTAGCCCTGTCCGGCTGTCCTTGCCAGTCAGGATGCGCTCTTTGAGAAAACGGATCATCTTACGATTTTCACCTTCGAACCTGCCGATTCAAGAGTCTCATTCTAACGCTTTTCCTACATCATAGAGGAATCTCGAATCTGAAAAGGCAGAAAGTGACCAGGCTTACGCGAGCAACACTCCTTTGCAGGAATGTCCATCTTCGTAAGCCTGGCCACCCGAAATAGGCAGCCAACACACGCGCTTGTCGATGAGACGCGCAGCACGCCCTGCGCGTTTCAAGCCTCTCAAGAAAGCGGGTCGAGTCCAGCAGTACAACGGGCACGCGCAGGCTCTGCATGCAAACGCGTGCACCAAAGCACCAGCCAGTCAGTCTGCTAGCTTACAATCAGCCGGAGTTCGCCTATGACCTTCTCCGTTCGAAACATTGATCACGTTGAACTTTTTGTCAGCGACATCGCCCAGGCCGCAGAATGGTACGCCCAAGTGCTCGGTTTACGCGAAATGGCACGCTGGGATCCTGAGCCCTTGATGATTGGCGTCGGCAACACGAAGCTCGCTTTGTTCCAGGCGCTGAAAGGACCTGGTCTGTCGCGGGAGGGGGCGGGCTGGCACCGCGTGGCGTGGCTGACGGACGAAAAAGGTTTTGCGGCGGCCCAAGAGCACTTGAAGTCGCTTGGAATTTCGTCCCGCGGGCCGATCGATCACGGCATGGCCCGCTCCATTTACTTCACGGATCCGGATGGCAATCCGCTGGAAATTACCTTCTACGTTTAAGGCAGGTCCCGTTTGCCGAAAAAACCTCTGCTGAAGCAAAACAAAGGGCGAGCCGGAGCTCGCCCTAGTTTCGCGTTTCACTTCGAGGATGGATTCTTCAGGTCTTCGGCGTCCACGCTGAGGTGACTAGATTTGCCTCGAACGCGGGTGGCACCTGTTTGAAGCAGGCGTAACGATAAAGCGCCGCGTTAAAGATTCCTTGCACCGCCGACATCATCACCGAGAGCATCAGGAAGTAGAGAATCATCAAGGCCACGCCAACCATTAGCCCCTTGAGTCCTTCTAGGAAAGCGGCAACGAGGAATAACCCGATACCGGGCAGCATCAGGACCATGGAAACCAGGCTGAAGCTGAATCCGCCAATCACTTTCTCGCCCCAGGTATCGCGGAAAAGTTTCGACGAGCGCTTCACTGCCGCAATCGGCGTGAGATCCTCGAACGCCAGCACCGGAACCACAAAGTAACAAGCCAGAGCCCATGCAATGCCTATGATGCGCATGATGATCCGACCGATCAGCCCCATCCGCTCTTCCAGTGTGCGCAGGATCATGCCGACAGTCGCGGCAACCAACGCCCACTGCAGGATGGTGCCTTTGCGCGCCCAAGCCAGCTCGATGCCATCCCGAAATGTCCAGGTACCTCCCATCAAACGGCTGTTGGCCACCCCCACCAGCGCGACGTTGAAAAACACGATGACAAAATAGTTCGCCACATACAAGGTGAACATACCGATCAGAAACAGCGGCGATTGATTCGGATGGAACTGCTCGCCGTTTGCCGCAGCGGAAGCAATCCCCGGCATCATCAGCAGAGTGCCCCCCGTAGCGATAAGCGCCGTCACAATCAAGCAGCTAATCGCGGAAAGCACGGGGAACAGCATCAACTGTTTGTCGGAACGGAGAATGGCGAAGCTCTGCTTCACCAGCTCCCAGCTTCGAGAAAACTTGCCCATCGCACCCTCCTACAAGATACGACGTCCCAAACGACAAAGATTTGTACTCTTGGAGCATCGTAAACAAGATCCAAGCAATCACCAATAGTACGGCGGATGCACTCCCTCAGGACAGGTAGCCGCACTGACAACAAGTTCGGGCTCGCGATGGTAGAACGCTTGCCTGCCCTGCGGGGTAACTTTAGTCTGCTTATCTTGTGCGTTTTCATGTGCTTCACCAACTTCTCAGAGGCTGGCTCTTCACTCTGGATTCTGTGTAGATTTTGCGCTAGTCTATCTCCCCGCCCTCGTGGGTGATTTATGCGGTTTATCCTTTCGAGGTCCAGTTGCCTCGCTTGTCCCTACTGTAGTAGCGGTAACATCCAGAGGTCGCGCAGAAAAGGCCTGCTCGAGGCAATTCTTTACACTACTTTGCATATCAAGCCATACCGTTGCATCTCGTGTGATGGCCGGCACTTTCGCTACCGTCCCTCGGATGCCAACGGTGTTCATCCCCTTCCATCGGCTCCGCGCTCATAACGTTGTCCGAAGTCGGTAACCCGTTGAGCGACCTCGTAAGAAGGTAATGGCCCAGCCCCTCGCGTCCCTTTTTTCTTGGCTTTCGCGCAATCCAGCGCCGAAGTAAAGTAAGAAGGACAAAATGCTGACCTTTTTTACCACCGCAAAGCCTTTCATTAAGCAAAACGCGATTCCCCAGCGGAACGCGCTCCGAAGCTGGAAATCTCTCGCGCCGGGCGTGGAAGTGATTCTCTTCGGAGAGGAGCAGGGGGCTCAGGAGGTTTGCGAAGAACTCAGCCTGCGCCACGAGCCTTATGTCGAGCGCAACGAATTTGGGTCCAAGAGACTCGATTTCATGTTTCTCCGGGCGCAAGCCGTCGCGCGCCACGAGCTTCTCTGCTACATCAACTGCGACATTATTCTTCTCAAGGATTTTTGCGCGGCCCTCGAACGGGTCTCCGCCGCGCACGCGCGTTTTCTAATGGTGGGCCGCCGCTGGGACTTGGACATGCAAGGGCTTGTCGATTTCGACGCGGTGGAAGCCGCGGATCGTCTTCGGCAGCTGGCACAGTCACAAGCTGTCCAGCGCGGTCCCGATGCGATCGACTACTTCGCGTTTCGGCGCGGGCTGCCCTGGGATTTGCCTCCGCTGGTAGTGGGCAGAATCTGGTGGGACCACTTTCTGGCTTGGAGGGCTCTGCGGTTGCGCGCCGCGCTCGTTGACGCTTCCTCTTGTATCGTAGCCATCCATCAAAATCACGACTACGGATATCACCCGGCCGGGGCTGCGGGGGTTTGGAATGACGAACAAGCGCGGCGCAACTATGACTTGGCGGGTGGCCAGTGGCGCCTGTACACGATCGCCGATGCGACCCACGTTTTGACACTACGAGGGGAGCGGCGGAATTGGAAGCGATTCTGGGCTCCCTATTGGCGTTTTCTCAGGCCGAAGCTGGCTCCAGGCTGGATGGCCTTTCTTGATTTGACTCGGCCCGTGCGCCGGCTCTTGGGCTTACGGCGCAATCGTTTGCCTGGCGCCACCCAAACTTAGCGGCGCCCCTCCGATTACCTCAGCTCTTTGGAATCACGCTGCCGATTGGCTCTCCGAAGCTCACAACAGCAAACTCAGACACGCTCTCCCGGGGGATCATCGTGTCCCGGTTGCCGGCGAATCCTTGCCGACCCGCCGCAAAGCGCGCCGCTCCTGCTCCGCTCGAAAATGCTCTCGGGCGATCTCCGCGTCAACCCCAGGGTCCGCCGACGCCCAGCGGTACAACCCATACAGGGAAAGCAAAACCACCGCGATCGCAACTAAGATCCACCAGTGCACGGTTCCTAGCATCTTTCAATTTCCAGGCAAAAACAATTAGCGTAACCTGCACCATTCCTCATTCTTAATTCTCGAATTACGCGAAATCCCAAGGAGAGCTTACGCTGTTTACAGACTGCACAGGCTGCACAGGGTCACCCGGCGGCGCTGGTCTTGAGCTATCATCCTTTGAAATCTATTCGATGGCTTCCCAAAACACAGCCCGTGCAACGACCGGTTCAAACGGAGCCCAAGACCCCATGGGGAGCGCAACGAAGAAGTGTTTCTGCCCGGCGTGTGGTGGGACGCCGCACCCCGCAACGATCGAGCGGTACGGAAAATATGAATTGATGGGCTGCGGACGGTGTGGCCTGCAGTATTGGGAGCCGCGTAAGATGCCGGGCGCGGACTGGTATGAGCAGATGTACGGCGGACGGGATCAAGCCGTGCTGCCACTCGAACCTGGACATAAATATTTTCTGGCGAACGCGCTTGCGCCAAGCGCCGGAGAGCTGCTGGATATCGGCTGCGGAACGGGGAATTTCTTGGCTGCGGCGCAGGAGACCGGTTACCGCGTGACCGGAATCGAGCTCGACCGCAACGCGGCGCGGCTTGCCAAAGAGCGGTTGGGTCTGGAACGCGTACTGCCGCTTACCATCGCGGAGTTTGTGGAGCAATTTGGTGAAGAAAAATTCGACGTCGTCACTTTTTTTGAAGTGTTAGAGCATCAAACAGAGCCATTGGAATTCCTCCAAAGTGTCAAACGCTGCTTGACGCCGCGCGGAAAAATTGCGCTAAGTGTGCCAAACCGCGAACGGTGGATGACTGGGCCGGATGTTCTGGATTACCCGCCCAATCATTTCCTGCGATGGAATGCTAAGGCATTGCGGAAGTTCCTAGACGCACAGGGTTTCGAAGTGCTGTCCTTGCGCGAGCAGCCGGCGGGGTTGGCGCACACGGCGCAGATGTTGAACATGACTCTGCGCACGGGGATCACGCAAAATTCAGGGGGTGAGGGAGAAACCAGTTTTCGCGAGTTGATACAAATGAAACCCGAACAAGCGGAGACGGCGCAGTCTGCAAGGCGGTCCGTGCAGTATCGTTTTTTGCGTGCGCTAGGGCGAATCAAATACATGATTTGCTTTCCGCTGGCGGTGGCGGCGTTTCCGTATGTTTGGATGCGCGGTTATAAGGGAACGTATTTGTATTGCCTGGCGCGATTGCGCGCCTAAGGAATCGAGGCAGCAACCTGCGCAGCCATTTTTGGCGGACTAGAGGATGAAGCGATGGCCGAGCCAACGGAGGCAGTGTTGACTCTCTTCTCCTCTCGACTCTCGCTTCACAAATTCTCAACTAATTTCTTTTTTCATCTCACGGCCAGTTCGCTTACTCTAAGGCGCTTGGCACCCGAGGGTTGCCTCCTAACGTGCACTTCTCCTTCGTTCCGTTCTTGCTGGCCGCCTATATCCTCCTGACATGGGCGGTCTGCGCGCTCGTGCTCGTTGGCATCGGCTCGCTTCTCCTAGGCCCCTGCGTTAAGAGCTATCGGTCATTGGACGCCTTCTGGGCAGGTTTGTTTCTCGCCGTGTTGCTGCTACAACTCGGTCACTTCTTGGTCCCGATTGGCTGGCCCAGTCCGCTCTCACTCGCCGGACTCGGCTTTCTCGGCCTGCTTGGGAACCGGAGAACATATCTTTCGCGCGGGTCACAATCTGCGCCGCCCAACTCCACAGCCGCCACGACTCACATAGCGCGAGCATCTCTGCTCTGGTCTCTGGGCATCACGGCCGCGATCGCGTTGCGTTGCGTCGGACCTTGCAATCACTATGACACCGGTTACTACAACGCAATGGCGGTTCGCTGGATCAATACCTTCCCCATCGTCCCGGGCCTAGCCAATCTGATGGCTCAACTTGGTTTCAACTCGAGCGCTTTCTTATGCGTAGCTGCGCTGAACCACGGGTTGTGGAACGGTCTGGCGTTCCATTTGTTTCCTGGTTTGCTCCTGAGCGCGTTCGTGTTCGCGATTGTTCCGGCTTTTTTTCGCGTCTGGCGCGGAGAGAGCTACTCACCATCGGATCTGTATCTCACCATTCTTGCAATTCCGGGACTGTTTTGGGCCACAAACTCAGAAATCATCGGCGTTAATGCGGATCTTTCAGCCACTTTCTTGTCATTAGCTGCCTTCCATTACTTGCTTGCTGGACTGCAGCCGCCTGGCAATTCCGATCACGATACGCCTGTGGGGCTGCCTTTGTTGATGGCGCTGCTCCTTTTTCCACTAGCGCTTTCTTTCAAAATCTCCAGTGTAGTCTTTGCTTTCCTCGGTTGGTCCCTCGCGTTCTCGCAATTGTGGAGTTTGCAGCTCGCTTCGCGGCTACGCCGCAATTTGATCCTGGTCGCCGTGCTTTTCCCAGCGGTGCTGTTGGCGTCCTGGGGCCTTCGCGGCGTCATTCTCAGCGGCTATCCTTTCTTTCCCAGCAGTTCGCTCGGTTTTCCTGTCGATTGGCGCGTGCCCGCAGCCTGGGCTGACGTTCAGGCACAGGTGGTGCGTTCATGGGCAAGAATGCCGTGGGGAACGCTATCGGAAACAGAAGGGTGGCACTGGTTCGGTGGTTGGCTTCACGCCATTGTGCTTAACCGCGCGGATTTCATTCTTCCTGTTCTCTTTACCGTTGCCGGAATTGTGGCGTTGCTGAGGCGCAGGGAGGTCCGCGCGCGCTGGCTTCGCATTGTTGCGCCGTCGATTTGTGGCCTGGCGTTTTGGTTTTGGCGGGCGCCGGCCATCCGTTTCGGTGAACCTGTGATATGGAACACCGCAGCTACGCTCGGCGCTGCGGCGTTGCTCGCCTGGCTTCCCGGTCTTAGAGAAACCCGCAGGCGCGCGGTGCTCGCGGGATTCTTAGTCTCCGCATTTTGGTGCAGTTATCCGCGCACACTCTGGCGTGCGTTCTATCGTCCTGCCTTCGCACAGCGAGAGCTTCCGCGCCTGCCCCAGGTCCCCGTAGCGCCGTACCGGATCGACGGGAATCTCAGCATTCTTGTTCCGTACAGGAAAAACCAGTGCTGGGACAGCCCGCTACCCTGCTCTCCCTACTTTTTTGATTCGCTGCAACTCCGCCGCGGCTCAGAATTGCGCTATGGTTTCTTGAATCCGAATGCTTCCGGCGATTTCGACAAGTCGGGCGCACTCCACAAGCTGTACTGGACCGGTCCGGAACCCGATCGCGACCACTGGTAACCGCCGC
>CAZGBQ010000042.1:12378-21677 GCA_964524045.1 uncultured Acidobacteriaceae bacterium
TGATGAAACTGACTCCCTTCGACAGAAAGGAGTACCGCGCCCTCATCGAAGCGCGCGAGGAAACCATTCAGCGAATCGTGAAAAGGCTGAAACCCGCTTTCGGCTTTTCCAACGCGGTGGATGCAGGTTGCGGGGTCGGTTTTTTTTCGCAGACGCTGGCGGAATGCGGCCTGAACGTCTGCGGCTTTGATGCCCGCGCGGAAAACGTCGAGGAAGCGCGCGGACGCTTTCCGGGGATACCGTTCGGAGAGGCCGACATTGAAGACCGGAAGATTCGACAGCTTGGACGGTTCGATCTGGTGCTGTGTTTCGGATTGATTTATCACCTCGAGAATCCGTTACAGGCGATTCGAAACCTGCAGGCCATTACGGAGAAATGTCTCCTTCTGGAAAGTATCTGCGTGCCCGAAGAAAGGTGCACGTTGTTGTTGCGCCAGGAACCGCGGCAGGACGATCAAAGCCTCACGGAATTGGCCTGTTATCCCAGTGAAAGCAGCCTGGTGAAGATGCTTTACCGCGCGGGATTCGCGAACGTCTACCGCGTAATGCTGACTCCGAATCACGACGATTTTCGTGAGACCCCGCTTCACGTGCAGCGCCGCACCGTCCTGCTTGCTTGCATGGCGTCGATTGATGTGGCGGGCTTCCGGTTGCTACTCGAACCGCAGGAGCGTGAAGATCCTTGGGCAAAAAGACCGGCGAGCTTACCTCAGCGGGCGACGCGATTCCTGGCAAGCTCAAGGCGCAGCAAATATCTCACCCTGGCGAACCGGGCGCGCCAAATTTTCCCGGGAATGGCCATCCCCTTACGGCTTCCTTTTGGCGCCTGGTGGCTGGCAGAGAACAGCGCGCTGGACCATGAACTCATGTACGGCGAATTCGAGAAGGCGGAGACTGAGTTTGTAAGAAAGCTGTTGCGGCGCGATATGACGGTGGTGGACGTGGGCGCTCACCACGGCTTTTATACGCTGCTTGCCGCGAAGTGCGTGGGCTGGCACGGCCGCGTCGTGGCCATCGAGCCCTCTCCGCGCGAATGCGCGCGGCTAGAAAAGCACCTGCGCCTGAACCGCTGTTCGAATGTGGAGTTGATCGCTTGCGCGGCGGGCGAGGATCCAGGACATGCGGATCTCTATCTGGTAGATGGATTCAATGACTGGTGCAACAGCTTGCGGCCACCGGCCACGGCAGAACCCGTAAAAATGATGCGCGTGCCGGTGCGGCGCTTGGACGACATTCTATCCGACTTGGAAATCTCCAAAGTGGATTTCATGAAACTGGACGTGGAAGGCGCGGAGCTGTCGGTCTTATATGGGGCCCTGAAACTGCTGAACCGTGAATCGCGTCCAGCGATGCTGGTGGAGGTACAGGACATTCGAAGCCGCCGCTGGGGCTATGCCGCCCGGGAAACCCTGCAATTCCTGGTGCGCATGGACTACGAATGGTTCGCGATTGCTTCAGGGGGAACACTGCTGCCCGTTTCGTGCCAGGAAGAAACCTACGACGCGAACCTTGTGGCGCTGCCCGCGGAGCGAAGAGCGGAATTCCTGAGCATGCTGGGGCAAGAATGACAGCGCCCGAAATCAAAGAGGTGACGCTGAACGCGCGCAGGCGACAAGAGTAAGGAAACGCTGGAACTGCTGCTATTCTCCCTGTCGGGGGAAACCATGAAAGTCCTCGTTACGGGAAGCAGCGGCTTGATCGGCTCGGAGGCAGTAGAGCATTTTGACCGGCAGGGCCATCAAGTCACCGGCGTCGACAACAACATGCGGCGCGTGTTCTTTGGGCCGCAAGGAGACACGCTTTGGAACTTGGAAAGGCTGAAACGGGCTACGAAGCATTTCACGCACGTGGCTCTGGACATTCGCGACCGCGCCGCAATCGAAGAGCTTTTTCGAACGCAGCACTTCGACCTGATCGTGCATTGCGCAGCGCAGCCTTCGCACGACAAAGCGCGAGACATCCCGCTGCTGGATTTCGAGGTAAATGCCGTGGGGACCGTGAATTTGCTGGAAGCCACGCGGCAGCATTCACCGGAAGCCGTGTTTGTGTTTCTAAGCACGAACAAGTTATACGGCGACGCGCCAAACGAAATTCCGATGAAGGAATTGGAAACGCGTTATGACTACGCGCGACCGGAAGATTTTGCTGGCGTCGACGAAACGTGCCGGATTGACCGCACGCTGCATTCGCTCTTTGGAGCCTCGAAAGCCGCGGCCGATCTGGTAGCGCAAGAATACGGGCGGTATTTCAAGATGAACGTTGGGATATTCCGGGGAGGATGCTTGACGGGGCCGGCGCATTCTGGCGTTGAGCTCCACGGATTCCTTTCGTACCTCGTGAAAGTGACACTGAGCGATGGCACTTACTCCGTATTTGGGTACAAGGGCAAGCAGGTGCGCGACAACATTCATAGTCACGACGTGGTACGGGCCATCGAAGAGTTCGCGGCCAATCCGCGGCCCGGCGAAGTGTACAACCTGGGGGGCGGACGCGAGAACAGCATCTCGATGCTCGAGGCAATTGACCGCATCGAGCAGATGAGCGGGAAGAAATTGAACTGGCGGTACGTCGAGGAAGCGCGAAAAGGCGACCACATCTGTTACATCTCGAATCTTGGAAAACTCAAAAGGGATTATCCCAACTGGAAAATTACTAAGGGTCTGGAATCGATTCTGGAAGAGACCATTGCGTCGCAGAGGGAGCAATTGAAGTAGTCACTCGCGCGGAAAACATTGTTGATTGCAGGGAAGCATCTATGAAGGCCCCCTTTTTCACCGTGCTGATCGATGCCTACAACTACGGACATTACGTAGAAGAAGCGGTTTCGAGTGCACTGGCACAGGACTTCCCGGCCGAGGAGCGGGAAATTCTGGTGGTGGACGACGGCTCGACCGACGATACGGCATTGCGCTTGCGCAAATTTGGGAACGCGATTCGTTATTTACACAAACCGAATGGAGGACAGGCCTCGGCCTTCAATTACGGGTTCCAGGAGGCGCAGGGACAAGTTGTCGCGTTCTTGGACGCGGATGACGTGTGGTTGCCTGCGAAATTGAAGCGCGTCCACGAGGCCTTCGAGAGGAATCCGGAGGCGGGAATGGTGTACCACCGGCTGTATTGGTGGGACGGAGTCCGGGAGACGAGCGCCGACCGCCATTTCATCGCCGTTTCGGGTAACGTTCCGCGGAGCCGGCGCGCTCTCCTGCAATATCCAATGGCTAGCACCTCGTGCTTGGCGTTCCGGCGCGCGGCGCTCCAGGAATTGTTGCCCGTCCCAGAGGTATTGCGTTCGCAGGCCGACGCATTCCTGACGGCGCTGGTCATCTTTGTTGCGCCTGTGATTGCGGAATCGGAGTATCTGGGAAAATACCGGCTGCACGGAACCAATCTATTTCAAACCGAAGGTAGGCAAGCCTCGCCGGAACAAATCGAATGCAGAATGGCGATGCGTGCGGCGCTCCTTGGAGAGATTGAGAAGTGGCTGCGGGAAAAAGGTCATGACATTTGGTCCGCCGATCTGCGGGCTTACCTGACACAATGGAGAAAAGCGCTAAGGGAAGAAGCTTTTGCGCTGAAAGCGCCGGGCCGCTGGAAATACTTTCGGCATCTCCTGGGCTATCCGTGGACGTATGGCGAAATCATGACGCGGCGGCACCAGGTTTACAGTTACATGAGGGCTTACGCAGCACTGGTCTTGGGCTATCATCATTTACATCTGTTTGATGATGCGCGGAGGAAGCGCAAGGAATGGTTTGCTTCTTCCTCCGAGAAGACCACGGTGGCGGTGCCGGCAAAGGCGAAAGCCGCGGCAGCCACGAAAAGTTGAGCCGCAAACTTGGGACACCCGTTTGTCAGCGTTTTAATCGATACCTACAACCACGAGCGGTTCATCGAGCAAGCGATTGTCAGCGCGCTTGAGCAGGATTTCCCTGCATCGGACCGGGAAATTATCGTGGTCGATGATGGCTCAAGCGACCGTACGCCCGAAATCGTGAAGAAATTTGCGCCGCAGGTGCGGCTGCTTCGCAAGCAGAATGGCGGACAAGCTTCGGCCTTTAATGCCGGAATCCCAGAGTGCAAAGGTGAGATTGTCGCGTTCCTGGACGGCGATGACTGGTGGGAAAGAAAGAAGCTGCCGATTGTTATTGGAGCGTTCAACTCACGCTCAGAAATCGGCTCGATTGGACATGGAATCATCGAAGTGGATGAGCGCGGCGAAGAACTAGCTGTGATCGTGCCCCAGCGAGTGTACGAATCGCGTCTGAGGAACATACAAGAGGGTTACGATTTCCTGCCGCTTAGGACATTTGTCGGAACGAGCCGGCTGGCGGTGAGGGCAGAGATACTTCGGCAGGTCGGACCCTTGCCGGAAGGCTTGACGATCGAAGCCGACGAATTCCTGGCCACCGTGGCGACAGCGATCGGCGGAACACTGGTGCTGGATCAACCCTTAACGAAATATCGATATCACTCAGGAAATCTGTTCCAATTTGCCGAGTGGGATCGAGGAAAAGCGAGCCGCAAGTATGATTCTCTGGCGTGTATTCTGCGAGAGTCGCCTCGACGCCTGAAAAACGCAGGCGTGAACGAAGAAGTCATCCGCATTCTGACGGACAGCGTAAAAATTGATGCGGAGCGGTTGCGGCTCGCGCTCGGAGAAGGATGGCCCTGGGAAACTGTAAAAATCGAACGGGCGGCCTACCGCCAGGCATACCGCGGGGCGACTCCTGGATATTGGCTTTTCCATGTAGCGGTCATTGGAACAGCTGCCATATTGCCGCCGGCTGCGTTCTACCGTCTGCGAGATTGGTACGCGAAAAAGGGGCTCGCACGTGCGAGACAGGTTTTGGGCTCAGCCAACAAAATCCCTTCCCTGACGATTCGAAGAGGGCGCGCTCCTGAACGAGACTAGGTCGAGAGTAGAGGGTTGAAAAGCCGGTTTGCATCTTTTCCGTCGTTCCCAGGGAAGCTGAGGCTCATCGATGTCGCGTCCGAAGTGGCACGATGGTTCGGAGGCAGAGAGAAGGAAGTATGTCTTTGGGAAGATGTTAAGTTTAGCGTCGACTTGGCCGATAGAGTCCAGCGGCAAATGTGGTTTGGTTGCTACGAACCACACGTCACGCGTGCTTTACGTCAGCTACTGCGCTTAGGAGACACGTTTCTTGATATGGGCGCCCACGTCGGATATCACTCTTATTTTGCGGCGGGATTAGTGGGATCTGGCGGGCATGTGTACGCTTTCGAAGCGGATCCAGGGAACATTGTACGGCTCAAAAAGAATCTGGAGTCGTTCCGTCAAGCCGCGGTGTATCAATGCGCCGTTTGGTCTCACGAAGAGCGGCTGCTCTTTGAACGGTCAGCCTCGAACACAGAGTCCGGATGGGGAACACTTGCGAACATACGTAGTGAGCACAGAGGTGAGCAGGTTGAGGTGGATGCCATCTCCCTCGATGAGTGGACCAAGCAGTCGGGTGTGAAAACGATTCGGGCGGCAAAGATTGACGTGGAAGGGCCGAGCTCGCCGTGCTGCACGGAGCCAAGAGCGTTCTGCGACAGATTCGACCCATACTGTTACTTGAAATGAATGATTCACTCCTCAGGGAAGCTGGCGTATCTGCTGAGCTAGTTGAACGCCTCTTGCGCGAGAACGGATACAAATTGACTGTGCTTTGCGAAGATTTATCCAGCCCGCAACCCTGGTGCCCTGTGAAGGAAAATGAAATCGTCGACTGCCTCGCCGTTCCCGAGGAGAGTTCAGTGAATTTGCGGATGCATGAGAGTTTCAGGTCCCATTCACGATAATGTTTAAGGAATATCTCATTCATGAATAGAACTGAAATCATGAGGCGAGACTGGGACGAACGAGCCAGGCGAAATGCGTTCCATTACATCGCAAGTTGGGAAAAGGAATGGGACGTTCAGAATTTCCTAGATTCCGGCGAGAAGGACTACGCGAAGTTGGTTGCCCCGGTGCTGGAGCGATGCAGTGTGCCCGCCTCCGGTGAGCTGATGATCGAGCTCGGTTGCGGGGTCGGGAGGATGACCCGGAGCTTTGCACGCCGCTACCGTCAAGTCGTTGCCCTCGACATCTCACCGGAGATGTTGCAGCGCGCCCGGCAAATTGACACCGGAAAAAAATCAATCTTGTGGGTGCAGCTGGGAGGAGCGGACCTTTCTTGCCTGGCCGCTAACTCGGCGGATTTTCTCTTTAGCTATTTAGTGCTGCAACATCTGCCTAACGAAGACCTCGTCTTTGGCTATGTCCGGGAATTCCTGCGCGTTCTCCGTCCGGGGGGCGCATTCCTGTTTCAGTTCAACGGCAGCCACAAAGCGAACATGAACTTGCGAGGGCGGTTAGTCTGGGGAGCGGTCGATGCGCTTTGGTCAGCACGATTGACACGGCTGAGCCAGACTTTGGCCAGAATTATGGGACTGGATCCAGCCGCCGCGGGCAAGACGTGGCGTGGGGCATCAGTCAAGGCCCCGCGAGTAGTGTCCATGTTGCGTTCGGCCGGAGGCGAGGTCCGAGAGCTGGCTGGCGAGGGAACGCCGATGACGTGGTGCTGCGGCGTGAAGAAGGCCGGAACGTGAGTAGCGATGCTGGCTCTGGGAATTAACTATTCGCAAATGCATGATTCGGCGGCGTGCATCGCGCGCGACGGGGAGCTGTTGTTTGCCGTGGCGGAAGAGCGCATCAGCCGGGTAAAGCACGACGCGCGTTTTCCGCACAACGCCATTCGGGCTTGTCTGGATTTTGCAAAATCCCGGGCAGACCAATTGGACGAAGTGTGCTTTGGATGGCAGACGGCGGGGCCGGTGTACCGTCACGATTTGAAGTGCTACGTTACGGGTCAAATGCCACTGACGTATCTCAGCGGGCTGAATTCAACGCTGTATTTTCTAAGCATGTGGCATCAGGAGAGTGGGGCCAAGAAATTCGCGCAGCAATTCGGGCCAACGCGCGCCAAGATACGATTTGTGGATCATCACCTGGCGCACGCCATCAGCGCCTATGCTTACTCTGGATTTGGCGAAGCGGCCGTGGCAATCATGGATGGCAGGGGTGCGTGGGAAGCGACTTCGATTTGGCACGCGAAAGGCGGCAGGCTTGAGCATGTATTGACGATTCCCTTCCCGGACTCGATCGGGTTTTTCTACAGCGGCTTCACGGAGTTCCTGGGATTTCAGCCGAACAGCGACGAATGGAAAGTGATGGGACTTGCTCCTTACGGCCACCCCGGGATCGATGTGTCTTCGTTTATTGACTTCAAAGCAGCGCCCTACCGCGTCCACGCGCGACAGTTGGTTACAAACGGGGCGGCGCCGCTTGCGCACATAACCTCCCGGCTCGGTGCTGCCCGTAAGCCGGAGAGCGAGATCGACGACCGGCACAAGAACATTGGCTACGCGGTACAAGATGCGTGCGAAACCGCGATGATGAACGTGGTGCGCATGGCAATCGAAAAAACCCGTTGCCGAAACATTTGCCTGGCCGGAGGAGTGGCGCTGAATTCGAAAGCTAATGGAAAGATTGCCGCCTCCGGCCTGGTGGATCAGATTTTCGTGCAGCCGGCTGCCTCAGACGATGGCGTGGCGCTGGGCGCAGCTCTGGCGCCGTTTCTGGACAACAACGGGAAGCTTCCGAACAAAGCGATGCGCCACGGGTATTGGGGACCGTCTTTTGACGACTCGGCGATCGAAAGCGTGCTCCGCACGTACAAATTGCATTATACAAAGCTGACGGATCCCGCGGGAACGGCAGCGCAACTCTTGTCGCAGGGAAAAATTCTCGGATGGTTTCAGGGACGCATGGAGTTCGGGCCACGGGCGCTGGGGAGCCGCTCGATTCTCGCCGACCCGCGGGACCCGGAGATGAACGCTAAGGTCAACAACGCCGTGAAATTCCGCGAATGGTGGCGGCCGTTCGCTCCTTCGCTCAAGAAAGAAGCAGCTGCGGAATACTTGGAGGCCGTCACGGATTCGCCGTTCATGATCCTGACCGCGCAAGTGCGGCCGGAAAAGCGCGGGGTGATTCCAGCCGTGACGCATGTGGACGGAAGCGCTCGGCCCCAAACGGTGGAGAAAGAAATCAATCCGCTCTACTGGCGGCTCCTCGACGAATTCGAGAAGCGCACCGGCGTGCCCGTGGTCATGAATACTTCTTTCAATTTGCGCGGGGAAGCAATCGTGCACACGCCGACCGATGCAATTCGCACCTTCTTCAGTTCCGGAATGGACGCGCTGGTCATTGGCAGTTTTCTTGTTGAGAAGTGAGCGTTCGAAGTGATCCGGCAAGGAACCATTGCGCTCCTCGGGCGGGCCGATGCGCCGACGGACGCCGTAGAAGAGTATTGCCGGTACCTGGGCGAAGCCTTGAGAATCCAGGGTTTCAGCCTGGCAATCGAGCGAGTGGCGTGGGCGGAACGAGGCTGGCGCCGCGCCTTGCGCTCGTTGCGTCGTCGCGCCAAGGGCTGGCGTGGCATGTGGGTGCTCGTGCAATACACATCGCTCGCATGGTCTGCGCGAGGCTTTCCGCTCCGATTCCCGCGCGTGCTGCAAATCCTCCAATCTGCCGGGCTGCGCATTGCAGTTGTCTATCACGATGTCGAGCCGCGGGCAGGAAAAGGCCTGATGGATCCGCTACGCAAGCGCGCGCAACTGCGCGTGATGCGCAAGGCAATCGATCTTGCGGACGCGGCTATCTTCACGGTGCCCATGGAGCGGCTTTCCTGGGTGAGACCGCAGGACACCAAGGCGATTTTTATTCCCGTGGGAGCAAATTTTCCGACGGCGGGGGAAGCGGTTTCGCGGAAGCGCACTGCGAGCGGAAGCCAACTCAGCGTCGCGGTATTCGGTTTCACTGGAGGCAGAGCCGCCTGGAAGGAAATCGGCGAGATTGCGGAAGCGGTTCGCTTTGCCGGCGCGTGGATAAATCCGCTCAAACTCGTCGTGCTCGGCCGCAATTCGAGAGAAGCTGAGGCGGAGTTGCGAAAGAAACTGAAGGGCGCTTCGATTGACCTTCAAGTGCTTGGCGTTCTCTCCAGCGAAAATGTCGTACGGAGCTTATCCGGTTGCGATGTACTGCTTTTTGTGCGCGGGGCGATTTCAACGCGGCGGAGCAGCACCATCGCGGGAATTGCTTGCGGCTTGCCGGTGATTGCGTTCGAAGGGCCGGAGACCGCGCCGCCCATCACCGAAGCAGGCGTGGCGTTCTATTCTCCAAAAAGAAAAGACGATTTGGGACAGGTCCTTCTGCACGTTCTCCAGGACGAGCACTTTCGCGCTTCGCTAGCGCAACA
>CAZGBQ010000042.1:21777-26183 GCA_964524045.1 uncultured Acidobacteriaceae bacterium
AGGTTTCCCGTCCATCGCCCGCTAAAAAGGATCACGGCGGAAATTCCGCCCATTAGGATCTGCGCCGCAAAAGCGATGAGCACGGCCATCCCGGACTGCCGCTGTCCGCGCATCTGGCCGAATTCGAGCTTGCGCGGAAAGCCCAAGGAAGACCAGTTGGCGATGGTGAGCTGCCCCACCACGGTGAAGACCATAGCGGCAACCGTGGCCACCAGCATATGCGTCGCGGGCGGGCCCAGCCGCCAGATGAGCATCGCCAGCGACAAACTTATTTCCACGGCGAGAACGGACACCAGCACTAGATTCTTGCCAAGGAATACTTCCCGGAATCGCACCGGCGACATGAAGTAGGTTTGAATGCCGCGCCCTTCATAGGCGAAGCAATTGTAGGCGGGCGCCATCAATACCAATACGATGTAGGCCATCATGCCCGGAAAAAACATCTCCGCGGAGACCGGCTGCTTCAATGCGGACGGATGCTTCCCGGCGAACTGGGAGCTGAAAGCGAACACCAGCAATGGCGGCACGAGTAAGGTGAGAAATGCAAAGCTGTTGCGGGTGAGGTAACGAAATTCCTTGCGCGCCACAGCGGCTACTTGTGGTGACAGCCCGTTCAAGCGATCCTTGGCGTTCCCGGTCTTCGCAGCGGGCCTTGCGACCCCACTAGCAGGCGCAGCAGTTTCCCCGAGCTCTTCTCCGCGATATTGGGCTGCGAAGCGGCGCCACAAAAGAACACTAAACGCCGCTCCATAGAGGAAGAGCCCCGCCGACTCAAGAGCAAGACCGGAGAAGTGAAATTTCGCGGCGTCGGCAATGGCCCGGCCTGCAAGCGATGCCGGAAGCCAAGACAGGTAGGGAACAATTCGATAAGCCAGGGGTCGCAAAAGCGCCCCGTAGCGGTTCCTGATGGGGTTGATAAGATTCAGCGAGACCATCGACAGGATAACCAGCGCGAAAAAAAGTTCGCGCGTCTTGCGCCGCGATAAGAGCCTTTCCAGCCATGACCCAATCAGCCGCTCCAACGTCAGGTTGAGCAGCGCGAACAACGTTACGATGACCACGGCGGTGGGTAGGACTGCCGGCTTCGCGACAACTGCACCCAGGGTCATGGAGATCAGCCAGCAGACTGCGGCAAGCGCTGAAAAATCGGCGAGTCCATAGGCCAGACCGATGATATAAAAAGCGCTGAGGCTTAACGGAAAGCGCAGCAGCGTACGAAATTCAAAACTGGCTCCGAAACTGGTAGCAAAAATGGGAAAGAGCTGCCAGAAAACAAAAATGCCCCAGAAAAGCAAAGCGAACAGGCCGGCGCGTCCTTCGGAGAGAAAAGCATAGGCTCCGGCGAAGAAGGCGAAACACAGGCCAATCACAAAGACGCTACTGAGCGCTCCGACAAGCACCAGGCCGAGCAGATCGAAGCGATTGCTCTTTCTCCGCAGGCCATTTCGGAGAATGCTCCAGCGGAGCCCGGCAACCAGGCGAATCTGAGTAAGTACCCCGAGGGACTCAGTCACATCAGCCATGAGAGTTCTTCCATCTGCGGGCGTTCCGTGCCGTCCTGCCCAACAATGGAAAGAAAAACCTGCTCGAGTGTCGTTTTGCTCCCGCCTTCCCCGGAAACGCCGGCGCGCAATTCTTCCAGTGAGCCCTGGGCGACAAGCCTGCCTTTGTGAATGATGGCCACGTGACTGCAAAGACGCTCGACGATCTCGAGGACATGAGAGGTCAGGAAGATCGTGATGCCACGCTCCGCCATGCGCCCGAGAAGCGCTTTCAACGCACCGGCGGCCAATGCGTCGACGCCTTCGAACGGCTCGTCCAGGAACAAGATTCGCGGCCCGTGGATGACCGCAGCGGCCAAAGCAAGTTTCTTTTGCATACCGTGTGAGTAGTCCGCGATCAGTGTCTTTGGACGGTCGGCAAGCTGCATGAAATCCAGCAATTCGTCGGCGCGCCGTTGCGTGGTGGCGCGGTCCAACCCGTACATGCGGCCGACAAACTGCAAGTACTCTGCCCCGGTCAGCCGTTCGAGCAGCCCCATGCCTTCGGGGACGACCCCAATCTGGCGCTTGATTTCCACGGAGTGCGCGGCAAAATCGAGGCCGAGAAGTTGCATGCTCCCGGAAGTTGGCGCAAGCAAACCCGTAAGCATTTTGATGGTAGTCGACTTCCCCGCGCCATTCGGCCCAAGAAAACCGAAGAACTGGCCCGCCGCAACCTGGAGATCGATGCTATCCACGGCAGTCAAGTTTCCGAACTTGCGCGACAGCTCTTGCGTTCGGATGGCAACTTCCGTCATGCTCACGCTCCGCAATCGAATGAAAAACTCTAACACGAGACGACCAAAGATCCAGGGAGGAACAACACGTGGAGATCAGAAGTTTTTAGGATGGCTTGCGGGGGTTTGCGCCCTGGGCAGTGAGTTGCTGTAATTCGCGCGCAGGCAAAGCCGCGAGGACCGCTGGGAGTTCGACCCGAAAAACTGCGCCTCCTTCTTGCCGGTTGTAGCAAAGGATCTTTCCGTTGTGCTCCTGGATAATGCCGAAACAAATGCTCAAGCCTAGGCCCGTGCCTTTGCCTACGGGTTTCGTCGTATAGAAAGGATCAAACACGCGCTGCGGCTCCTTGATGCCTGGGCCAGTGTCGGAAAACAGCGTAACCACGTTCCCGCGGTCGCGCAAAGTCTTGATGGTCAGCACGCCGCCCTTGTGCGATTCCATGGCGTCAATTGCATTGCTGATGAGGTTGAAGAAGACTTGCATCAGCTGATTCCCGTCCCCACGCACGCCGGGCAGCACCGATTCGAGCTGCAGCTCAATCCGTGTTGTGGACGAACGCAGATCCAGCGCGCGAAGCTGCACGGCGTTGTTCACCACGGTATTGATGTCGAGCAGCGTGCGTTCGGCGGGAACCTGACGGGCAAAGCTCAACAAATTTCCCACGAGCGTCTTCGTGCGGCGCGCCTGTTCGCGAATTTTCGAAGCCGTAGACCGCGCCTTAGGCGGCAGTGTCTCGTCGTCGGCAAGAAGGTCCGAAAAGCCGAGGATGGCCGCGAGCGGGTTGTTAATCTCATGGGCCGCGCCGGCCGCAAGCTGGCCCAGCGATACCAGCTTTTCGGTTTGCACCAACTGCGCCTGGAGCCGTTTCAGATTTTCCAGAGCCTGCTCGGACTGCACCAGCAGACGGGCTCGGTCCGCCTCCGCGAAGTGGCTGCGGACGAAGATCAATCCCGCCAAGGGCAGCGACGATACCATCGTGGTAATCAGCCGAAAATTGCGCACGCTCGGCTCGGAGCCGTCATAGTGCAGGCTGTACAATGCCAGTAAAGGGAGGGAAACCACCGCTCCCATAGCCAGCCGACTGGACCAGCCATGGACGTTGCGATTCGAATCCTCGCTCGCGTCGGAGCTTTCTTCCAAAGGAGAAGTATCGAGTCCTGCGCGATTCAGATACGCGATCAAGCCGGCCAGGGCAAACCAGAAAAAAGAAGACAGAAGCGGAAGGTCGTACAAACTTCCTGTGTAGTAGTCGCCGATATCATTTCTGACGTCAAGCACTAAGGCGGCGAGCATGTAAAGCGTGGAAGCTCCCAGCAGATGAAAATAGACTTTTTTCCAGGCGCCTTTGCTTCGCAGCCAGAGAATGATAAATACGATTACGACTGCGTTGTTTTGAATGACCGCGATTACATTAAAATTGTGATTGTATTGTGAAAGAGAAGGCGTGGCGTAAATCCATGGCATGACAAAGAAAACGTAAACATAAGTCCACCACGTCATTAACAGAGCGAAATCCAAGTATCCCAAACGCGCGTGAAGCTCTCCGCCCTTGCGGTGCGGCTGAAGGGCCAGCGCGGCCATCAGGGGAATGCCCCGCAGGAAAAAAAGAATGTCGCCCGGATAAAGCCCTGGGAGCGGCTGGTGAAGGTAAACCTCGTAATAGGTCCATTGAAATTGCCCGATCATCCATAGCGTGCAGCTCAGAGCTACCAGCATCCAGAAGATGTTCCTGCGCCAATAAGGCGTGCCGGCGTTCAACAGTAGGCCGGCGTTAGCAAACAGCGGAACAATGCACTGCACCACGTCGCCAAAAGTGGTCAGGGTTGACGAGCCACGCGGATGCGTTAACGAGACGGTCGCGTAGACCGCAAGAACAAACAGCCATATTCCGACAGCCCAGACGATGGTGCGCGATGAGGACATACCGTTGGAAATTCCAGTTGAATTCCAGTATAGGGCCGCGGGGGCGGGGGAAGCGGTTCGAATTTTCCGGGTTTTGGCGAGACTATAAACGCATGCTGGGCCCGCTCGAGAGACACGCCTACGACGCTGCGGTTTCTGGCGGAGGAGGGGGGATTCGAACCCCCGAGACCCTTTCGAGCCTAACGGTTTTCAAGACCGCCGGTT
>CAZGBQ010000043.1:0-2765 GCA_964524045.1 uncultured Acidobacteriaceae bacterium
CTTGCGCACTCTTCGCCGTGCAACGGGGGGTGGGGGTATCCCAAACGGGTACTTCCTCAAGTATTACTTTAACTCGCTGCAAGGCTCCTCCACTCCTGCGTTATCCTTTTCCCCGAATCTTTCAACCTTCAAACCTCCCAACGTTCAAACCCTTGCCCTGAAGAAGGGTGTGGAAGCGTTCGCCCATGCCTTCTGGATGGATCAGGGTTTTGAGTTGGAGGCGCGCGCGAACTTGCTCGGCTTCGGTTTGGCCGGGGTCGTACAGGTCGGCGAATTCGTTTCTCTCGCCAAGGGCCAGCAGAAAAGCGGTCTGCGAAGTGAACTCCGCGGTCTCCAGGCCGGAGCGCTGGCCCCAGGTTTCGAGCGCGGTGAAGTTCACATGCGCGGTCAGGTCCTGTTCGCCCGGCGCGGCGTAGAAGTCCTCGCTCACGCGATGATTGCGATACGCCAGCAGCGTTCCGCGCATGTGGCGCTCGTTGAACAGTTCGGCGGCGGGATGACCGTAGTCGATGGTCAGCACAAATCCACGTTCAATGCGGCGGCCGACTTCGGTGATCCAGTCGCACGCTTCGAGCCCGGCCTCGGCGTGCTGGGCTTCCTGCAAGGTGATGCCCTGCGTGGCGAAGTACTCGTTGATGGCGCAGGTGGAAACCGGCGCGACCACGTCGACAAACTTTCCGTTGTCGAAGCCGACCAGAATTTCTTTCAGCGCGCCATTTTGCATCAGCACGCGATGGACGGGAAGCGCGTCGATCAATTCGTTCGAGAACACGCAGCCTGCGGGAATGTGCGCTGGAATCTCGGGCGAAATGCGCAAATGACCGGCATCCGCGCGCCGCTGCAATCGAGCAGACGCCTGCTCGCGGCGCGACGAGGAACGCTCGACTGCAACGTAACGCAGAGCGTGGTAAAACTCCGGGAGCCTGCCGGCGCAGAAATCCAGAATGTGCTGCCCCAGCCGCCCAACGCCTGCTCCAACTTCGACGAGCAAGAATTCTTCCGGCCGGTCGAGCTGCTCCCACATCGCCGCAAACTTCCGCGCCAGCAGTCGACCGAAAATCGGATGCAGGTCCACGCTCGTGTAGTAATCCGCGAAACGCTGCGCTTCCGCTTTGCTGTAGTAGCCGTGCACCGGATGGTACAGGCATTCGCGCATGAAGTCGGCAAACGGGAGGGGGCCGTAGCGGCGAATGCGTTCGGCGAGCAATTCTTCGAGCGGCGTCACGCGCCCTTTGCTCCCGAAGTTCCAGAGGCCAATTCGTTCTGGAGTTTTTTCCAAGCGCGCTCGAAGATTTCCTTCGCGGCATCATCAAAAAGCACAAAGTACACCGTCTCGAGCGAAGTTTTATTGCTTAGATGTTGCGCGGACTCTCGCAGCATGATCTCTGCGCACTTTTCCAGCGGAAATCCGGCAATTCCCGTGCCCACCGCCGGAAACGCGATGGTTTTTAGCCCGCGGTCGTTGGCAATTCTCAGGCAGTGCGCCGTGGAATTTCTAAGGGCATCCGCGGTCGTCGCCCCGCCGAGCCGCATGCTCGCCGCGTGGATCACGAACCGCGCCTTCAGTTTTCCGCCCGTGGTGATGGCCGCGTATCCCACGGGAATGCTGCCGATTTCGCTGCATTCGTGCTGGATTGCGTCGCCGCCTTTGCGCCGAATCGCTCCGGCAACTCCGCCGCCGAGAATCAAGTCGTTGTTGGCAGCGTTAACGATGGCGTCGGTGTCCATTTCGGTCAGGTCGCCTTGCTGGATGATGATGCGTTCGGCGAGTGGTTTCATTGTTTTTGCAATCCGGAGAGCTTCAGGGGCTAAAGCCCCTGTTATAGCAAAACGTTACGCGGGAGCTAAAGCTCCCGCCTCCTGAAAATGTTCATTCTTCAGCAGCCTGCTTCACGATTGAACCCACACAAATGGGGACGCGCTAAAGCGCGCCCCTACAGCTTTTTCTCTGTGGACGGCTGCTGCGCATATTCATACACGCCTCGCCCTGTTTTTCTGCCCAAGCGGCCCTCAGCCACGTATTGGCGCAGCAAGTCGTTGGGCCGGTATTTTTCGCCGAGCGTGCTGTGCAGGTATTCGAGGATTTTCAGCCGCACGTCGAGGCCGACCAGATCGACCAGCTCGAACGGGCCCATGGGATGATTCAGGCCGAGCTTCAACGCTTTGTCGATGTCTTCGGGCGTGGCGATGCCCGCTTCGAGCATGTTGAACGCTTCGTTCCCGATCAGCGCGTTGATGCGCGTGGTAATGAAGCCAGGCGCTTCGTTGACGATGACGACATCTTTGCCCAAGCGGCCCGCGACTTCGCGGCAAACGGCAACGGTCTCGTCCGAAGTGTGCGGCGTGCGGACTAGCTCGATGAGCTTCATCTTGGGGACAGGATTGAAAAAGTGCATGCCGATGCAGCGATCGCGCGAGACGGTCACATCGGTGAAATCGGTGATGGAGAGCGAAGAAGTGTTGCTCGCGAAAATCGTGCCGGTCTTCGCGAACTTGTCGAAAATGGTGAACAGCTCGAGCTTCATTTCCAGCTCTTCGGGAACGGCTTCGATGATGAGCTCGGCGTCGCGAATCGCATCTTTGACGTCGGAGGCGGTGGAAATCAGCGAGAGTGCTTTGTCGCGAACTGCGGCTTCGACCTTTCCGCGCGCGACACCTTCATCGAAGGATTGGCGAATCCAGGCCATGGCCTTTTCCAGGACGTGCGAGGAAACGTCTTCGAGCACGGTTTTGTATCCGCCGAACGCAGAGGCATATGCGATGCC
>CAZGBQ010000043.1:2865-21927 GCA_964524045.1 uncultured Acidobacteriaceae bacterium
AAACGTCTTCGAGCACGGTTTTGTATCCGCCGAACGCAGAGGCATATGCGATGCCCCGCCCCATCGTGCCCGCCCCAATCACCGCAATGGTCTTCACTTCCATTCGTGGTTCTTTCCCAAACGGAAAGGAGAAAATCACCTTAAAATCATTCTGCTCGCCAGCTAGGGCGCAGCATGCTGCGCCCCTACAAAGGAAGTGGCGCTCTGATTCTCGCAAGCGGGACGAGTCCCGCCACTATAAGAGAAAATGCAATCAGTAGCGCGGGATGGTGGAATCGATTTCGCGCGACCAGCGCTCGATTCCGCCTGCCAAAGACTTCGCTTTCTCAAATCCCTGAAAGCGCAGCCACGCCGCAGCGTCCAAGCTTCGCATGCCATGATGGCAGTAGCAAATTAGTTCGCCCGCGTCGGGCAGGGTGCTCAGGCTGGCCGCGAGAGAACCGAGCGGAACGAGCTTGGCGCCCTGGATGCGGCAGATCTCGAATTCCCACGGTTCGCGCACATCCACCAGTACGACGTTTTCGCCGCGATCCAGTCGTGCCTTTACTTCAGTGGGCAGGATTTCCAAATCTTCCATCTATTTTCCTTTCCAGACGGGCTTGCGTTTCTCGAGGAACGCGCGAATTCCTTCCTGCGCGTCGTGCGACTTCATGAGTTCGGACAAGTACACGTGTTCACTCTCTTGCAACTGTTGCAAAAAATCGGCGGAGTGCAGCTTGGTCAAAGTTCCGCGAGTGAGGCGAAGAACACTTGGACTGAGCGCGCGCAGCTCTGCGAGCAAAGAGTCCACGGTGGCGGAGAGTTCGTAGTCGGGAACGACACGAGTGACCAGGCCGAGGCGATAGGCTTCCGTCGCGCTGATTTGGCGGCCGGTAAGGATGAGGTTCACCGCCGCTTGCATTCCGATCAGGCGCGGCAGGGTCATCAGTGCGACCGGGGGAAAGCAGCCGAGCTTGATTTCCGGCTGGCCGAATTGCGCGGACTCCGTGGCGAGAACGAAATCGCAAAATGTGGCTAGCTCCATGCCGCCGCCAAGGCAGTAGCCGTGGACGGCTGCAATTGAGATGCAATCGGTCAACGCCAGCCGGCGAAAAATGGCGTGAAAGGCAGAAAGCATCTTCCCGACGCGCTTCGGCGCGTGATCGGCGGCGTCGGCCCCCGCGCAAAACGCCTTCACGCCGGCGCCCTGAAAGACGATGAAATCTGATTTTGGCAACGCCCGCTCGAGCACCGCGTCGAGCGATTCCATCATCGGAATATCAAGAATGTTTAGAGGCGGCCGGTCTAACGTAATCCAGGCAGTGCGATGTTCGAGACGAAGCTGAGTGGTTTCGTGATGAGTGGTCATGCTCGCTCAAGGCCTAGCGCTTGTAAGAACAATTGAGAAAAGCAGATTCCTCGTCGCTTCGAAGAACTGATCGAAGCGCAAATGCGAGCGTAGCTCCTCGGAATGACATATTCTCAAACCTTTCAGCAAGATTTAGAAAATCGAGCACTATTTGCCGCGAAACTGAGGCGGACGTTTTTCAAAGAAAGCACGGATTCCCTCGGCGCAATCTTCGGCCAGATAGCAGGCAAGCTGCTCCTGGACTTCGTGCTCCAAAGCGTCTTCGAGTTTTTTCTTTTCGCTGGCAAACAGAGTTCTTTTCACGGCGCGGATCGGAAGCGGTGTTCCTTGCGCAATTTTCTGGGCGAGAGTTTTCACTTCGCTTTCGAGCTGTGCGGCGGGGACGACGCGATTGACGATTCCGAGACGCAACGCGGTTTTCGCGTCGATCATGTCGCCGGTGTAAAAGAGTTCGGCGGCTTTCGCCGGGCCAACGAGCTGCGGCAAGAAATAGGTGCCGCCAAAATCGGGAAACAACCCCACCTTGGCGAAATTCTGGCCGAAGGTGGCCTCTTCCGCGGCGATTCGAATGTCCGCGGCCAGGGCGACGTTCATGCCCGCGCCCGCGGCGGCTCCATTGACAGCGGCGATCACCGGTTGCGGCATGGTGCGCATGGTGAGCACCGCCTGCATTCCGGAGCGCAACAGCGGCTCCAATTCCTTGGTCGCGCCAGTGGCGCGGCCTTGTCCGAGCAATGCCAGGTCGCCGCCGGAGCAGAAAGCGCGTCCCGCGCCGGTAACCACAACGACGCGAACGGATTCGTCTGCGGCGATTCGATTGAGCGCATCGCTCAGAGCTGAGGCGAGTTCGTTGTTCAATGCATTCAGGCGATCGGGGCGATTCATCATCAGGACCGTGACGCTGTCGTGCTTCGCTTCAAGAACAACCGGTCCGGCTTGCGCCGGTTGAGGTGAATGGCTCATAACATGCTCCGCTCAAACTGGACGGGCTTCCCGCTGCTTTTCAATTTGTGCGACAAGCTGTGCGAGCTTGCGAAAATGCTTGCGCTTTTCGCTTCTGTTTGCGTTGTTCGCCCCGCTCGTGGACGGCAAAACGTAGACACGCGCGCCGTAAAGCGGCTCTTTCTGAATTCCGTACTTGCATTTGCGCTGCGCGAATTGTTCATACGTGAGCTTGCCGTTGAAAGCGACTACACGAGGAGCAAACTCCTCGATCTTTTGCGAAAGCACGATGCGGCCTTCGGCGAAATCCTCGCGCTTCAATTCTTCGATGCCCTTGGTCGGGCGCTTTACCAGATCAGTCAGACCAATGCCAAATTCAATCACGCGCCGATCATCATGATAGTCAAACGGTTCCGGCACTACGCCGCTTTCGTAGAGAATGGGCCAAAACTCATTGCCGCGGCCAGCGTAGTAATGCCCAACTCGCACAGAGGATTCGCTCGGATTGCAGCCGACGATGACCAACTTCATGCCTTTGCGGAGGTGGTCGGGCAGGGTACGCATGCAGACAGCTTACTATGCCTTTCGATTTTCTTATTTCCCTTTGAAGTTAGGTGCGCGTTTTTCTACATAGGCTGCCAGGCCTTCTTTGGCATCCTCGGAGGTAAAGAGCAACTGCTGAAGCTCGCGCTCGAGCCCCAGAGCTTCGCTGAATGGGATTTCAGAGCCGGTGACGACGGCGCGCTTGATGCGACCAACAGCGGCGGCGGCTTTGTTGGGCGGGCAGAATTGACGGGCGTAGGCCATGACTTCGGACCAGAAATTCTCGCCGTTATAAATATGATTGACCAGTCCCGCCTCGAGAGCTTCTTCAAAACTGAACGTCTGGCCGCGGGCCATCCATTCGAGGGCTCTCGCGCGACCGAGGATTCGGGCGAGACGCTGGGTTCCTCCGGTTCCGGGAAGAACGCCCAGGTTCACTTCCGGCAACCCGATTTTGCCGCCTTCCTTTTTGGCAAGGCGAATGTCACAGGCGAGCGCAACTTCGAGGCCGCCGCCGACGGTGTGGCCGTTCAGAGCGGCAATGACCAGCTTGGGCGTTTGCTCAAGGCGACAAAGCGTTTCGTTGGCGTGCAGGCAGAAGTAATACTTATAGGTCGGATCGGCCTTGGTGAGCATGGAGATGCTCGCGCCGGCACAGAAGAATTTCTCTCCCGCGCCGCGAAGCAGGAGAACGTGCACGCTTTCGTCCATACGCGCCTTCAAAATGGCGGCGTCCAGCTGCTGCATCATTTCGTAGCTGTAAGTATTGGCTGGCGGATCGTCCAGTTCGAAGATGGCGATGCCGTTTTCCACGCGATATTTCACAAGCTCTTTTCCGCCGATTGTTGATGTGGTAGCCATACTCGATTCTCCAGGGAGTCTTCAGCATAACTCGACGATACCGCTGAGGCGCAAATCAGTAGATCGTCCATACCCCCGGCGTGACGACCTCAAGCAGATGCCCATCGGGATCACGAAAGTAGAGCGCCTGGCCGCCGTACTTCCAAGTCTTCCGGGACTCGATTGGAATGCCTTGCTCCGCAAGCCACTGCTCCCAGGCAGAAAGGCCGGAGCGAGCGATGCCGAAGGCAACGTGGATGGCGCCGTTGGCATCGGTGTCGGGGGTTGCTCCTCTTTTGAACAGCAGCAGCACATCGCGGTCGCCCGCCCGGAGCGCGCAGAGCCGCGTGGAATCGTCAAGCTGCTCGCTGTCAAATTCGATAATCTCAAAACCAAAAACACGCTGGTAGAACGCCGCGGAGCGGGCCGCACTCTTGACATAAAGAGAGGTTTCCAAAATTCCGTTGACGCGCGGGGGCACCTTACTCTTTTCAGCCACAAGCCACCTTCTAGAGAAACTCGCAGCAGGCTACGGATGTCAATCCCTCAGTCACTTCGGTCACGGATTAGAAGCACGAGTATCGTTCCACAAGGGCAATTTGCTGCCGAGCCCTTTTTCGCGGGCAGTAGCGTAGACTTTCATAGCTACCGCCAAATCCCACGAAGCAATTCCGTTGGACTTAAACAACGTGACCTCGGCGTTGCTGGTGCGGCCGCTGGTTTTTCCGGCAACGACATCAGAAAGTTTCTTGACGCCGGTCCAGCAGATTTCATCTCCTTGAAACGCAATGATCAAGTCGCCCGCTTCCTGGCGGGACTGCTCGACGGAATCGACGACGATGACGTCTACACTGGCCACGGTTTCATCATCCAATTCGCGCTTATGCGAATGGTTGGCACCGATGGCGTTAATATGCACCGCTGGAGACAAGTCGCCGCCGAGGACAACGGGCTGCGAAGTGGTGGTTGCGGTGCAAACGATGTCAGCGCCGCGCAAGGCTTCCGACGACGATCGGCTTGGCGTAATAGGAATTCCCAGCTTGTCCGACATCTCGTTACAAAACTTTTCGCGCTTGACGGCGTCGCGGCCGTAGACGCGAGCGAAATCCAACTTTCGAACCGCCGCGACAGCTTCGAGCTGCGTCCGGGCTTGCCCGCCGGTTCCGATAATGGCGGCCACGCGCGAATCCTCGCGCGCGAGATATTTCGTGGCCACGCCAGACGCCGCGCCGGTGCGCAACTGGCCCATGAAGTCGGCTTCGATTAACGCGAGCAAGTCGCCGCTGGCCATCTCATACAGTGGAACGAGGAAACGCAGTTTGCCGCGTACGTAAGTGTATTGCTTCATGGCAATGAAGCCAGCGGAGTAATCGGCAGCGGCCATATAGTGAAAAAAACCGCTCCCTGGTAACTCGAATCTCCGGCGCGGATGCACGACCACTTCGCCGGTGGCCTGCTTGCGCGAAATCTCTTCGACCGCCTGAAGCGCCTGCGGCATGGTGAGAACTTCGCGCACTTCCGCTTCGCTGATATGGAGGGTCATGAGGTGCAATTCTCCAGAGAAATTCCGCAGTTCACAGCCGACAGTTTACAGTGGACAGTCAGAACAAAGAAAATCCACGCACCGTTTTCGACCAACGCCGGAACGCAAGAAAGTCGAGCGGCCGTTACAAGCTCCGGTCCTTGGGGCGCAGCATGCTGCGCCCCTACAAAGGAATTGGCGCACACGATACGGTGAGGCGCAGAATTCTTTGGAAGATCCATTATTTGGCCAAAGGTTTCATGGATTTCGGAGCGACTCGCTTTCCCGAAGAATCGCCCGGTTCGCGGATGCGGCGGACGACGGTTTGCATCAGGCGGTAAACGCGCTCTTCCTTGTCTCCATCCATCACGCGGAAGCGAAACTCCGGTTCGCCTTTGGGGCCCTGACCCAGGCGAACGGGAAGCTGTCCGCAAAGATTGTTTTCGATGAAGGCGGTCTCGTAGCGGCTTCGCTTGACATACCAAGTGTAGACGCGCAGGGCGGTAAAGTCGCACACCTGGCCTTCCGGCCCCCGCGTCGCGGCAAGAAGGTATTGCGGCTTGTCGCCGGAAGGATCAGGCACACGGTTTAGCTCAAACCATGCGATCGGACGAATGTTTGCGGAAGAGGCGCCTTCGCGCACCGGATTGGGCAGATCCAGTTCGACAAAGCGCGCCACGACCCAACCGGCAATGGGCACGGTTTGATCCCCCGGCTCGGTCGTGGTGTTGGTCTCGACCGCGCGCGCTGAAGTTTCTCCCGGAGGCCGCGTGGCGACGCCGCGAACCAGGAACCAATCCTCTCTTTTGGTCTCCTGAAGTTCGTTCCCGGAATCGCGCTCATCGCTCGTCTGCACCCAATCCGCCGTCGCCCGCCCGACGATCTCGACGGGGACGTTTCGACTGAATTGATACAGGCGCGGCTCGGTGCGCCCGGGAAGCACACGCAAATTCGTGGCCACCTTCGTGCGGCCGCGCGCTTGCACGGGCATACCGCGCACTAGATCAAGCAACTTGATGCTGCGCTGCCACAGGGCCGGCTCCATCAATTGGCGGCTGTCCACCCAGCCGATCGCGCCGCCGCTTGTTCGAACCTTTGCATATTCATTGCGCTTGCTGAGCACCTCGACTCGCTCGCCGTAGTGCAGCATGCCGACTTGCTGGCGCACTTGCGCGATGCTGCTCAACAGGGGCGCGACCTTGTCGCTGACGAACGCTTCGCCCTGCGATTCGTGCTTGGGACGAAGCATCCACGCGATAAATGTGACCAGGCAAAGTAACGGGACAGCGATAAGCAGTTTTCGCTTCATGCTGTGTCACCGAAGGCGGAGCCCGTTGCAGGCATGCCGTGCATGTTGATTGCGGAATGCGCCACGCCGCGAATCGCCGCGTTCAGTCGTGGCGCGTCGCCGCCGCCGTTGACCACAACAATCGTCCGCATTTTGCTCATGAATCTCCGAGTTTCTTTCTGGCTTGCTAAAGATTGTACCTGAAAGCGGGATAGCACCCGAACCGAGGCGGCTGCTTCGCGATGCGTTTCTGCTAGAATGCAAAGCTTGCGAAAGAATCGAATCGCAGAACTCAGAGGAGGCTTTCTTCGATGAAGTCGCTCAGTGCTCTTCAGCCACTGGGATTGCTGGCCCTGCGCATCGCGCTGGGGATCATTTTTTTCTCGCATGGTTACCCCAAGCTAGTGCACAGTGCAGCGATGCAAGGATTCTTCGTACAGCACGGGCTTCCGGGATATTTTGTGTACATCGCTGCGGTGCTGGAGTGCTTTGGGGGAGCGCTGTTGGCGCTAGGCCTGTTTACGCGGCCGGCGGCATTGCTTCTGGCGGGGGAAATGGCTGTGGTGATCTGGAAAGTGAAAAGCAGCCATGGATATCTGGCCGTGCATGAATACGAATTTGAGCTGGCGCTTTTGACGGCGTGCTTTGCGCTGGCAACGGTTGGGGCAGGGAGCATTTCGGTCGATCAACCGCTGTTCGAACGTGGCGGCGGATGGCGCGGCGCAAAGAGCGCGAAGGGCGGTAAGTGATCAGTCTAAGTCCCAGGACGCGACACCGCACAGGTTGGTATAGAATCTTTTGGCCTGGCCACTTCTGGAAGGAACATCCATGAACAACCGCTCCACACGGCATCTTACGCTCGCGTCTTTGGGGCTTCTGTGTTTACTGCTCGCCTCGATCCTGCGGCTTCTGGCCGCGGATGATTCGGCTGCACTGCCCCCGCCGCCGGTGGCGAAGAAAGTTCCCAAGGTCACTGAGATCAATGGCCGCAAGATGGTCGATGATTACTTCTGGCTACGCGACAAGAAGAACCCGGAAGTAAAGTCCTATCTCGAAGCCGAAAACGTCTACACCGATGCGGTGATGAAACCGACTGAGGCACTGCAGAAAAAGCTCTACGACGAAATGCTAAGCCGCATCAAGGAAACCGACGTGGAAGTTCCGTACAAAGAGGGCGGCTACTTGTATTACGTGCGGACGGAGGCGGGCAAGCAGTATCCGATTCGCTGCCGCAAAAAAGGAAGCTTGGACGCGCCGGAAGAAGTGGTGCTGGACTTGAACGAACTAGCCAAGGGACAGGCGTTCATGTCGGTGGCAGCTTATGCGGTCAGCGACGATGGGAATTTGCTCGTGTACACGTCGGACAATACCGGATTCCGCCAATACACGCTGGCAGTGAAGGATTTGCGCACAGGAAAGCTTCTGCTGGACCACGTGGAGCGAGTCGATTCGGTTGCTTGGGCCAACGACAATAAGACAATCTTCTATACGATAGAAGATGAGAAAACCAAACGGGGATACCGTTTGTATCGGCATACGGTCGGCACGAGTGGAAATGATCCGCTGGTTTATGAGGAGAAGGACGAGCGCTTCGACGTTTTCACAGCGAAAACACGAAGCAAGGCTTTCGTGTTTCTCATTTCAGCGAGTCACACGACGACGGAAGCGCGCTACATCTCCGCCGATCAGCCGACGGCCGATTGGAAGGTGCTCGAGCCGCGCAAGCAGGACGTTGAATACTATCCGGACCACAACGGGGATTCGTTTTACATTCGGGTGAACGACACGGGGCGAAATTTCCGGCTGGTGAAGGCGCCGATCACCGATCCGGGGAAGAAGAACTGGCAGGAAATCATTCCGAATCGCAGCGATGTGATGCTCGATGACACCGATTATTTCAAGAACCACTACGTTTTGTACGAGCGCGAGAAGGGCTTGCCACAAATTCGCGTCTGCGATTTGCGGACCAACGAATGCAAGCACATCGAGTTCCCTGAGCCCGCCTACGTGAGCTATTCCTACGTCAATCGTGAGTTTGACACGACGAAGTTTCGTTACGGCTACCAGTCGTTCATCACGCCGCAATCCGTGTTCGAATACGACATGGCCAGCGGCGCGTCTACCCTGCTGAAGCAAAAAGAAGTGCCCGGCGGCTACGACCGGACGCGCTATCAGGTGGAGAGAATCTACGCGACCGCTTCCGATGGCGTAAAGATTCCGATTTCGGTGCTCCACTTGAAAGGCGCTAAGCTGGATGGTAAAGGGCCGATTTACCTCACCGGATACGGCTCGTACGGCATCCCGTCCGACATCGGGTTCAACTCGAATTTGTTCAGTATGGTGGATCGCGGTGTCGTCGCCGCAGTGGCGCACATTCGCGGCGGAGGAGAAATGGGCAAGGCCTGGCACGACGATGGCCGCATGATGCACAAGAAAAACACGTTCACGGACTTCATCGCGTGCGGGGAGTACCTGGTGGCGCAGGGGTACGGCTCAAAAGACCGGATGGCCATCGCAGGCTGGAGCGCTGGCGGGCTGCTGATGGGCGCGGTGCTGAACATGCGGCCGGATCTGTTTCATGCAGCCCTGGTCGGTGTTCCGTTTGTGGACGTGATGAACACAATGCTCGATGAGACGCTTCCACTGACGGTGGGCGAGTTCGAGGAATGGGGCAATCCGAAAGAAAAGCCGGCGTTCGATTACATGATCACGTATTCGCCGTACGACAACCTCGAGAACAAGAAATACCCTAATATTCTGGTGCGAACTTCTTTCAACGACAGCCAGGTGATGTACTGGGAGCCTGCGAAGTACGTGGCGAAGATGCGCGCGCTTCGCACGGACCACAACCTGCTCATCTTCAAAGTGAAAATGGAACCCGGCGGACATGGCGGCGCTTCCGGGCGGTACGATCGCCTTAAGGATAACGCGTTTGATTACGCGTTCTTCCTGACGCAGATGGGCATTCAAAACTGAACTTGTGAATAGCTGCTAAGAAGCTGCCGTTGCAGAAGGAGTGGCAACTCCGGTCAGACCTTGGGGCAAAACCATCCAAAGAATCATGTAAGCCAGCGCGCCAGTCCCCGCGCAGAAAAAGGCTAGCACCCAAACAACCCGGATGATCGTCGGGTCGAGGTCGAAATAGTCGGCCAGTCCAGCGGCAACGCCTGCGATCTTCTTGTCATTGGTCGAACGAACGAGTCTCTTACGCCCGGAATAAGCCGGAGGAGGAGCGCCAGAAGCCGCGTTTTCCTGCTGCTTGGCACCGCAGTTGTAGCAGAACTTCGAACCAATGGCGATGTCTTTCTGGCAATTCGGGCAAATCATGGAATCACCCTCCACAGCGCATCTCTTGCGTTCTACCGATAGATACGCAAATAGTGCGTAAAGAGTTTCCTAGGGCGCCAGTGTAAACCAGGCGGGTTCAGTACTCCAAAAGCTGTTTCACGGCGGCGGTAATGTGGCCGACCTGCGGCAGAATCACGTCCTCCAGTTTTGGCTGGTAGGCACAGAATGTATCCATGGCGGCAACACGCTTCACGGGGGCGTCCAATTCCTCGAATAATTCGTCGGCAATGCGTGCGGCGATTTCCGCGCCGTAGCCCCAGCTCAGCATGTCTTCGTAGGCAACGAGGACGCGGTGGGTCTTGCGAACTGTGGCGCAGATCGCTTCCCAATCGTAAGGAGAAAGCGAGCGCAGATCGATGATTTCCACATTGATGTTTTCGCGGTGCAATTGTGCAGCGGCAACTTCCGCGCGATGCACCACCGCCCCGTAGGTGATAATGCTCAAATCGTTGCCTTCCTTCACCACGCGCGCCTTGCCAAAGGGAATCGTAAAGTCGGGCCCAGGATTTTCCGAGCGGTTGTACGGCTGCCGGTAGAGATGCTTGTGCTCGAGGAACATCACCGGATCGTCGCAGCGAATGGCCGTGCGCAACAGGCCCGCTACATCGAGTGCCGTCGAAGGCATCACCACGCGCAGCCCCGGGCAATGCGTAAAAATCGATTCGCCACTCTGGCTGTGGTACACGCCACCGCCGGTTAGGTAGCCGCCGATAGGCACGCGCAGCACCACGGGCGCCTTGAACGCGCCGTTCGAACGCCAGCGCATGACGCACAATTCGTCGCGAATCTGCATCATCGCCGGCCAGATGTAGTCGAAGAACTGAATCTCCGCGACGGGCTTGAGTCCGCGGACGGCCATCCCAATCGCGCGCCCGACAATGCTCGCTTCCGCCAAGGGCGTGTTGAATACACGGTCGTGGCCGTATTTGCGCTGCAATCCTGAAGTCGCTTTGAAAACGCCGCCCTTGCCCTTCACGTGTTTCAAGTTTTCTTCACGGCTGGCGTCGGCGACATCTTCGCCAAAAATCGTAACGCGTTCGTCGCGCGCCATTTCTTCGGAAAGCGTGTTCGCTACTGTTTCCACCATGGTTTTGGGGGCGCCGTGAAAGTGGGGCTGCGCTTCGAATGCCGAGGAAGCCGGATCGATTTCCGGCGAATACACGTTGGCGTGAACGGAATCTATCGATGGCTGCTCTGCCAGAAGAGCTTCATCGGCGGCTATGCGGACTTCGTCGTCCACTTCCGCTTCGAGCCGCTCGATCTGCTTTTGGTCCAGCACTCCTTCACGCACCAAAAGGAGCGCCATTTTGGAGATGGGGTCGCGGCGCGCCTCTTCTTCGCGCTCGTCGGGCGACTTGTACAGCTTTTCGTCGTCGGACAGCGAATGCGAGTACGGCCGCGTCACCTGAGCGTGAATCAGCGCCGGACCGGAGCGCTCGCGGCAGTACTGCACAGCTTCCTTGCAAACCGCGTAGCTTTCGAATGGATCCGTGCCATCACATTCCGCAACATGCAGGCCGGGAAAGCTCTTCACCAATGTCGAAATACTGCCGCCCGCGGTTTGCACTTCAATGGGCACGGAAATGGCGTAACCGTTGTCTTCAATGAGATACAGTAACGGAAGTTTTTTCGCGCACGCGACGTTCAGCGATTCCCAAAACTCGCCTTCGCTGGTCGCTCCATCGCCACCCGAGACATACACAATCTCATCGCTCTCGTGGCGCACATACTTGCCCAACGGGGCATTCTTGGCCTGGGCCAGCGCCTTGCTGCGGCCTGCGTAATACTGCGTAGCTTCCGCTGCGCCCACAGCGTGCAAAAACTGCGTTCCGGTGCAGGAAGACTTGCTGACGATGTTGAGCCGCGGCTGGCCCCAGTGCGACGGCATTTGCCGCCCGCCGGAGCTGGGATCATCTTTCGCTCCAACACCCGCCAGCAACGTCTCGAGAGGAGTGACTCCGAGCATCAGGCAAAGCGCGCGATCGCGGTAGTACGGAAACAGCCAATCCACGCCGGGACGCAAAAGCAACCCCATGACTGCGCAGACGGCTTCGTGTCCCGCGCTCGAAATCTGGAAATAAATCTTGTTCTGGCGCTTCAGTTGGATTTCGCGGTCGTCGAGCCGCCGTGAAAGGTACATCGTGCGGTAGATGCGAGTGATGGTTTCGTGATCGAGGTCTTGCGCCTTAAGGGTGTCAATCTTTGCCAGCTTGACGCGCGTATGGAGCGCCATTCGTACCGTCCTCGTGTTGGAGTCGGGGATTGCGCCTCAGCGGGAGTCCATTATACCGGATTTCTGCGTCGGCCGGTCCAAATTGGTCTTGTCGTCCTCACCAAGCGATCACTGGCATGCGGCCATATTGGCCTCAAGCCCCTTAGCTGCACCCACGTTGCCTCTTCAGGAAAGCGATTCGAATTGGCTGTTGGTCGACTCGAAATCTGCGTCGCCTTGATGAATGACTATTGGCGAGGCGCTCTTGAACGGTTCTTCGGAAGGAATGCGCGCCAACCAGCGCTGCTCGGAAAGCTTTTCGTGCGAGGAAAAATACAGGCGCACCAGGAGCCCAACTTTGCCATTCGCGATCGCTTCAGGCCTTTCGCTTACCGGTTCGCCGGATTTGCCCGCCGCTTTGGAAGCGCCTTTCGCCGCGGTCTTTCCTTTTGATTTTTCTGCCGGAGCCGGTTTCTCGACGGCGGATGCTTTCACCGCTTCGGCTTCCGCCGCTTCGTCCTGCCGGTCCATCTTGTATTGCAAGCGCTTGTCCAGGCGGAACGCTTGCCGCCAACCATCGAGTTTATGCCGCGCTTGCTGCGCCTTTTCCTCGTCCGCCCCAAAATCAAAGCGAATATAAATGCTGTAGTCGTGAGCCATGCTCCGAGTCTGCGACGCACAGCACGCCAAGTCAAGAATTTCGGCCCTTGCTCATCTTTTTGCAGGACACACCGTGCACCTCGGGGAGTGCTGTTGCAAATCTGCTTTTAGCGTATGATGTATGAGAGTTTGTGGCTCGCATGAGCACGCGCATTGAAAATCGTCGCCGGTCGCTCTTCGCGACCCTCTGCTTGCTCGCGGTTGTGCTGCTCCATGCGCCGCTCGGCGCTGCGGGCTGGACTCTCTACTCCTCCGCTTGCTGCAACACCACGGGCCAATGCCCGATTCATGGGCATCATCACCAGGCGCCTTCACGCGCTTCCTCGGAAAATCCGATGGAGTGCGACCATCAAATGCCTGGCATGTCCATGTGCAAGATGTCGTGTTGTGATCATGCGGACCGGGCCGCAATCGCGCCGGTGTTGTTTGTGTTGCCTCCTGTAGTGGTTGTGTTTGCACCTTCCGATGCGAATACGCTCATTACGAGCTCATCGACACGGAATGAATTGCGGTCGATCGAACCTCTTTCTCCCCCTCCTCGCTTTTCTGCGATGGCCGCCTGAGCCGCGGCCAACTTCTCCCATCCGCTGATTCACTCAAAGCGCGAACCGGCGTTCGCGCGATCCATCCCTTTCAGGAGAAAGGCATTCCATGCGGCGTATTTGGTTTTTCGCTGTTTTTTTGTTCGTAACTAGCAGCGCGCTGGCAACTGTTTTTGGCAGTATCCGTGGCATCGTTCACGATCCGCAACATCGTCCGGTTCCAAATGTCACTGTGACACTCAAAGCGCGCAATTCGGACTACTCGCAAACGGGGCAGACCGACGATGCGGGCGAGTTCCATTTCGACGCGGTGCCTCTCGGCGAATACACAATCAGCATCGCGGATTCCAATTTCGTCGCTGAGCCGCAATCCGTAACCGTGCTTTCCGGCACGGCGCCGATTCTGCATTTCGAATTGCGCCTGCCCTCGCAAAGTCAGTCCGTCACGGTTTCCGCCAGCGCGGCACAAACCGAAACGGTCACACCCGCAAGCCTCGTGGACCGCGTGCAGATCCAAGAAACACCGGGCGCCTCGCGCTCCAACAGCCTTGCCATGGTCACCGATTTCGTCCCTGGCTCCTACTTTACGCACGATCAGCTCCACATTCGCGGCGGGCATCAAGTGAGTTGGCTGATCGATGGCGTGCCCATCCCCAACACCAACATTGCGAGCAATCTCGGTCCGCAAATCGATCCGAAAGACATCGACGCGCTTGAAATTCAGCGGGGCAGCTATTCCGCAGATTACGGTGATCGAACATATGGTGTTTTCAACGTCGCCCCGCGCACGGGATTCGAACGCAACAACGAAGCGGAACTGATTCTCTCCGCCGGCAATTTTTATCAAACGGACGATCAGCTCAACTTCGGCGGGCATTCCAGCCGCCTTGCTTATTATGGAAGCCTCAACGGCAACCGCACCAACCTTGGCCTCGATCCGCCCACCGCTGCAGTTCTGCACGACGCAGGCAACGGCTTCGGCGGTTTCACTTCGCTTATCTATAACGCATCCTCGCAGGACCAACTTCGCTTCGTCGCTCAATCGCGCCGTGATTTCTATCAAGTTCCGTTCGTTCCGGGCGATCCATCAAACGTGCCTGCCAGTCAGTTTCTACGTGACGCCAACGGCGAAAGCGATTCCTTCGCAGCGTTCTCCTGGGTGCGAACACTCAACCCAGGGCTGATGCTCACCGTTTCACCCTTTTTCCATCACAATCGCGCGAACTACGAGAGCGTCCCTCAGGACTTCCCCACTTCCGCGACGCAACATCGTTCTTCAAATTACTCCGGAGGCCAGGCCACGCTGTCCTGGGTCGCGAAGCGTAACAACCTGCGCGCGGGACTCTACGGCTTCGCGCAGCAGGATCAGCAAACTTTTGACCTGGTGTGCCACGACCAAACGCAAACCGCTTGCCAGGGCACCACGCTTTCCGAAGTCGATAATCCTACTGGAAGCCAGGCGGCAGTTTTTGTTGAGGACCAACTTAAACTGGCATCCTGGCTCACATTGAATGCCGGTCTGCGCGAAACTCACTTTTCAGGCGGCGGCGTGGAAAACGCCGTCAGCCCTCGTTTCGGAGCTTCGCTACGCATTCCCCGGCTCAATTGGGTCTTCCGCGCCTTCTACGGCCATTTCTACCAAGCTCCGCCTTTGCTGACTGTCTCAGGTCCCCTCTTGCAGGCCGCCAGCAACCAAAACCTTGGATTCATCCCGCTTCACGGCGAGCGCGACGAAGAGCATCAATTCGGCGTCACGATTCCGTTTCGCGGCTGGACGCTCGATGCAGATAACTTTCTCACGCGCGCCAAAAACTTCTTCGACCACAACAATTTCAACAATTCCGATCTCTTCTTCCCCATCACACTTCAGGGCGCGCGCATCAATGGCTGGGAGCTTACGCTTCGCTCACCACGGATTCATAATCGCGGCCAGGTTTACCTCACGTACTCGAATCAGCTCGCCCTTGGGTGCGGCGGCATCAACGGCGGCCTGACCGATTTTTCGTTCAGCGCCGATTGCGGCTTGCTCGACCATGACCAGCGCAACACGCTGCACATCGGCGGTCAGTTCAGCCTGCCGTGGCGTGCTTATGCTTCTACGGACATCTCGTACGCATCCGGGTTCACTAATGGTGATCCGTCGCGCCCTGGCGATCATCTCCCGCCGCATACGACATTCGATCTTTCACTCGGCAAACAGTTTGGCGAACGGTTCTCCGTCAACCTTCAGTCCACCAATGTTGCCAATCGACGTGTGCTGCTCGATAACAGCTTCACGTTCGGGGGCACGCACTACCTTAAGCCGCGCGAGATTTTTCTCCAGCTGCGCTACCGATTCCACTACTGAAAGGATTTCAGTAGAGGAAGCTGCTAAACTAGGACCACATCTCAAAGGCGATGGAGTTCGCCGTAAGCGGGCCGTTTTGCGCGACGAATCGGCTCTGATGACTCCTGGCAAGCCTGCCTCGATGCTTTCGGGGCTTTTGGCTCCAGGAGTTTTTTTTGTTAGGCCTTCAAGGAGCCTTGAGCAATCCAGTCGCACGAGGCAGACTTGCAGAATGGAGAAGCTTTGCGTCTTGCTTTGATTGCCATCTTTGGCGCCGCCGGCACACTTGCACGCTACGGCCTGCAAGGCCTCGTGCAAGTCCGCGTGGCCGGCACTTTTCCCTATGGGACGTTGCTCATCAATCTGACGGGCTGCTTCTTTCTCGGCCTGATCGGGCAATTCACTCTGAACCGTTTGGTGATTTCATCAGACTGGCGCGTAGCCATTGCTGTAGGCTTCTTCGGCGGCTACACAACTTTCTCCAGCTTTGGCTGGGAAACAGCCAAAATGCTGGAAGACGGCGAATGGCTGCGTGCTTTGGCCTATGTTGGCGCAAGCGTTGCGGCTGGCCTGCTTCTTTCTGTAGCCGGAATCCACCTAGCCAACAAGCTTTGAGCATGTCGAACGGCCATTCGCCATTTCGGGCCTGCCTAACGTTGAGGAGGCGAGCAAGAAATCTCTCCGGGATTTGGACTAGGAGACGACATGCCGCACCAAAAATTCGAAGGCGAGCGCACGCTAATGCGCATCCACATCGGCGAGTCCGACAAGTGGCACGGCAAGCCGCTCCACGAAGCCATCGTCGAAATGCTGCGCAAAGAAGGCTTTTCCGGCGCCACAGTTCTTCGCGGAGTCGCTGGCTATGGCGGTTCGAGCGTGTATCATACGGATAAGATTCTTCGCCTCTCGCAAGACTTACCCATCGTTCTCGAAGTTATCGAGTCCAACGAACGTATTGAGCAGATTCTTCCCCGGCTCGATGAAATGGTTGACGGCGGCCTGATTACTCTCGAAAGAGTTCGCGTCATTCTCTACCGCCCCGCCAAGAAATAAGGAGCTCTTTGAGATGGAAATTGGCCTGATCATGTTGCACCAGAGTTTTACAAGGGCTCCCTTGAGAATTGGAAACAAGCGGCCTTTCTGCGAAACGGCGCGTCTGATATCGTCTGGACAATCCACCCGGTGATCCCAACGACGGAAAGGTGAAACGTTATGTGCTTACACGAAGCGAAGAAAGCTGTACCGCACCTTCCCGTGGTGGCTCTGTCCCTGGTTCTTGCAATTCTCCTGGTGATTCTGTGCGCCGTCTCCTTCATCCCGCCTTTTGTGCAAGCACAGGCAACCAACGCTGCAAAGTTTCATGTCGACTCGCAACGCCTGCAAAGCACGCTGGAGAAATTGAGCGAGTTCGGCCGCAATCCCGAAGGCGGCGTCACACGCATCGGGTTTTCCGAAACGGATTTGGCCGCGCGCGAATACGTCAGCGGTCTAATGAAGCAAGCAGGTCTACAAGTGCGCGTTGATCCGGCGGGAAATCTATCGGCCGTCGCGCGGGCTCTGAGAGCTTGCCAACTCTGCTCTTCGGTTCGCACATTGACTCGGTGCTGCACGGCGGAAACTTCGATGGCGACGTGGGAAGCATGGGCGCGATCGAAGTGATGCGCGCCCTCAACGACCATAACGTCAAAACTCGCCACCCGCTGGAGGCCGTAATTTGGGCCAATGAAGAGGGCAATCATTTCGCTTTGGGCACGTTGGGCTCGGGCGTCGTGTCTGGGCTGCTGGGGCCTGAAATTCTCGACCGCAAGGACGAACAGGGCCTGACGCTCGCGGATTGGCTGCGCCGCTACGGTCAGGATCCGGCGCATTTTGCCGATGCGCGCATCCCGCGTGGAGCTCTGGCAGGCTTTCTGGAATTGCACGTCGAACAAGGACCCACGCTCGACGAGAGCAAAGTCCCGATCGGCGTGGTGCAAGGCATCGTCGGAGTCAGGAGATGGGGCTGCGCAGTTACCGGGTTCGCGAACCACGCTGGCACAACGCCCATGAATCGCAGGAAAGATGCCTTGGCCGCGGCTTCCAAGGACGTGCTCGCAGTTCGCGACGTAGTCCGGGCCGAAACGGGAGGGCAAGTCGGCACCGTCGGCTATATGAAGGCTGAGCCCGGGGCCCCTAACGTCATCCCGGGCCACGCGGAGTTTCCCGTCGAACTGCGCGATCTGGATTCCGCGAAAATTGACCGCATGTGGGGGCACATTGAGGAAAGATTCAAACAAACGGACAAGGAAGAGAACGTCCAGACCAGTTGCAGGGTCTTGGACGATGTCGATCCCGCACAAGCAGACCCTGCGATGCAGAACGCCATTCGTGAAGCCGCAAAAGCAATGGGTTTGGCCACGACGGATCTTCCGAGCCGCGCCGGTCAGGACTCGCAGAACATTGCCAGAATTGCGCCCATGGCCATGATCTTCGTGCCCAGCCGCGATGGCATCAGCCACTCACCGAAGGAATTTACCTCCTGGCAAGACATTGCAAATGGCGCGGAAGTTCTTTACCGCACGATTCTGCTTCTCGACGAACGAATAGACCGCAAGTAATCTGGCGATCCGTCAGCCCCGCATTGATTGACTTGTCCCGCTACGCACCCTAAGATGGCGGACGAGATTGGAACCGCAATCACTCATCGATCAGACAGTCTCCCATTACCGCATCGTGGAAAAGCTCGGCGGCGGAGGCATGGGTGTTGTGTACCGTGCGGAAGACACTTCGCTGGGGCGATCCGTGGCCCTGAAGTTTCTTCCAGAAGACTTGATGCACGATCCGCTGTCCCTGGAACGCTTTCGCCGTGAGGCGCGTGCCGCCTCTGCTCTCAACCACCCCAATATCTGCACCATTCATGAAATCGGGGAACATCAGGGTCGCTCCTTCATTGTCATGGAGTGCCTCGTAGGCAAAACTCTCCGCCAGATCATCTCCGCCCAGCCGCTGCCAATGGAACAGTTCCTCGATCTCGCCATCGAAATCGCCGACGCGCTGGATGCCGCCCATGCCAAAGGGATTATTCATCGCGACATCAAGCCCGCGAACGTTTTTGTCACTGCGCGCGATCACGTGAAAATCCTCGACTTCGGCCTGGCCAAGGTCGCCGCCGCCGAACGGGTCGCGTGCGAGGGCGAGACGCTTGCTACCCGCAGCGCAGATCCTCTGCATCTCACGAGCCCAGGCACCGCGCTCGGAACTATTGCGTACATGTCTCCCGAACAAGCCCGCGGCGCCGACCTCGACGCTCGCACTGATCTCTTTAGCCTGGGTGCGGTTCTCTACGAGATGGCCGCGGTACGCCCCGCGTTTGGCGGCGAGACTTCCGCGGTAATCTTCGACGCCATTCTCAATCGCGAGCCGGTGGCCGTCACCAAGCTCAACCGCCAGCTTCCTGCGAAGCTCGAGGAAATTATCACCAAGCTGCTCGAAAAGGACCGCGACTTCCGCTA